>JBJOIU010000019.1:0-31470 GCA_046046935.1 Bacteroidota bacterium
GCATCAATAATTGCCATTATATCCTTAGTAGCAATTTTATTTAAATTTTATCATTAATGAACAAAGAACCATTCAGTCCTTGTCCAATATGTAATAAAAGCGATATAGATAATTTATTGCATACGAAAGATTACTCCTTGACAAGGGAATCTTTTGACATTATTGAATGTGCGAACTGTTCATTAAAATATACTTTCCCTATTCCTCCAGCTGATCAAATAGCTCCATACTATAATTTTCCTGATTATATATCTCATTCAGATACAAAAACTGGTTGGATGAATCAGTTATATCATGCTGTTAGAAAAAGAACCCTGGATCAAAAATCTAGTTGGGTTCAATCTTTATTTACCGGCTACAAAGGCAAATTATTAGAAATAGGTGCTGGCACAGGTGCATTTGCAAATGCTATGCATGAAAAAAATTGGGAAATAACAGCTCTTGAACCTGATGCATCTAGTAGGCAAAAAGCTTTAGAGAATTATAATTTACATCTACTTGCTACTGATACATTATATCAAATAGAAGAAAACACACAGGATGTTATTTGTTTATGGCATGTGCTTGAACATGTTCACGATTTAAAAGGTTATTTTAAGACATTTAGCAAAATATTAAAACCCAATGGAAGACTTATTATAGCAGTACCAAACTATACAAGTTTTGATGCTCATTATTATAAGAAATATTGGGCAGCATATGATGTACCTAGACATTTATACCATTTTTCACCTGCATCAATGCGTATTTTACTCAATCAATTCGATTTACAATTAGTTCAAACCAAACCTATGTGGTTTGATAGTTTTTATGTTAGTTTATTGAGTGAAAAATATAAAAAAACCGGTTTTTGGGGAATCATTAGAGCAGGCTTCATAGCTTGTATTTCTAATATAAAAGCTATTAATAATCCAGAAAAAGCGAGTTCTATAATTTATGAGATAAAGAAGAAAAGCTTGTAACTATTTGATTTTAATCTCAGCCATAATCGGCCAACATTTACCAGTAATAAAGATTGTTTTGAGAGTAGGGTGGTAAGCAATACCATTTAATACATAGCCAGGATCAATAGAACTTGGATCAGTCTTTACATTTGCCTGAGCCAATAATTGGTCAAAATTCATCATTTCCTTTACTTGACCAGAATTTGGATCAATGAATATAATATCATTCGTCAAATATATATTGGCCAGAATTTTACCATCAATGTATTCTAACTCATTAATATCACTAACATATCCAAATTGATTATATACTCCCAAAGTTTTTTGTATTGCGAAATTATCAGGGTTAACAAAATAGATATTACTACCTCCTGTAGAAATAATCAAAGAACTATCATTGTGTGTCAAACCCCATCCTTCATATGGCCAATATAATTCTTTTTCTTTCACTAAGGATTTGGCATCATATACATATACCTTATTTTCTTTCCATGTTAACTGATAAATCTTGTCTTTGAAAACGGTAATTCCTTCTCCAAATTCAGAAACTGGCAATTGCACTTTCTTGCCAATTGTTTTCATAGAATAGTCTAATTTATGCAAGACACTTTTGCCGTAATTTCCTGTTCCTTCTATTAATTCATTATTATTCCATTCTAAACCCTGTGTATAGGATGCAGTATCATGTGTGTGAATTTTCACAATTTCGTATTGTAAAGCAATTGTGGAAGGGACTGGTACATTATTGGAACTATCTGTACTGTTATTTGCAGATTGACAAGAAGACAATATAGATATTAATGTAATTATAGAAATATACTTCATTATTATAGATTAAACATTGAATCTAAAATGCATAACATCACCATCCTTTACAATATATTCTTTGCCTTCAATTCTTAATTTACCATTATCTCTACAAGCAGCTTCACTCTTAAATTTGATAAAATCATCAAATGCAATAACTTCTGCTTTGATAAAACCTTTTTCAAAATCTGTATGAATCACACTTGCTGCTTGAGGAGCTTTCCAACCATTTCCTATCGTCCATGCTCTTACTTCTTGCACACCTGCAGTAAAATATGTTTCTAAATTCAATAATTTGTATGCAGATTGAATTAACCTATTCAATGCGGGTTCTTTCATTTGATACTCTTCCATGAACAATGCTTTGTCATCTGGATCTTCTAATTCAGAAATCTGTGCTTCGATATTATTACACATTACAATTACTTCGGCACCTTCTTCCTTTGCCATAGCTACTAATTTCTCTGAAAATGCATTTCCTGTATGCATAGATTTTTCATCCACATTAGCAACATACATTACAGGCTTTTCAGTTAGTAAAAAGATATCCGCAATAGCGATTCTTTCTTCTTTGTCTAAACCTAGAGAACGGATACTTTTTCCTTGTTCTAAATGTGCTTTACATCTTTGTAATATCTCTAATTCAACTTTGGCCTTTGGATCTGTCTTAGCCATTTTTTCAGTACGCTGCATTTTCTTCTCTACACTATCCAAGTCTTTTAATTGTAATTCCGTTTCAATAATTTCTTTATCACTGATAGGATTAATTACACCTTCTTCTCTTAATACATTCTCATCTTCAAAACATCTAATAACATGTATGATTGCACTTACTTCTCTAATATTTGCTAAAAATTTATTTCCTAAACCTTCTCCTTTACTTGCACCTTTCACTAAACCTGCAATATCTACAATCTCTAATTGAGTTGGAACCACTCTTGTTGGATTGATCAATTCTGCCAATTGACTGATTCGATTATCTGGTACATCTACTAAACCCACATTAGGTTCGATAGTACAAAATCGATAGTTACTTGCTTGTGCTTTTGCACTATTACTAACTGCATTAAATAAGGTTGATTTTCCCACATTTGGTAATCCCACGATGCCTGCCTGTAAAGCCATAATTGTATTGATTTTAAGACCGCAAAAATACAATTCTAATTGCAAAATGGGCTATATTAGTACCATAAACAATTCTACTTTATGGCTTTAAATATCATTTGGGTGGCATTTTTTGTAATTGCCTTTATAATTGCCTTGTTTAAATTGATCTTCTTGGGTGATACAGCCATTTTTAAGTTATTAGCTGATGGTATATTCGATTCGGCAAAATTATCTGTAATGGACGTTGCTTTTCCACTTGCAGGCACTATGGTTTTCTTTCTTGGATTGATGAATATTGCAGAAAAAGCCGGAGCTATCCAAAAGTTAGCCAAATGGATGAATCCATTCCTAAGTAGACTATTTCCGGAAGTACCTGCCAATCATCCTGCCATGGGTCAAATGGTAATGAATTTTAGTGCCAATATGCTTGGTTTAGATAATGCCGCAACTCCTTTTGGTTTAAAAGCTATGGAAAGTCTTCAAAGTTTAAATCCAGAAAAAGATAAAGCAACTAATGCCCAGATCATGTTCCTTGTTTTACATACTTCTGGATTAACAATTATTCCTTTAACCATTATTTCTTATAGATTAGCAGCTGGATCTACAGATGCTGCAAGTATTTTTATTCCATGTGTTTTAGCAACTATTGGCACAACATTAGCCTCTATTTTAATGGTAGGTTTTTATCAAAAATTGAAATGGGATAAGGTACTCATAAGTTGGTTATTAGGCCTTATTGGTTTAATGAGCGGTGTACTTTTATTAGTCAACGGATTGAGTCCAGCAGATAAAGAAGTGGTATCTAAAGTAGTTGGAAATGGTTTATTAATTTTTATTATTGTAATTATTATTCTAGGCGGTGTGTATAAAAAAGTTTCCGTTTTTGATGCCTTTATTGAAGGTGCAAAAAACGGATTTGATGTTGTTCTTAAAATCATACCGTATTTAGTAGCTATGTTAGTTGCCATTCGAGTTTTCAGAGACAGCGGCGCAATGACTTATATTTTAAATGGTATTACCTATTTGATTCAATTAACAAGTATTAATACAGAATTCATACCTGCTTTACCTGTTGCCATAATGAAACCTTTAAGTGGGAGTGGAGCTAGAGGAATGATGTTGGATATTTTTCAAACTAGTGGCCCAGATTCTTTTGTAGGAAAGCTAGCATCTATATTCCAAGGTTCTGCAGATACTACTTTTTATATAATTGCATTATACTTTGGCAGTGTTGGTATAAAGAAAGTTAGATATGCTATTTGGGCTGGAATATTTGCAGATCTAATAGGGGTGGTGATTGCCATTTTTATTGGCTATACTTTCTTTAAATAAAATGAGTGTATTTACTTCCCTTCACTCATTTTCATCACTTCTTCCCATTCTTTATCTGTAACGGGCTGAACTGATAATCTACCTAATTTAACCAAAGCCATATTTTTTAAATTAGTATTGGCTTTAACGTCTGCTAATCTTACTGGATTTTTTAACTTTTTTAGTGGTGCAAAATCTACTGCTAACCAAGCTGTTTCTTCTGTAGTTGGATCTTGATAGGATTCTTTGACAACTTTGGCAATTCCTACAATCTCCATTCCTTCATTACTATGGTACCAAAAGGCTAAATCACCTTTCTTCATAGAGCGTAAATTATTTCTAGCACCATAATTTCTTACTCCGTCCCAGAAGGTTTTCTTATCCTTAACAAATTGATCCCAAGAATATTTAAAGGGTTCCGATTTGATTAACCAATATGCCATAACTCAAATTTTTAATTAATATCCTGCAGCTAAAATATCGGCTAAATGTAAGACTTTGATAGATTGTCCATTATTATTAATTCTTCCTTCTAAATGCATTAAACAACTTGTATCTGTGCTTATGATATATTCTGCTTCGGTGGCAATTGCGTTGTCTATTTTTTGATCTGCCATGGATGTACTAATGGTATCATATTTGACTGCGAAACTACCTCCAAAACCACAACATGTTTCAACATCATTCATTTCAACCAATTCTATGCCTTCAACAGCAGCTAATAATTTTCTAGGCTCTTCTTTTATTTTACATTCTCTCAAGCCAGCACAGCTATCATGATAAGTAATTTTGGCTTTGAAGCTTGCACCTAAATCTGTAATGCCTAATATTTGAACTAAGAATTCAGATAATTCATACATGCGTTGTTTAACTTTTTTTGCTGGACTTTGAAAAGCATTGTTTTCAAAAATCTTTCCATAATTATTTCTAACAAAACCAGTACAACTTGCACTAGGAGAAACTATATAATCTGCACCTTCAAAATCTTGAACAAATTTGGTACAAACGTCTTTTGATTCACCCCAAAAACCTGCATTAAATGCTGGTTGTCCGCAACAAGTTTGATTAGGATTATAGATTACTTCACATCCAGCTTTTTCTAATACTTTAATGGTATTAAAGGCCACTTGTGGATATAATTGATCCATAAAGCAGGGGATGAATAATTGGACTTTCATAATCAAATATAAGTAAAAAAAGAGTCTCCGTTGGGAGACTCTTTTAGAAATATTTATTGACCCTTTGTGGGAAAATTTATGGTTGAATCTTTAATCTGTTGATATACTTGTCTGCCATGAATCCTTTTTCAGATTTCGGATATTCATTTTTGATCTTAGTATATAATTCAATCGCTTCCTCCGCTTTGTTGTTTAGTTCTAAATAAGCTGCAGCTCTAAATAAATATTCTGAAGAGATAGCTTCATCTTCTGGAAAATAGGTGCCTGCTTTTTTGTAATGGCTCACTGCATCATCAACTTTGTTTAAAGAAGCATAAGCATCACCTAAAGTTCCATAAGCGACTGCTTGAATTTGTTTTGCATCTGTAGAAAAGTCTTTTAAATATTCAACTGACTTGTTAAAATCATTCAATCTAAAATAACTTACACCAGCATAATATTTTGCTAAATTAGCTGCTTTAGTTCCACTGAATTCTTTGATTATGTATAAAACACCTTTACTTTGACCATCTCCATTTAACACAAATGTTGAAGAATCATTTGCAAAATATTTTTCTGCCATAAACATAGCGTCAGCTGCTTTAGCTTCTCTTGGTTTTTGGTATAATTCTGTATATCCAAAAATAGCACCCGCAGTAATCATTCCACCTAGTATTAAGTAAATGATTAATTGTTGGTTTTTCTTTGATACTGATACTGTTGCTTGTGCCTGTTCTTGTTGTAAATCGCTCATATAAATGGTTGTAATTAGTCTACGATGAATGGATAATTTTGATCTATGTATACATCTTTTAATACTTCGCTATCATCTGGCCATGGGCTTTCTTCAGCAAATTTTACAGAAGCTTCTACAATTGCATTGATCTTTTCATCAATTGCTTTTAAATCCGCTTCAGATGCATAGTTATTGTCTAATATTGTTTTTGTAACTTTTGTAATTGGATCTTGATTCTTGTATTCTTCTACCTCATCCTTGGTTCTATACTTTTGAGGGTCAGATACTGAATGTCCTCTATATCTATAAGTTTTCATTTCTAAAAGAGTAGGGCCTTCGCCATCTCTTGCTCTTTTAACAGCTCTAGCAACACCTTCGTGTACTAGTTCTGGTGTCATGCCATCAATTTTATCAGAAGGCATTTCATAAGCATCTGCTAATTTATAGATATCAATAACATTACTGGTTCTTTCGATAGAAGTACCCATTGCATAGTTATTATTCTCGCAAATAAATACTACTGGTAATTTCCAAAGCATAGCTAAGTTGAATACTTCATGTAACATACCTTGTCTTGCAGCACCATCACCAAAGAAACACAATACAACATTCTTAGAACCACGATATTGTTCTGCAAATGCTAAACCAGCTCCTGTCCCAATTTGTGCACCCACGATACCATGACCACCAAAGAAATAGTTTTCTTTATCGAAAAAGTGCATACTTCCACCTTTTCCTTTAGAACAACCAGTTGCTTTACCATACAATTCGGCCATAGCGGCATTTGGACTCATTCCTTTTGCTAGGGCTAAACCATGATCTCGATATCCTGTAATAAATGGATCTTCATGGTTAGTTGCAGTCATACAACCAGCTGCAATAGCTTCCTGTCCATTGTAAACGTGGAAAAATCCTCTGATTTTACCAGCCATTTTATACATTTCTTCTGATTTTGATTCAAATTGACGGATTAATTGCATCAATTCGTACCAATACAGGTAGGTTTCTTTTGAAAATTTTTGGGCCACAGTCCTTTAATTTTGAGGAGCAAATATACTGTTTTTTCGCATTAAAATGGTCTAAAAACAGTCCTATGCTTCGTTTAAAAATGGGTATTTATAGTCGGTTGGTGGGTTAAATGTCTCTTTTATCGTTCTAGCACTTAACCATCTGTATAAATTAAGCTGACTTCCAGCCTTATCATTGGTGCCTGAGGCTCTAGCACCTCCAAATGGTTGTTGTCCAACTACTGCGCCGGTAGGTTTATCGTTAATATAGAAATTCCCTGCAGCATGTCTTAATTTTTTGGTAGCTAGTTCTATAGAAGCTCTGTCTTGAGAAATAATCGATCCAGTCAAAGCATATTTAGAAGTAGCATTTAGAATATCTAATGTTTTTTCAAATTTTGCTGCTGGATAGGTATAAATAGTTAAAACTGGCCCAAAAATCTCTTCACACATGGTAGTGTATTTTGGATCTGAAGTTTCAATAACTGTTGGCTCAATAAAGAAGCCTTTTGATTTACTATAATTACCTCCAACAAGTATTTTCGCTTTCTTATCTTTCTTAGCCTTGTTAATATATTTTGTAATATTATCGTAGGCTTTCTCATCTATAACAGCATTAACAAAATTAGAAAAATCTTCTACAGTGCCAACTTTCATTGATTGAACTGCTTTAACTAATTTAGCTTTTACTGCTGGGGCAATATTACTTGGCAAATAGGCTCTTGAAGCAGCAGAACATTTCTGTCCCTGGAATTCAAAAGCACCTCTAGCTAAAGCTGTTACAACAGTATCAACATCTGCAGTAGGATGTACCATCACAAAATCTTTACCACCAGTTTCACCAACAATTCTTGGATAAGATTTATAGTTAGATATATTTTCACCTATTTGCTTCCACATATTATTAAATACGCCAGTCGATCCAGTAAAGTGCACTCCAGCAAAATCTGGATGTTTAAAACAAGTTGCCCCTAAAGTTGGGCCATCTACATAAACAATATTAATTACGCCATCAGGCAATCCTGCTTCCTTTAAAATTCGCATAAATAATTGTGCAGAATAAATTTGTGTATTAGCAGGTTTCCAAACTACCACATTGCCACACATTGCAGCAGATGCTGGCAAATTACCACCAATTGCAGTAAAATTAAAAGGAGTAATAGCTAAGACAAATCCTTCCAATCCTCTCCATTCCATTCTATTATGAATACCTGGTGCGGAGATAGGTTGTTGTTGATAAATTTGACTTAAAAAATGAACATTGAATCTCAAGAAATCTATCAATTCACAGGCAGCATCAATTTCTGCTTGAAATGCATTTTTACTTTGCCCAAGCATTGTAGCTGCATTCATTTCAAAACGATATTTAGTCGCTAATAAATCTGCCGCTTTTAAAAATATATGAGCCCTAGCTTCCCAACTCATTTCTGACCAAGACTCACGCACTTTCAGTGCAGTATTAATTGCTTGATCAACATGTTGCTTAGTTCCGACATGAAAATGACCTAATACATGTTTGATTTCATGAGGTGGATGAATACTGATTTTTTTTCCTGTTCTAACTGCCTTGCCACCAATATACATGGGGATATCTAAGGTCTTCTTTTTTAAATCTACTAAAGCTTTCTTTAAAGCTATTTTTTCTGAAGAACCAGGTGCATATGAAAGCACTGGTTCATTCGCTGGCATAGGGTAGTTGAAATATCCAAATTGCATAATAAATAATTAGAGTTCAAAAATACGCAAATAAGGAACATCTGTTAGCAAATCTGCAGATTTACTATGAAATTGTTTACTAATTTAGCAGTATGCAATACATATTAGTAGACATTGCGGACAGAGTAAATTTCTATCCATTTAGTTTAACACGATCTTTAGCTGAATGCAGGGTTGGTGTTTATAGTTTTCAAGAGAGATGGGAACAAATAATTGGCGAAGAAACTGGGATTTATACCGAGGATTATTTACAAGTTTTATATCCATCCACATTTTTATTAAATAATGAGCTGATGTATTTTATAAATATCACAGCCATTCCAACTAGAGCGTTATTTGATAAAATTAGTTCTCTAAAAGAAGGGGAAAAATTAATTAGTCCTTCAGGCAAATGGATAGCCACTAAAACTAAGCAAAGAACATTTAACAGTATCTTATTAACTGAAATAGCGCCAATAGTATTTGATGAGGTAGAGTTCATTGAAGATGCAATTCAGTTATTACATAAACAGGCTTCTTTAATCAAGTCAGATATTACATTAGCAACAAAAGATCGTATATCACAACCTTTAGATAAGTCTAATAGGGTTATAAGAGAAGATCAAATTTTTATAGAAGAAGGAGCTAGTATTTCATGTGCAAATTTAAATGCAAGTGAAGGTCCAATATATATTGGTAGAGAAGCAGTTATAATGGATGGAGCAAGTATTCGTGGTCCTTTTGTTTTAGGACATAAAGCAGTGGTTAAAATGAATACAAGTATTTATGGGGCTACTTCTATTGGTCCATTTTGCTTGTCAGGTGGGGAAATTAAGAATGTTGTAATGATGGGCTTTTCTAATAAAGGACATGATGGCTATTTGGGAGATAGTATTATTGGTTTTTGGTGCAATTTAGGAGCAGGTACCTGCAATAGTAATGTGAAAAATTCGGCAGGTAAAGTGCAATTATGGAATGAGGCAAAGCAGGTCTGGGACACTATTGGTCAAAAAATGGGCATGTTGGTGGGGGATTATAGCCGTTTTGCTATTTTATCAAGAATAAATACCGGTTCATATATTGGAGTAAGTGCCAATATTTTTGGGGATGGACTTTTACCTAAGAATTTACCCAATTTCACCTGGGGTACTACACCAGGCTACTTATTCGAAAAAGTAATTGAAGATATTGGCAATTGGAAGAAAATGAAAGGCTTTACTGTTTCCCAAGAGGAAGAACTTGTTTTAAAACATATTTATAGTAAGTCTCAATTATAGTGTTTTTATAGGTTTAGGCTTAATTTTTGATTACCTTCGCAGCGCTAATAATAGCCTAATAAGTACAAAAATTACCACATGAGAAAGCAAATTGCTGCTGCTAACTGGAAAATGAACTTGAGTCAATCCGAAGCAGATACTTTATTAAATGAATTATTACAAACTGAACACCATTTAGCTGCACATCAAGAAGCTATTTTTGCTGTACCTGCAATTTATATAGCTTCTGCTTCTGCTAAATTAGCGGGAAAGCAAAATGTATATGTAGCTTCTCAAAACTGTCATCATAAAAATAATGGTGCATATACGGGAGAAATTTCTGCACCTATGTTTGCATCTGTTGGGGTAAAACATATTGTATTAGGTCATTCTGAAAGAAGAGAATATTTTGCAGAATCTGATGCTTTATTAGCAGAAAAAGTAAATGCTGTATTAGCTATCAATAGCACCCCTATTTTTTGTTGTGGGGAATCTTTGGATATTAGAGAAGCTGGTACTCAAAATAATTTTGTAGAAGCTCAGTTAAAAAATTCCTTATTTCATTTATCAGCTGAAGAAATTGTAAAAGTGGTTATTGCATATGAACCTATTTGGGCTATTGGAACAGGTAAAACTGCATCAAGTGAACAAGCTCAGGAAATACATGCCTATATCAGATCTGTATTTGCTAGCAAATATGGTCAAGCTATTGCAGATCAAATATCCATTTTATACGGTGGTAGTGTTAAGGCAGCAAATGCAAAAGAATTATTTTCACAACCAGATGTGGATGGAGGTTTAGTTGGAGGTGCTTCATTAATTGCTGCAGAATTTGCTGCAATTATAAATGCTTTAAAATAGAATTTAAAAGACTAGTTTCACTACATGAAGAAGATTAGAAATTTTTGTATCATCGCCCATATTGATCACGGTAAAAGTACCTTGGCAGATCGTTTATTAGAACATACCAAGACCATTACTGAAAGAGAAATGATGAATCAGGTATTGGATGATATGGATTTAGAAAGAGAGAAGGGGATTACCATTAAGAGCCACGCTATTCAAATTAATTATATTCATAAGGGTGAGACCTATACTTTAAATTTAATTGATACACCCGGTCACGTAGATTTTAGCTATGAAGTAAGCCGTGCATTGGCTGCATGTGAAGGTGCTTTATTATTAGTGGATGCTTCTCAAGGTATTCAAGCACAAACTATTTCTAATTTATATTTAGCATTAGACAATAATTTAGAAATAATACCCGTAATCAATAAAATCGATATGGATGGTGCAAAAATACCAGAAGTAACTGATCAGATTATTGATTTAATTGGATGTAAGCAAGAGGATATTTTATTAGCTAGTGGTCGTTCTGGTATTGGTATTGAAGAAATTTTACAAGCAATATGTGAAAGAATACCTGCCCCAGTGGGAGACCCTGAAGCACCATTACAAGCCTTAATTTTTGATAGTGTATTTAATAGTTTTAGAGGTATTATTGTTTATTATAGAATTTTGAACGGAGTATTAAAAAAGAACGATAAAATTAGATTTGTTGCTTCAGGTAGAGATTATAATGCGGATGAAGTGGGAGTTTTGAAACTTTCTATGACTCCAAAAGAAGAAGTTAGAGCTGGAGATGTTGGATATATTATCACAGGAATTAAAAATGCTAAAGAAGTAAAAGTAGGAGACACCATTACCTTGGCTAATAATCCTGGTGAGATGATCAATGGTTTTGAAGAAGTAAAACCTATGGTATTCGCTGGTATTTATCCAGTAAATACAGACGAATTTGAAGAGTTACGTGATTGTATGGATAAATTACAATTAAACGATGCTTCTTTAACTTTTGAATTAGAAACATCACAAGCCCTTGGTTTTGGATTTAGATGTGGATTCTTAGGTTTATTACACATGGAGATTATTCAAGAACGTCTTGAACGTGAGTTTAATCAAACTGTTATTACTACAGTACCTAACGTAAGTTTTATAGCCTATACTACAAGAGGGGAAAAGATTATTGTAAATAACCCGACTGAAATGCCTGATCCGGTTAAAATTGACCGAATAGAAGAACCGTTTATCAGAGCTCAAATTATTACTACTCCAGATTATATAGGTAATATAATTACCCTATGTTTAAGTAAGAGAGGATTTTTAATAAATCAAAGCTATTTAACCCCTACAAGGGTTGAATTAATTTTTGAAATGCCATTAACCGAGATTGTATTTGATTTCTATGATAAATTAAAGAGCGGAACAAGAGGCTATGCTTCTTTTGATTATACACAGATTGGCTTTAGAGAAGCAGATATTGTTAAAATGGATATTTTATTAAACAGTGAAAAAGTGGATGCATTGAGCGCCTTAATTCACAGAGGTAAATCTGCTGAATTTGGCCGTAAACTTTGCGAAAAATTAAAAGAGCTATTAACTAAACAACAATTCCAAATTGCCATTCAAGCTGCCATCGGAGCTAAAGTAGTTGCAAGAGAAAATATATCTGCCATGCGAAAAGATGTAACAGCGAAATGTTATGGCGGTGATATTAGTCGTAAGAGAAAATTATTAGAGAAGCAGAAAGAAGGTAAGAAAAGAATGCGTCAAATTGGAAATGTAGAAATACCTCAAGAAGCTTTCTTAGCTGTTCTAAAACTAGATTAAGGATTTTTATACAATAGAAGCTTTTATAAAGCTTTTGCAAACTGGAATAGATTATCAAAGCGATAATCTATTTTAGTATCAGGGAAGGTAGTTTCTGGATGTGTAGTAGCTAGAAATACGGTATGCATCCCAGCATTACGTCCAAACTCCATATCGCTCATTCTATTGCCTACTATTATAGATTTATTTAATTGAATCTGCGGAAATTGCTTTTCAGCCTGGAAAGCCATCCCTGCTTGTGGTTTTCTATTAGGCGAATCATTATCCAAATCGGTACAATAATAAATATGATCAATTCTTCCATTCACCAATTCAATTTGTTGAACCATATTAGTATGAATATCCTTTAAATCATCTTCAGACATCAAACCTTTACCAACCCCTTTTTGGTTAGTAGTAATAATAATTCTAGGAAATTTTTTGGCTAACAAGGGTAGTGCCAAAAGACTTTCAGGATAGAATTCAAATTCCTCCCATTTACGAATATAATCTTCATTCTTTTCGACGTTAATCACACCATCTCTATCTAAAAATAAAGTCCAATCATGATTAATATGGGATAAGTCGAAAGTCATTATTTGCCAAATATATTTTCTTCCACTAATTCACAGATAATATGACCAACTAAAATATGAGATTCTTGAATTCTTGGTGTTGTATTAGAAGGAACATTGATTAAATAATTTGCCATTGATTTCATTTGGCCGCCATTCTCTCCAGTAAATGCAATGGTAATAACACCCATACTTTCTGCCATTTCAAAAGCTTTTACAATATTCTTTGAATTACCTGAAGTACTAATGCCTACTAAAATGTCACCTTTCTTTGCAAGTCCTTCTAATAATCTTGAATATATCACATCATAACTATAATCATTTGCAACTGCTGTTAAATAAGAAGTATTACAATGTAGGGCATCAGAAGGAAGCGCTTTTCTATCCTTATAAAATCTTCCTGAAAATTCAGCTGCTAAATGTTGTGCATCTGCTGCACTACCTCCATTTCCAGCAAAATATACTGCATTACCATTTTTAAATGCATCGGTAATCACCTTAACTGTAGTATTAATTTGTTCTAATAAAGCATCATTTTGAAGCAATTGCTCTTTTACTGAAATGGATGATTTAATAATCTCTTTTATTCTAGAACTATGCATATTTTTCTGATTATAATTGTTGATGCAAATTTAAAAAATTATCGGCCATTTGTTCCCAAGTATATTTTTGTTTCTCCATCTTAATTTGTGGTATATAAAAAGATTCTCCCTTGTCATATAATGCAATAATCCCATCAGCTATTGCTTCTGGATTTGGTGATACGACAATACCTACTTGATTATTTGGAACGGTATCGGCCAAACCACCTACATTGGTCACTAGCATTGGTTTTTCAAAATGATAGGCGAGTGGTGTTACACCACTCTGAGTGGCATTTCTATAAGGTTGTATTATAAAATCAGCACTACAGAAATAATCCTTCACTTGATCATCAGCTACAAATCCTTCTTTAATATGAACCCTATCTTCTAAATTGAGTTCTTTAATTAGATCAAAATAAGGACTTGCATCTTCATAGAATTCGCCAACAATTAATAATTCAATATTATTTGTTTTAACAGCACTGTTGGACATGGCTCTTAACAATAAATCTAATCCTTTATATTTTCTTATGAACCCAAAAAACAATATCAATTTTGTTGACACATCAATGCCAATATTTTTTCTTGCAATATCTTTTGAAATCGGATTCCCCAAATGATCAAAAATGGGATGTGGTGATAAAACAGTAGGTTTATTGGAAAATGTTTTTACATCATTTTTAACCTTATCGCTCATTGTTAAAAACCCATCTACACCATTAGCAAAGTAGTTAGTAAAAAACACATCACCCAGTCTCTTTTCATGAGGAATCATATTATCAACTATAGCGATAACTTTTGTGTGCTTATTCAATCTAGCTATTCTACATATAGTTCCCAAACAGGGGGCCAAGAAGGGTAACCAATATCTAACAATAATTAAAGAAGGGGCCGCTTTTTTTAATTTTAAACCAACTTTGATCCAATTTAATGGATTGATGGAATTAATTGAAACATTGATAAGAATACCAACTGGTGCAGCTTCCTCTCTATATTGAGTTTTTCCAGGAAAAAGAAACTGAGGATATTGTAATGAGAATGTTTCAATAGTGCTTGGAATTCCTTTATTATTGAATGTAATAGCTAACTTCTCATCAAATGCAGCTAAGCCACCACGAAGTGGCCATGCTGGGCCTATTATAACCAAATTATTTACCATCCTATTTTTTCAGCTATTAAATAGTGGTTTCGATCAGATGCATTTCTATTTATTAATTCAGCAATGAATCCTGCTAAAAATAATTGGACACCAATTAACATAGAAGTTAAAGCAATGTAAAAAGCTGGTTTATTAGTAATGCTTGTCTCTGGGTATAAAAATTTAGAAATAGTAATATATCCAACAGATCCAAATCCAATTAAGAAAAACAAAGTACCAACTAATCCAAAAAACTGCATAGGTTTTTTACCAAATTTTGACAAAAACTGAATAGTCATTAAATCTAAAAAACCATTTACAAATCTTTCCCATCCAAACTTAGTTGTTCCGTACTTTCTTGCTTGGTGCACAACCACTTTTTCTCCAATTTTTTTGAATCCAGCCCATTTAGCTAATATTGGGATATAACGATGCATTTCACCAAAGACTTCTATGCTTTTCACCACTTTTAATTGATAGGCTTTAATACCACAATTAAAATCATGTAAAATAATGCCAGAACTTTTTCTAGCAACTGCATTATATATTTTAGAAGGTATATTCTTTGTGAAAGTGTTGTCGTAACGTTTCTTTTTCCAGCCACTAACTAAATGAAAACCATCTTGAGTAATCATTTTGTAAAACTCAGGAATTTCATCTGGGGAATCTTGTAAATCCGCATCCATGGTCACAACAATATTTCCTTGGGCTGCTTTGAAACCTTCGTTTAATGCAGCAGATTTACCATAATTTCTTTGAAAACGTATTGCTTTTAATGCATTAAAAGATTTTTTTAAATCTTCAATCACTTCCCAACTATTGTCATCACTTCCATCGTCTACCATTATAACTTCGTAGCTAAATTGGTTAGATTGCATTACACGATCTATCCATGCCATTAATTCTGGCAAAGATTCCGCTTCGTTAAAAGAGGGTATGACTACTGAAATTTGCATTTATAATTTAATTAAGCTGCGTTGTCTTGAAAAGGATTAGGATTCTTCTTTGCAATACCTGCACCGATTGCTGCGCCAATTGCACCTAAAATTCCAGTTCCAATTATAGCACCACCAATTGCAAAAGGAAGAAAGAACTTTTTAGTCATTGTAACTGCTTGTTCGATCATCTCATCGGTCATTTGTGGATTTTTTTCCATTTGAGCTCTAGTCATGTCTACAATTTTATCTACCATGTCAGGGAATAAAACTTTAGTAGATAATACAGTAAATAAAACAGTAATCACAATTACTACCGCAGTGGTTTTGAATCCATGAGCGAATACATTACCGAAAGTAACATTATTGTTATTTTGATTTGCATATAAAACAGCTCCATAAATTAAGCCTCCAATAAATATGGCATAATTAATCCAACTTAACCAAGACATTTCGTATAAATTAAATACATACACTATTACGCTGAATACAATTGAAATTGCACTTAAAATAGCTCCTTTTACAATATGACTTGTTACTGTATTTTCCATTTTTCTAAATTTTATTTGTTGATATGTAATGAATTTTTAACAACCGTACCAATTACTTTACCTTTTAGAGATATGTCCCAGAAAGGTGAATTGGCAGATTTACTTGCAGAAACTGATTGACTCATTTGAGTATTTTCTGAAGTATTAAATAGGGTTAAATCAGCGATTTGATTTTCTTGTATTGAAGCCGAGTTTATTTTAAATATTTTTCTTGCATTAATCGAGAATAATGCAGCAATTTTTTCTTCAGTTAAGGTAGGAATTTTTTGTAAAACAGCACTAAAAGTTGTTTCGATACTAGCAATACCAGCTTTTGCATTTTCAAATTCAATCGTTTTACCGTCCCAGTCTTGTGGAAGATGGTGTGAGCTAATACAATCTACAATACCTTCTTCAACTGCATTCAATAAAGCTTCTTGGTCTTTCTTTGTTCTTAAAGGAGGGAATACTTTTAAAAGTGTATTATACTCTTTTAAATCTTCTTCTGTAAAAAATAAGTGATATGGAGTTACACTACATGTTAATGAAAGGCCTTCTTTTTTTGCAGCTGCAATCATTGTAATGCCTTTCGCAGTTGATACTCCGGTAATATGTAAACTTGAGTTGGTATATCTTAATAATTCTATATCTCTTGAGATAATCAATTCTTCTGCAATTGCAGGTATACCAGGCAAACCAAGCTGTGTAGATAAAATACCTTCATTCATTAATCCTAAACTACCTAAACTTTTGTCAATTGGCATTTGAATAACCACGCCATCAAAAGCTTTAACATATTGCAAGGCTTTAAGAAACAATAATGTTGATTGTACAGGTTGTAATCCATCACTAAAAGCAACAGCACCATTATTGTACATATCTATCATTTCAGCCAAATCTTTTCCTTCAATTTTTTTAGACAAAGCCCCAATTGGGAATATATTGATAGGCAATGAATTATTCTGTTGTTTGATATAAGTTACCTGTGTTTTGTTATCCAAAACAGGTTGTGTATTGGGCAATGTACATACTGTAGTAAAACCTCCAACTTGAGCTGCATTTGCACCAGTAATCAAAGTTTCTCTATTTTCCATTCCAGGATCACAAAAATGAACAAAAGGATCTACCCAACCAGGTGTAACCACAGTTCCTGCTTTTTCAAAAACTGTATCCGCATTTCCATCGTAATGGTCAGTAATAGAAACAATTTGTTGATCCTTAATTAGAATATCTTTAACCTTATTGTGAAATGGAGATGCCGGATCGGCAATCTTGACTTGTCTAAGAAGAATGGACATTAGGTCAATAAATTTGATGTAAATATAGCTTGTTTTTTTCTATTAGGAGGCATAATTACCCTTCAAATCGCCTGATTTTTAATGATAATGGAGTAAATAGAAGGTCTCAAAGATATCCTTTACCTTTGCAGTCATGAATTTCAGCGATTTAAACTTAAATACCCCACTTATTAGGGCAATCGAAGACCTTGGTTTTCAAGAACCTACCACCATTCAACATAGGGTATTCCCCATTGTGATGTCTGGAAGAGATGTTTGTGGCATTGCTCAAACAGGAACTGGTAAAACTTTTGCCTATTTAATGCCATGTTTGAGATTATGGAAATTTGATAAAAATAAAGATCCCCAAATATTAATTATTGTACCCACAAGAGAATTAGTGGTTCAAGTGGCAGAATCTGTCAAAAAACTAACCAAGTACATGAATGTGATTACGGTGGGGGTATATGGAGGTGCCAATATCAATACACAACAATTAGAAGTAGAAAGAGGAGTGGATGTACTAGTTGCCACACCAGGTAGATTGTATGATTTATTACTAAATGGTGCTTTCAAAACAAAGACCATAAAAAGATTGGTAATTGATGAAATGGATGAAATGTTAAACCTAGGTTTTAGAACACAGATAACAAATATCCTATCATTGTTACCTGACAAAAGACAGAATTTATTATTTTCTGCAACTATCACTGATGAAGTAGAAAAATTAATGAATGATTATTTTACAGAACCAGAAAGGGTAGAAGCTGCTCCCACAGGAAGCCCTGTTGAAAATATTATACAGACTGCTTATCATATTCCCAATTTTAATACAAAGGTGAATTTATTAGAATTGCTTTTATCCTCAGATGCAAGCATGACAAAAGTATTAATCTTTGTCAGTACAAAAAGTTTAGCAGACCAGTTATATGATAAACTTAGCGAACAATTTCCTGAAATAGTCGGTGTGATTCATTCCAATAAAGAACAGAATTATAGATTCAATACAGTAAAACAATTTAAAGCAGGTGTTTTTAAATATATAATTGCAACGGATGTAATGGCCCGTGGCATTGACGTTGCAGAAGTTACTCATGTAATAAATTTTGATACACCTGAAGTGCCAGAAAATTATATACATAGAATAGGTAGAACAGGTCGGGCAGATAAAAAGGGTATTGCTATTACATTTATAACCGAAAAAGAACAAAAGTTTCAGTTATCTATTGAGGCATTAATGCGACAACCAATACCCATGTTGACATTGCCAGAAGCATTAGAAATATCTACTATTTTAATTGACGATGAACTTCCCAAAGTCCATATGAAAACCATCCAAATTAAAAGACCAAAAATTGATGATGGGGGTGGCGCTTTTCATGAAAAATCTGCAAAGAATAGCAAAGTTAATGTTAGAAAGAGTCACAAAGATGCCATGATGAAAAAATACGGCAAGCCTAAAAAAAGAGGCGGGAAGAAATAAAAAAGCCCTTAATAAAATATAAGGACTTTTTTTATTTAGAAACGCTCTAAACCTGAAAAGAAGAAATCTCCTTCAATTTTTGCATTTTCATCACTATCACTTCCGTGAACAGCATTTTCACCGATTGATGTTGCATATTTTTTTCTAATGGTGCCTTCTGCAGCATCTTTAAAATTAGTAGCACCAATTAAAGTTCTAAAATCAGCTACTGCATTCTCCTTTTCTAAGATTGCTGCCACAATTGGCCCACTACACATAAATTCAACTAATTCTCCATAAAAGGGTCTTTCTTTATGAACTTCATAGAAAGCACCAGCTTGTTCTTTTGAAAGTCGGATCCACTTCATTGCTTTTACACTAAATCCAGCTTTAATAATTTGATCTAAAATTGCACCAGTATGTCCTTTTGAGGTAGCATCTGGCTTAATCATCGTAAATGTTCTGTTACTCATATCTATTTGTTATAATGTTGCTAATTGCAGGCGCAAAATTACTAAAAAACCTCCGATTTATATTAAATTTGTGCACTTATGCAACCAATTGATCAATTTTATCCTTTTTTAACAAAGCCTTTTAAGGCAGTCATCACTGCACATCAAAAACCAGATGGTGACGCAATGGGATCCAGTCTAGCTTTATTCCACTTTTTAAAACAATTGGGGCATGATGTAATAGTTATTTCTCCTACCAATTGGGCACAATTTTTAAATTGGATGCCAGGTACTGATCAAGTAATGGATTTTGAACAAAACAAAGTAAAAGCTACAGAAATTGTTCAAAATGCAGACTATATATTTTGTTTGGATTTTAATATTCTTCATAGAACGAAAAATATGGAGCATATCATTAAAGATTCAAAAGCAATTAAAATCTTGATTGATCATCATCAACAACCAGATACCCCAAGTTTTGGGTATGGTATAAGTGATGTGAAAATGAGTTCAACCTGTGAAATGATCTATGATTTTATCGTTCAATCTGGTCATAGCAATTTAATTAATCTAGATATTGCCACTTGTTTATATACTGGTTTAATGACGGATACTGGATCGTTTAGATTCCCTTCTTGTACTGCGTCAGTTCATAAAATTGTTGCACATTTGAAAGAAATAGGTTTACAACATGGCAAAATACATGAAGCTATTTATGATCAATCAACAGAAGGCAGATTAAAATTCATGGGTAATGCATTTTTAAACAGAATGCATGTTTTCCCTGAATGCAAAACAGCTGTAATGGCTATCCCTAAAACGGATATATATAAATTCGAGTTAAAAACGGGTGATACAGAGGGTTTGGTGAATTATTTATTATCTATACAGGGTATTAAATTCGCTGCCATCGTAATAGATAGGGAAGAAGAAAGAAAATGGAGCTTTAGAAGCAAAGGTAACTTCGATGTTAATATATTTGCTAGAACGCATTTTGAAGGAGGAGGCCATGCTAATGCTGCTGGTGGTAGTTCTTTAAAATCTGTAGAAGAAACATTCAATGATTTTAAACAAATCTTAGAAAATTATAAAACACAATTATCTCAATTAAATTAAAACATGTTAAAGTCAACATTAAAATTAGTCGCAGTACTTGTATTGTTTGCAAGTTGTAATCAATACGAAAAAGCACCTTCGGGGATGCTTTATAAAATTTCTCATGGTTCTGGTAATCCACAGAAATTAGCTCAAGGTCAATTTGTAAAGATCAATTTAGAGTATAAATTAAAAAGCAAGGATACTGTATTGAGTTCTACATATGGACAGATTCCAGTTTATTTCCCAATTGATACAGCTAGATTAGGTAAATATACATTTACAGAAATTATCATGCAATGTAAGAAAGGAGATAAAATTGACTTTTCTTTAAGTGTAGATACATTAGTTAAAATGGGTGTATTACAATTTAATGAAGTATTCAAAGCAAAAGATGTAATTGTTGGTAAAGCAGAAATTATCAATGTATTCACTGATGTTGCTAAAGTAGACGAAGACTACAAGGCTGAATCTGAATTAGAGAAGAAGAAAGAAGTAGCAGCTATTAAAGCATACTTAGCTAAAAATAAAATAACAGCGGTTGAATCTCCAGAAGGCGTTTTTGTTGCAATAAAAACCCCTGGTGATGTAGCTACTAAAATTGATACAACTAAAATTGCAAGTGTTTTATACAAAGGATATACATTCAAAGGAGAAGTATTTGATACAAATATGAAACCTGATGGAAAACCTTATGATGTTAAAATTGGCGCAGGTGCTGTTATCCCAGGTTGGGAAATTGGTTTACAATATTTTGGAAAAGGTGGTAAAGGATCTATTTATATTCCAGCTATGTTAGCTTATGGATCTCAAGCAAATGGGGTAATTAAACCTTTTGAAAACCTAGCTTTTGATATTGAAATTGAAGATGTAACTAAGAAATAATTAAATTCTTATATCTTAAAAAAAGGGACTGAAATTCAGTCCCTTTTTTTATTGAATTTTCTCCATTAGGGTAATCACTTGTTTAGCTTCTTTTACATCATGAACTCTAAGTATTTTAGCGCCATTTTGAATAGCAATGGTATGTAAAACTGTGGTGCCGTTTAAAGCATCTTCTGCACTTATAGCTAATGTTTTATAAATACTAGATTTTCTAGAAACGCCTACTAAAATAGGCAATCCAATATTTTGCAATAATGACAAATCCTTTATTATGGTAAAATTTTCATCAATGGTTTTACCAAAACCAAAACCAGGGTCAATTATCCAATTTGCAACCCCTTTTGCAGCTAAATCCAACTTTTTCTGTTTAAAAAACTGAATTATATCTTCAATGATATTTTCCCTTTGAGGTATTTGGTGCATGGTCTCTTTGGATCCTGTTATATGCATACCAATATATCCAACTCCATGTTTTGCCACCTGATCAATCATTAAAGGGTCGAAACTGCCACAGCTGATATCATTCACTAAAGTTGCTCCCGCTAGAATGGCAGCTTCAGCAACTTTAGATTGAAAAGTATCTATTGAGATAGTGATGGCAGGAAAAGCTTTTGATATTGCTTGAATTGCCAGAATAATTCTTTCAATTTCTTCTTCAATAGTAATCATTGTTGCACCTGGTCTAGTGCTTTGTCCGCCAATATCAATAATTCCTGCACCTTCCTCTATAAATTGACCTGCTTTTTCTACAATAGCTTGTATATTTTCCATTCTACTTTTAGCATAAAATGAGTCTGGCGTTAAGTTCATTATAGCCATAATCGAAGGCTTAGAAGGCATTATAGCCGATTCTTTTGAGGTAAATTGGAACATAGTTTTATTATAAAAAGGTTATGCTGTATCTTGCAAGTGTTCAAAGATATCAATAACATAGAAACATAGATAATTTTTCATGAGTCAGACCTCTTTACAATTCGACGAAGCAGTTGCATCTTGCAGAGATATATTTATCAAAAAAACCAAAGATTATGGTACAGCTTGGCGCGTATTAAGAATTATATCTGTAGTAGATCAAATTTTCATTAAAGCTTTAAGAATTAGAACAATTCAAGACATTGGTAATCAAAAAGTAGGGGACGATATTGCTTCTGAATTCAAAGGCATCCTTAATTATGCTGTCATTGGATTAATACAATTAAAATTAGGAGATCCTAAAGTTGAAGATATTGAAGTAAGTAAGGTTGAAGCATTGTATGAAGAATATGTACATTTCTGTAAAACGACCATGTTAGACAAGAATCATGATTATGGAGAAGCATGGAGAGATATGAGTCAGGAAAGTTATGCGGATTTGATTTTAGTTAAATTATTAAGAATAAGACAAATTTTAAACAACGATGGCAAAACCTTAATTAGTGAAGGTATTGATGCCAATTTTGTAGATATATTAAACTATTCTGCTTTTGCATTAATTCAAATTGCAGAAGGAAAACATTAGCCTTAAATTTACTTTATGCAAAACTTTCTTAAATTTTTACGTTGGACTGTTGGCATATTATTTATATTCTCAGGTTTAATCAAAGCTAATGATCCTCTGGGTCTAAGCTATAAAATGCAAGAATTTTTTGATGTTTGGGGATTGTCTTTTTTAAATGACTATACCCTTGGATTATCTTTATTAATGAACCTATTAGAAATTGTTACTGGAATTGCATTACTTATCAAATATCCTTACAAACAAACTTTGTGGCTTTTATTAGGATTAATTATTTTCTTTAGTTTCTTAACTGGATATGCATTATTCTCAGGTAAAATTAAAACCTGTGGCTGTTTTGGAGACTGTATACCACTTACTCCAAAAACATCATTTATAAAAGATATAATATTATTTCTTGCTATTGTGATTCTTTTATTTAATCATAAAAAAGTAAAAACTAATTTACATAAAGCATGGGGAATCCTTATTTTATTGATAGCATCATTTGGAGTAGGGTATGGACAATATTATGTAATTAATCATCTTCCTGTAATTGACTGTTTGGCATATAAAGAGGGTAAGGATATCAAAGAACAAATGAAACTTCCAATTGATGCAATTGCTGATAGTGTTAGATTAGATATGGAATTTGAGAAAAATGGGAAAATATACCAATTTGACCCATCCAATTTTCCTGAAGATTTTGATAGTACCTATGTTTTCAAATCAAGAAAAGAAGTAATAGTTAGAAAGGGAAATGGCATTGTAGCACCTATTCAAGATTTTGCTTTAAATACTATTAATGGGGAAGATTCAACAGAAGCCATTTTTTCAAATAGCAGTCCTTATGTTTTAGTATTTGCAGGACAAATCGATAATAGTATACCTTGGCAAAAACTATTATTTGAATTACATAATAAACATAAGTTAGTCTATATCGTAACAGCAGATAAAGAGCATGCAAGTAGTTTATTACCAAACGAAAACATATTAATTGCTGATATTACTATGATCAAAACTGCTGCTAGAGTTTGGCCAACTATATTTGTCATGAATGGGTCTACAATCATGCGTAAAACAGCCTATTTAGATTTTCTACTCAAAGACTAAGCTTTAATAAATTTTATAGAATTAATTCTTTTTAGTAACTTAGGATAAATTGGTTCATTTTTAAATTTTTACCTATGTCAAAGATCAAAGATATTCTAACAAAGAAAGGGCCTCATTTTAATATTGTTACCCCAGAAACTAAAGTACTGGATGCATTAACTTTAATGAAAGCAGAAAATCTTAGTTATGTTGTTGTCATGCAAAATGACCAATATCTCGGATTAATGTCTGAAAGAGATTATACTCATAAGATAAAATTAGAAGGTAGAAAATCAGAAACGGCTACTGTTAAAGATATAATGACTAGTGACTATCCAGTAATTGGCTATTCTGATGACTTAGAAAGATGCATGGTATTAATGAATGTATACAAAACAAGATATTTACCTGTTTTTGATGAAATGGAATTTAAAGGCATACTTACCATGAATGATTTGATGCGAGAAGCAATAGAAAAAAAATAACAATAAAAAGGGACTATTAGTTAGTCCCTTTTATTTTATAACAACATCATTAATAATTTTTTCTCCCATTTTTTCGTTTACTCTTTCTATAATCTGTTGTTTTTGGAATCCTAACTCATTTTTCAATGGGCCTACACTAGTTTGTATAAATAGTTTTTGATCAAAAATGTAAATCTTATCTGTATACTTAGCAATTGTTGTCCCCATTAGTTCAAGCCAAACTTCTTCAATCTGAGCACCTCTAATTCCATTTTTCAATTTGCTCGTTTGTACAAATTGCTTCAAAGCGTCTCCTAATTTAAATAATGCCATAAGGTAAAATTAAGATTTATAATTGAATCAATTGAAAGTCTACCACATGCTTAGATAATAATTGTTCAACTCTATCTTTATGGGTATCTGTTATAAAAACCTGTCCATCAGTATGTTGATTAACCCAATCTAAAAGCTGAACCATTCTTTGTTCATCTAATTTTTCAAATATATCATCCATTAGTAAAATAGGAGAGCGTTGCTTTTCATTTTTTAAAAATGTCCACTCAGCTAATCTAATTGCAAATAATAGACTTTTCCTTTGTCCTTGTGAAGCTTCCTGTTTAAAAGATTGTCCTTGAATAGTAATGATTAAATCGTCTTTGTGAATCCCCACAGAAGTCCTTTGAACTGCCATATCTTTTTGAAAAACATCCAATAACTGTTGACGATAATTACCATTGCTTAAAGTTGATTGGTACTGAATATGAATATCATCTTGCTTGCCGGCCAAATAACTATATAAAGATAAAATTTGGGGTAATAATTTATTCAATAACTCATTTCTATAATCAAAAATAATTACTCCATGGTGAATTAATTGCTCATTAAACGCTTCTATTATAATATTATCATATAAACCATTTTCAGCTGCCTGTTTTAAATAAGAATTACGTTGTACAATAATCTTATTATATTGTATTAAATGATGCAGATACGCTGGATATAATTGAGACAATAATCCATCCATTAATCTTCTTCTTTCTTCACTAGTGCCTGTAATAATTTGAACATCATCAGGGGCAATCATTACACAAGGAACCTTGCCAATATGTTGGGATAATTTAGCGTAAGGTGTTTCGTCAAAGTAAAATTCTTTTTTTAAATTCTCTCTAAGTATGCATGTTATTGCAAGGTCATTATCTTCAAAATCATACAAACCTTCAATTCGCATACCTTGGTGCGCGTGATGAACATTTTGTGCATCTGGTCGACTAAAATAGCTTTTAGTAAAAGAAAGATAGTACAAGGCATCGAGAATATTCGTCTTACCAGTTCCATTTGGGCCTACTATTCCTATTATTCGACGATTGAACTCGAATTGTTGATGAATATAATTCCTGAACTGAACTAGGGTTAAACGTTTTAAAGACAACATGGGTGCAAAATACATACAAAAAAGCTGTATTTTTATTGAAATTTTCAGGAATGACACTCATTAGTGAGCAACAGCTACCCAGTATTATTAAAAGATTAGCACATCAAATTTTAGAAACCCATCCAGGTTTAGACAATACAGTTATTGTAGGTTTACAACCTAGAGGCGTCTTCTTAAGTGATAAGATTGTGGCTGCTTTACAACAAGAAATAACACCCGAATTGGTTCATTACGGAAAATTAGATATCACCTTCTTTAGAGACGATATAAGACGAGAATTACACCTTGGTGCCGAAACCAATTTACCTTTTAGTATTGAGGGTAAAACGGTTATATTGATAGATGATGTCCTATTTACAGGAAGAACCATCAGAGCAGCTTTAGATGCCTTATTATCCTTTGGAAGGCCCTCTAAAGTGCGATTATGTGTATTAGTGGATAGAAAACCGAGTAGAGAACTGCCCATACAGCCAGATTTCACAGGTAAAGAAATGGACACTTTAAGCCCTTATAAGGTTAAAGTTAGATGGAAAGAGAATGATGGGGTTGATGACGTAATCTTAATTGCTGATTAAGGCTATGGTTTCTTCAAAAAATTATATTAATTTTGTTTTTTAATGGCACTATCTACCAAACATCTTCTTGGTATCAAAGACCTCAAAAATGAGGACATACAACTTATTTTAAATACCGCAGCTCAGTTCAAAGAAGTATTACAAAGACCTGTTAAAAAAGTTCCCACTTTAAGAGACGTCAATATTGTTAATTTATTTTACGAAAATTCAACAAGAACAAGGATCTCATTTGAATTAGCGGAAAAAAGATTATCTGCCGATGTTGTCAATTTTACTGTCTCCAGCTCTTCTGCCGCAAAAGGGGAAACCTTACTAGATACTGTGAATAATATTCTAAGTATGAAAGTGGATATGGTTGTGATGCGACATAGTGCTTCAGGTGCCCCACATTTTTTAGCTAAACATATTGATGCTGCTATAATTAATGCAGGAGATGGAATTAATGAACATCCCACTCAAGCACTTTTAGACGCATTTTCAATGAAAGAAAAATTAGGCAAACTAGAAGGTTTAAAAGTTGCCATAGTGGGTGATATTATGCATAGTAGAGTGGCTCTAAGTAATATTTATCTTTTGAAAAAAATGGGTGCAGAAGTTGTTGTAACAGGCCCGCCAACTTTAATTCCAAGATATTTACAAGAAGCTATGGATATAAGGGTAGAATATAATATTGATAAAGCGCTAGCTTGGTGTGATGTTGCCAATGTGTTAAGAATTCAATTAGAAAGACAAAATCAGCCTTTATTCTCTTCACTAAGGGAATATAATTTGGCATATGGTATTACAAAAGAAAGACTCGATAAGTTAAATAAACAAATACTTATAATGCACCCAGGCCCAATTAACAGGGGTGTAGAAATGGATAGCGATGTAGCAGATAGCCCACATTCCATCATTTTAGATCAGGTAGAAAATGGAGTAGCTGTTAGAATGGCTTGTTTATATTTATTAACAGGAAGAACCAATCCAAATTCCTAAAATTTCTTTATGCAAAGAATTTGCTTATTCCCTGGTACATTCGATCCTGTTACACTAGGACATACCGATATTATCAATCGTGCTTTACCATTATTTGATAAAGTAGTTGTTGGAATTGGCATTAATGCTGCGAAGAATCCAATGTTTACAGCTGAACAAAGAAAATTGTGGTTTGAAGAGATCTATAAAGATGAACCAAAATTATCTGTAGAAACTTATGACGGATTAACTATTAAATTTTGTCAATCTATTGGAGCAAGATTTATACTTAGAGGAATTCGTTATGTCAGTGATTTTGAATACGAAAAAACCATTGCAGATGCCAATAGAACAATGGATGCAAGTATTGAAACCATTTTCTTAACTGGAGAACCTAAATATACAAGTGTGGCTTCTACCATTGTAAGAGATATACTAAGAAATGGGGGTGACGCTTCTCCTTTCTTACCTGAAGCGGTAATTAAATCTTTGAATAAGTAACTAAGGCTGGTTTATTTTCTTTCTATAAGCTTCAATCACCTCAATGATATTAGGATAGGTATTATCTAAACAATGTCTACATGTTGAAAGCGTATGCCATTCAATTTTTTCAATATCTTCTGAAGCTTGAGGAATTCCGTCCTGCATTTGATTTATAGTCATATGAAACCAATAGGTTCTCTTAATCACTTCCTCGTTTAAGTATTTGTCAAAATAGGTATGATTAGTAAAATTCAACATTTCATGTAATTGAATTTGTTGTATACCAGTTTCTTCTTGAACTTCTCTAATAGCACAGGTTTGAATAGTTTCTCCTTCGTCTAATTTACCCTTTGGCAAATCCCAAAAACCTCTTCTAAAAATCCATAAAATGGCTCCTTCTGGGTTGGTCACCAATCCACCTGCGGCGATTATTTGTTTGGGCATAAAAATGTGTATAGTATTTAGTAACTCTTAGTGTAAATCTAGGTTTTAGCCTTTAATTTCGCAACAATAATAGTACAATTATGACCAACGAAAAAGCAGTAGCGGAAAAATTACTTCAAGTAGGCGCAGTTAAATTAAGTCCCAACCAGCCATTTACTTGGGCTAGCGGATGGAAAAGTCCTATTTATTGTGATAATCGCAAAGTTTTATCTTTCCCTTATGTGCGAGACTTTATCAAAAGCGAGATGTGTAATGTCATTTTTGAACAATTCGGAGAAGCAGATATGTTGGCTGGTGTAGCAACTGCTGGTATTCCATGGGGTGCTATGGCTGCTGATCAGTTAAAGCTTCCTTATATCTATGTTCGACCAAAACCAAAAGAGCATGGATTGGGTAATCAAATTGAAGGCGCCTATCAAAATACCAATAAAATACTAGTAATTGAAGATTTAATTTCTACGGGTAAAAGTAGTTTACAAGTAGTAGATGTTTTAAGAAATGCAGGCTTAGAAGTTATTGGTATGGTATCCATATTTAATTATGGATTCGCTTTAGCCGATGAAGCATTTAAAAAAGCCAATGTACCATATATTTCTTTAACCAATTACTCCAGCATGATTGAATTAGCAGTTGAAAAAGGTGAAGTAGATCCCTCAATTCAATCTATGTTAATGCAATGGAGAGAAAGTCCGTCCACTTGGAATCAATAAAATTTATTTATTAGATAAGGCAGCGCCTAAATTTAGTTTCTGTGTAGTTTCAAAAGCTATAGGAACAGTCTTTGTAAATATTCCCTTACTCAAGGTAGCATTCCCTTTAATATTCAATTTAATGGGTTTATTAAATAAAATATCCATACTATTTTTTACTAATGTTGACATTTCAAATTCCATTTGAGCAGGAACAAGAAAATGAGCATTCGCAGGAATAATAAAGTTGGTATCTAAATGTACTTTTGTGAAAGGTTGATTATTCATTAAAATATCACAATCTATTTGTTTCAATACCATTGAGAAATTATTAGGGTTATAATAATTGATCTTTGCCCTAATCTTATTTTTTCCCATAGATATCTTTTCAATCTTTATTTCTTGTAAACCTTTAAATTGAAAATCCTTAGGTGATGAACAAGATATTACTAAAAAGGATAGAATTAAAAAAAGGGATAAGTTCTTTCTCATAAGTATATTTGTACAAACATACAAAACAAAATAACGGAATGGTGTTAACTGAATTACAATATTTTGGAACAATTAGTTATATTAAATCCTTATTTAATGCAAAGGAAATATGTTTTGATCCTAATGAAACCTTTGCTAAAATGAGTTTTAAAAACAGAACCATCATAGCAAGTGCACAAGGCGCTTTGAATTTAAGTATACCAATAATAGGAGGTAGGGATCAAAAAAATAGTATATCAACTATACAAATTGATTATTCAACTCCATGGCAGATGCATCATATAAAGTCAATTCAAACTTGTTATAAAAGGGCTCCTTTTTTTGATTACTATGAAGAAAGTTTATTAGCAATAATAAATACCCCTGTACCAAACCTTGCAGCATATTTATTCTTGTTAAATGAATGGGTTCAAAAACAATTAAAAAATAATTGGACAATTCATCCCTTTATACCTGGTGACAATCAGGATATTTATAGAGACCCCTGGATGCCGAAAAATTTTCAACAAATTAATAACCCGATAAAGTACCATCAAGTATTTGAAGATCAAATTGGCTTCATACCCAATCTTTCCATTTTAGATCTTTTGTTCTGTTGTGGTGGCAAGCAGGCTCAAATATTACTAAAATCTTCTTAAGCTATCTGTTATTGATAATTCAGGATGCTTTTTTAGATATGCACCTGCCCAATTTTCATATTGTAAAACTTCTTTCCATTCTTTACTGCTATTTAAATAATCCAAAGCTTCTTTTTCAGAATTTATGGTAGCTAATTTAGCATTCAGCAATTCTTTCCTTAATTGATAATTTTGTAATAAAGATCTTAGTAATAATTTTTCAGTAATATCAAATTCTAAGGAATCTTTTGTTTTAGAATAATTCACAAACTGATATTGATCCTCTCTTGCCTTAATCCAATTTGCAGCTTTAGAAACTATCTCAGTGTATTGTTCTTCTTTGATAGGATCTGTCTTATTTATAGTTGCCGATAATGGAGTAATTATAATTGGCAATTGTATTTTTCGTTTTTCGCTACAATAACACTATTCGAATTGGGCACTTTTTTAAATGACTCTATGATAGATTTCCTAACTTGAACACTCTTTTTAGAAGAATGATCTGTCCCTTTTATAAATCCAATACTAGTGATCATTAAGAGTAAAAAAGCTGGAATTACTTTTTTATATAATTGTACATTAATTATGGGTAATTGATGCATGAATTTTACTCTAGTTAATAAATCTTTTTCACCCCCAATCGCATTTAATATTAGAGAATTATTTTTAGTTGCGCTTATTGCAGCTAACTGGTATAAAGATTTTGAATAAGCTAAGGGGTTATTCATTTTTTTGATCACCCATTTATCACATGCTAATTCTCTTTGGATATTAATTTCTTGTAAGAAAAAATAAGAGAATGGATTGAAAAGTAAAATTCCATGAAAACACTTAACAAAAATTTGAATTACAAAATCATTCCTTATGATATGCGCCACTTCGTGAAGTAGGATATACTTAACTTCTTCTGTAGACAATTGATTTAAAATCGAAATAGGTAATAAAATAATTTTATCCACCCATCCAAATACAATAGGGGTGGTAATTTCAGAAGAATATCCTATTCTATATTGATCTATCTTAAATGAATTCAAAGCTTGATTCCAGAAATCAGATTGTGTAAAATCTGCAGTATTTCTTAAATAAGATAGATGTTTATAATTTTTAAATAAATAAAGAAAATACCCCACAAAAGCCAAGCAATAAATA
>JBJOIU010000020.1:0-31276 GCA_046046935.1 Bacteroidota bacterium
TTATAAATATGTGTAATGCCTAATATGCTTTGATCTATAGCATTGCCAAAATAACCTGACAAACTATAAGGATGTCCTGGCGCGCCTAATAAAGTGGTCATTAACCAATACAATAACAAAATGACTGTACCTATATACAATGCCCATTTTGATTTTCCATAATAGATAATAATTGATGCAAAAAAATAACACAATGCAATTCTTTGAAGTACTCCTAGAATTCTAATATTCTCCCATTGTTTAAAAACCAATACTCCATCCGCCCATTTTATAAAAGGACTCCAATTTAAGAATAGACCAATGGCAAAAATGAGGAATGTTCTTTTGGTAACTTTTTTCCAGAAATTGGCGTCACCAGCTTCTGTCAATTTAGGCATCACAAAAGACATTGCATTACCTACTGCAAACAGGAAAAATGGGAATACTAAATCAGTAGGAGTTAGACCATGCCAACTAGCATGTTCTAAGGGGCTAAAAATATGTGCCCAAGAGCCTGGATTATTCACTAAAATCATCAGGGCAACGGTGGCCCCTCTGAATACGTCTAATGATTGATAGCGCTGTGTTTGCATGGTATCCAAATGTAATAAAATTACTTTATAATATATATGAATGAATTTATATCTTTGTCGCCTATACAAAGCAATGAAAAAGAACATATTAATTACAGGAGGAGCAGGGTTTATTGGGTCGCATGTAGTGCGTTTAATGGTGACTAAATATCCTGAGTATCAAATTTTTAATTTAGATGCACTCACTTATGCGGGTAATTTAGAGAACTTAAAGGATATCGAGAAAGCACCTAATTACCATTTTGTAAAAGCCAATATTTTAGAAGCCGATAGTTTAAAAGCCATTTTTGAAAAACATGCTATTACAGACGTGATTCATTTGGCTGCAGAATCTCATGTGGATAGAAGCATTGTTTCGCCTTTAGATTTTGTATACACGAATGTGATTGGAACGGTGAACTTATTGAACACTGCTAAAGAATATTGGAAGAACGATTTAAGTTACGAGAAAGCGCATGATGGATCTTGGGATGCAAATAGAGATCATTTATTTTATCATGTATCAACAGATGAAGTATATGGAAGTTTAGGTAAGGAAGGATTGTTTACAGAAACAACTCCATACGATCCTAACTCTCCTTATTCTGCAAGTAAAGCAGCGAGTGATCATTTTGTGAGAGCATACGGAGAGACCTATCATTTACCAACAGTGGTTTCTAACTGTTCTAACAACTATGGTCCTAATCATTTCCCGGAAAAATTAATTCCATTATTCATACATAATATCATCAACAAAAAAGCATTGCCAGTGTATGGTGATGGATTGTATACAAGAGATTGGTTGTATGTAATAGATCATGCAAGAGCCATTGATTTAGTATTCCACCAAGGAAAAAGAGCAGACACTTATAATATCGGAGGATTCAATGAGTGGACCAATATTGATTTAGTGAAATTATTGTGTACACAGATGGATGAGAAATTGGGTAGAACTAAAGGAGAGAGTGAGCAGTTGATTACTTATGTGAAAGATAGACCAGGACACGATAGACGTTATGCAATTGACGCGACTAAATTGAATAAAGAATTGGGTTGGACACCTTCTGTTACTTTTGAACAAGGGTTGGCAGCCACTATAGATTGGTATTTGAGTAATGGTCCATGGTTAGAGAATGTAACCAGTGGTTCATATCAAAAATACTATAACGAAATGTACAGTAATAGATAATGACAATAGAGCAAACCCCCTTAAAAGATTGTTTTATCATTCATGAGAAAGTGCATGGTGATGCAAGAGGTTATTTTATCGAAACTTATAACCAAAGAGATTTTAAAGCAGCTACTGGTTTGAATATTGAATTTGTGCAAGACAATCAATCAAGATCTACTAAAGGAGTGCTTAGAGGATTGCATATGCAAAGAGGTGCAGCGGCACAAGCAAAGCTAGTAAGAGTTTTGGAAGGAGCTGTTTTAGATATCGCAGTGGATTTAAGAAAAGGTTCTCCAAGTTTTGGTCAACATTTTGCGATTGAATTAACGGCGGATAATCGCAAACAATTTTTCGTACCTGCAGGATTTGCGCATGGCTTTGTGGTGCTGAGTGAAACAGCTACTTTTTTTTATAAGGTAGACAAGTTTTACGAGCCAGGCAACGAAGTGGGTATTATGTATAACGACAAAGATTTGAATATTGATTGGAGATTGAGTGATGCAGAAATCATCTTATCAGAAAAAGACAAAACATTAGGAAGTTTCGCTGAATATGCGGCTTCATTGTAAAAAATAAATTATTAGAGACTTATGAAAGGCATTATTCTAGCAGGCGGTTCAGGTACAAGATTGTATCCTATTACCAAAGGTATCAGTAAGCAATTAATGCCTATCTATGATAAGCCGATGATTTATTATCCATTGTCTGTATTAATGTTAGCAGGCATAAAAGAGGTATTGATTATCACTACACCCGAAGACAATGATCAATTTAAAAGATTATTAGGTGATGGTTCTGAAATTGGCTGTAGTTTTAGTTATGCAGTACAAGCTGTGCCGAATGGATTAGCACAAGCATTTGTAATTGGTGCTGATTTTATTGGAAAGGATAAAGTTGCATTGGTATTAGGAGATAATATATTTTATGGTGCAGGCTTTAGCAAACTAGTACAATCTTTTAATGATGTAAATGGTGCTGCGGTATTTGCTTATGAAGTGAACGATCCAGAGCGTTACGGTGTGGTGGAGTTTGATGCGAATAACAATGCATTGTCTTTAGAAGAAAAACCAACACAGCCTAAATCTAATTATGCAGTACCTGGTTTATATTTTTACGATAACCAAGTTGTAGAAATTGCTAAAAATATTCCAGCATCTCCAAGAGGGGAATACGAAATCACTGACGTCAATAAAATATACTTAGAACGCAAGCAATTACAAGTAGGTATCATGAACCGCGGAACGGCTTGGTTGGATACTGGTACTTTTGAATCTTTAGCAGACGCATGTGAATTTGTGCGTGTGATTGAAAAGCGTCAAAGTCAAAAAATAGGTTGTATTGAAGAAGTAGCCTACAGAATGGGCTTTATCGATAAAGCCCAATTACTGGTTTTGGCCGATAAATATGCCAAAAGTGGCTATGGAGAATACTTAAGAGGCCTAAAAAAGTAGTTTTAGACTGAACCTTTCTGATATTTCGTTGTTTTTAGAGTATGTCATCATATACCATCAAGGATTTAGAGAAAATTTCGGGCATCAAAGCGCATACAATACGCATTTGGGAGCAACGTTATCAATTTCTTCAGCCTCAGCGAACTGAGACGAATATTCGTACTTATTCAAGTGATGAACTAAAGACAATCCTAAACGTATCCCTTCTTAATAAATACGGATTTAAAATTTCTCATATTGACAAGATGTCTGCAGAGCAGATGGAAGAGAAGATATTGAGTTTAAACCAAATTGACGCTCAGAAAGAAAGAGTGGTGAATGCCTTAATCAAGGAAATGGTGTCTTTGAATATGGCCAATTTTGAACGACAAATTGATACTTATATAGGCCAGAAGGGTATTGAAAAAACCATCATCGAAATCATTTTTCCATTTATGGAGCGTGTGGGAATACTTTGGGTAACCAATCATATCAATCCTGCACAAGAGCATCTTGCTACCAATTTGATTAGACAGAAAATTATACTTGGTATAGAGAAATTGCCTCCAGTATTACAATATTCAAAACGTATTGTCTTATTCCTTCCTGAGGGCGAATACCATGAAATAGGCTTATTATATGTTCATTTCTTATTAAAGCAAAGAGGGTTTTATATTGACTATCTAGGCACCAATGTGCCAATGGTAGATCTTAAGTATTTATCTGAGTTCCATAAAGTGGATTATTTATATTGCCATTTGACTTCCCCAGCAAGGAATTTCAAGATTAATAAGTTCTTTGATCAATTAGGAGATGTCAGTAAACATATCCCTATTGTCATCTCTGGTCAGTTAGCACAAGCCTACAAAGGCTCTATTGCTGGTAACATTCAATTAAAAAGAACTTTGGTAGAAACCATTTCTTTTCTTGAAAGTATCTGATAATCAATTACTTAATTATTCCTTGTAAAGTGTTTAATATTTTTTAAAAAATATTAAACAAAAATGCTTGTTGTAATACTTATTCTGTTTAACTTTACTTTTCAAAGATTAAACAAACTTGTATGTCTACAGCAGAATTTACCCTATTTCTAAGTGAAAACTCTGATTTTTTACGTCCTTTCGCCATTAACTTGACCAAGGACCATGAATCTGCAAAAGATTTATACCAAGAAACCTTATTTAGAGCCCTATCTAATAAAGACAAGTATAATGTAGGTACTAATATCAAGGCATGGTTATATACGATCATGCGTAATATATTTATTAATGATTACCGCAAGAAGTCAAAACAATCTACAGTATTGGATAATAGTCCAAATGATTTTTTAATTGATCAAACTAGCAATAAAGTAGTTAATGATGCAATAACTAGCTTAAATTTGAGGGAAGTGAATCAATTGATTTATGACTTACCTGAATTATTCAGAACCCCTTTTCAATTATATTTTGAAGGGTATAAGTATAATGAAATTGCAGATGCTTTGAATGAGCCATTAGGTACCATCAAAAGTAGAATTCACTTTGCTAGAAAAATTTTAAAACAAAAGATACAACGTTACTAATTTAATGCCTTCGAACTCAAAAAAAGTATTGGTAATTGGTGCTGGATTTGCTGGTTTATCTGCAGCAAGTTTTTTAGCTCAAAAAGGATGGCAAGTAACTGTTGTAGAAAAGAATAGCTTGCCGGGTGGTCGCGCAAGAAAATTTGAAAAAGATGGTTTTGTTTTTGATATGGGCCCAAGTTGGTATTGGATGCCTGATACCTTTGAAAGGTACTTTTCTATGTTTGGGAAAAAAGTTTCAGATTATTATCAATTAAAAAGATTAGATCCTTCTTACAGAGTTTATTTTGAAAAAGCTGCTTGGGATATTCCTGCAAATTATGAGCAGTTGCAAGCATTGCTTGAATCTATAGAGCCAGGTGCTGCAAAGGCTTTGGATGGATTTATGGCCGAGGCAAAATTCAAATATGAAGTTGGTGTAGGCAAGTTGGTACATCAGCCAGGTCAATCCATAACAGAATTAATTGATTTCGATTTATTTAAAGGGGTATTTAAATTGGATGTTTTTCAGTCAATGAAAAAACACATTGCAAAATATTTTAAGCATCCATATATTCAATTTTTAATGGAGTTTCCAGTATTGTTTTTAGGAGCACTTCCTGAGAACACGCCAGCCTTGTATAGTTTAATGAATTATGCCGATATCAAAGGTGGAACATGGTATCCAGAATATGGCATGTATAGTATTGTTCAAGGAATGCATGATTTAGCAGTTTCCCTAGGTGTTGAATTTAAATTAGGAGAAGAAGTTACAAGTATTGAAGTGGTGAATGGTGTTGCGAAACAAGCGCATACAGAAGTGGTAGCTACTAAAGAGAAAAATACGTATGCTTTTGATATTGTTTTAGGTGCTGGAGATTATCATCATATCGAAACGGCATTATTAGAGCATCAATATCAATCTTACTCTGAAAAATATTGGAATAGTAGAGTAATGGCTCCAAGTTCATTATTGTATTATATAGGCTTAAATAAAAAATTACCTGGTGTAACACATCATTCATTATTTTTTGATACCGATTTCGGCTTACATGGAAAGGAAATCTATTCAGATCCAAAATGGCCAACGCATCCTTTGTTTTATGCATCTGTTCCATCTGTGACTGATCCTACTGTAGCTCCTGAAGGTTGTGAAAACCTATTCTTATTGATTCCAGTGGCTGCAGGCTTGGAAGGGGATACAGAAGCTGTTAGAGATCAATATTTTAATGATTTAATTGGCAGGCTAGAACTTAAATGGGGTGTATCTATCAAGGAATCAATAGTTTATAAGCGATCATTTTCTGTGAGTGATTTTAAATCTGATTATCATTCTTTCAAAGGGAATGCATACGGGCTTGCCAATACATTGTTGCAAACTGCAAATTTGAAGCCTTCTTGTAAAAGTAAAAAAGTAAATAACTTATATTACACTGGTCAATTAACTGTGCCAGGACCAGGCGTACCACCAAGTTTAATTAGTGGTGAGGTTGTTGCTAATTTAATTGATAAAAATTATAAAAAATAAATGTCTTCTTTTCAATTATATAATGATGTGACTGCATTGAGTAGTAAACAAACTACTTTGATGTATAGCTCTAGTTTTTCTTCTGCTATTAAATTATTGCATAAAGATTTAAGACAACCTATTTACGATATTTATGGATTTGTCAGATTTGCGGACGAAATAGTAGACACTTTTCATGATTATGATAAGAAGGTTTTGTTTGATCAGTTCAAAAAAGACACTTATTTGGCATTGGAGCAAGGGATTAGTTTGAATCCAATCTTACATCGCTTTCAATTAACTTATCATCGTTTTAAAATCGACCCTAGCTTATTGGAAGCATTTTTGTATAGTATGGAAATGGATTTGAGTCAACATGCTCATGATGAAGCTTCTTATCAAAAATATATTTATGGAAGTGCAGAAGTAGTTGGATTAATGTGTCTATATATATTCTGCAAAGGAGATTTAAAAGAGTATGAGCAACTTAAGCCAGCTGCTCAAAGTTTAGGTGCAGCCTTTCAAAAAGTAAATTTCTTAAGAGATATCAAGGCTGATTTTGAAGGATTAGAAAGAGTTTATTTCCCTAATTGCGATTTCAATCACTTTACGGAAAAAGATAAATTATCCATTGAATTAGATATACAAAATGATTTTGACAATGCACTAGAGGGTATTAAAGCATTACCTTTGCAGTGCAGATTTGGAGTGTATGTGGCCTATAAATATTATTATTCTTTATTTAAGAAAATTAAGAAAACAGCCCATCATGCTATTTTAAAAACAAGAATCAGGATACCAGATTATGGCAAGGTTTTTATTCTTGCTAAAGCGAAATTGAGAAGTCAGTTGAATTTTTTATAAAATTAAATTTATCAATATGTTATTTGTAGCAGTAATGTTGGCGACATTTTTTATCATGGAAGGAATAACATGGTTAACCCATAAATATGTTATGCATGGTTTTTTATGGGTATTACATGAAGATCATCATCAGCCGACTGGGCATGTATTAGAAAAAAATGATGCATTTTTCTTGATTTTTGCGATCCCTAGTATGGGTTGTATATTTTATGGTACAATAATGGGTGGTCCATTATGGGTAGCTGCAATTGGTGCTGGAATTGCGATGTATGGCTTTGCTTATTTCCTTTTTCATGAAGTAATCATACATCAAAGAATCAAGTGGTTTACAAGATCTAATAATAGATATATCAAAGCAATTAGATGGGCACATAAAATGCATCATAAACATTTATACAAAGAAGAAGGTGAAAGCTTTGGAATGTTATTTGTTGCAAAGAAATACTGGGATAAGGTTCGAAGAGACGAGATCTTGCAAAACAATGGATAAATACGATTATATAATTGCTGGTGCAGGATGCGCTGGACTATCATTACTCCATTATATTAATCAGGACGCTGTGTTGCGCCAAAAGAAAATTTTGGTGATTGATAGAAATTTGAAAAAATCCAATGATCGAACCTGGTGTTTTTGGGAAGAAGATGCATCTGAATTTGATCATTTGAAAACTAAAACCTGGGACACCATATCTATTCATCAATGTCCTAATGATTATTATTTACCAACATCGCCCTTTACTTATAAGATGATTGAGGGGTTTCGTTTTTATGAAAATATAATTAACCAAGCTAAAGCGAATCCTTGTGTTGAGTGGAAAGAGGCCAATATTCAATCAATTAAAGGTCATCATGTAATTTGGGAAGGTGGATCTGCAAGTGCGACCTATATTTTTAACAGTATAATTTTATATAATCCGGTATTTTATAATAGTGCTTCTGTGGATCAATTAAATACTTATGCTAAAAGTCTTTATCAAAAGCCATTTTTGTGGCAGCATTTCAAAGGCGAAACCATTGAATTTGCTAATGAGACTTTTGAAGTAAACACCGCAAGATTAATGGATTTTAATGTGGATCAACAAGGTGCAACTGCCTTTATGTATTTACTTCCGATTACAAGACAAAAGGCATTAGTAGAATACACTGTTTTTTCTAAAGAAGTGCTTCAGCCGGATATGTATGATATAGCTATCAAAAAGTATTTGCAAGAAAACTACAATAATCAGTCCTATATTGTATTGCATCAAGAATTTGGTGCCATACCAATGACGCAAAATAATTTAGGGAATATTGCAACTGATTCAATTATTCCAATCGGCACTTATGGTGCAGCTGTTAAAGCTAGTACCGGCTATGCATTTAAATTTATACAAGATCAAACAAAGAGATTAGCTATTTCTTTATCAAAGGGGATGAAGCCTAATGCAGCATTGCCAAGAACCAGGCATTATTTTTACGATGCTGTTTTATTAGATATTTTATTTAACAATAAAATGAGTGGGGCAGAAATATTCTCTAGAATTTTTGCAAAAAACAAAGCTGCTACAGTATTTAAATTTTTATCAAATACATCTAGTATTTTTGATGATATCAAAATCATGCGTACACTACCAACAAGACTATTTTTATTTACTGCAATAAGCGTTATGCTGCGGGGTAATAAATAATATACAATAGGCCTTGTCGTACAATGGTTAGTACAAGAGTTTCCGAAGCTCTAAATCCAGGTTCGATCCCCGGCGAGGCCACAAACTTTATTCAACGAAGTTGAAAAGAACTAATCATGACTAAGCAAAACAAGCTCGCTTGATTTTGCGCAGGAATGTTTAGTTCAATGATCAACCGAAGGTTGAGCATAAAAAAGTTTGAGTTAGTCCGATATTTGGGTAGACAACTCGAGCGTAGCGAGAGTTGGCAGCCCCGTGAAACTAATATGAAATGATTATAAAGGACCCTTGTTCCACAATTTCACTGGTATCTGTGTACCAATATTCGCCAGTAATGAATTTCTAAATCTTTGGTAAAAACGGGTGTAAATAGATGTTTTCATACTCATTAATACTATATGGTATAATAAGTAACCCAATTAATGTGTAAAATATACACTATTAATTTTAACTAATTGATTATCAATTAGAAAACCTCTCCTAAATTCATGAAAATTCCATGGGATCCACCTTGTCCAAAGGCATAATCAATGGCTACATTGGTACTGGAATGCTTATTTAGCTTAATTCGAATTCCTGCCCCATAGCCAGCTTTCAACTCCTGAAATCCTTTTTGAAGAGGTTCTGAAACTGAATGCATATTAGCAAAAACAACGGCACCAAGAAATCCATTCTCAGTAATTCCAAATCTGTATTCAGATTCTGCAAAAAATAGTTTTTCTCCTCTAAATCTTCCTTGAATAAATCCTCTCCCCGTATTTAAATTTCTATCTGAAGCAGTGTATGGTATATCTAAATAGGGTGCTTTCCCGCTTAAGGTTAATACATTGTAAGTCCAAAAAGCTAACATATTTTTACTATGCATTGGGAAGGGTAAATATTTTCTTGCATCTATCGTGATACTTTGTAAAGCATAATTACTTCCTAAAAATTTCAGATTGGTTCTATAAGATAAGTTGAAATAGGCGGCTTCGTTTAATGGATTCACAATGCTAGTTCTACTATCATATAATAAATCGAATGTTATGCCTGTGGAATTAGAAGTTTTTGTTTGTCCATATTGACTATAACCATAAATTGGTCTATTCATGGTAGAAGTATCTGAAATATTCCATCTATAATCTATATTTAATCCTGGGCCTATGTACCAATTTGTTGCAATTCTTTTTAAAATAGATTGATGTAATTTTATGTAAGAATAATCTATCTGATCGAACATTGTTTCTTGATTGTTACTAGTGCCTAATCCAAAATCTTTTTGAGGAAATTTTAAATAAGACCAATTTGTATTGATATTGTATTCGTTATTCTTAAGCCAAACATTACTTAAGAATTGGCTAACAATTTGTTTATTCTGAGTAAACTTGACTTCTGTAGAATAAGTTGAATTCTTTGTTGCCGGGTATTTGCTAGGTTTGATATAATTGGCATTGAGAGAAACTGCTAATTTAGTTGCCATGCTATATTCAACTGCTGGTATAAAAGATAAATGAGGTTCTTTAATAGACTCTCCTAAAGATCTGTCTTTATTTACTTTTAAAATTCTATACACACCATCTACAAAGTCAACCATGGAATCTTTTCCAGGTTGTTTGTAGAAAGCTAATGTGAAAATGTTTTTTTTATGCTTTGTGCTATCTTGGGATGTTTGAGCATTTACAGTATTCAAAGAAAATAAAATACAAAAAAATGCGATCGTCGTTTTTGATAAATTTGTAAACAAGGAATTATTTTTTATTTTTTTTGTGGAACAATTAAAACGGGGATAGTGGAATGTCTAACGATATATTCGGCAGTGCTTCCTAACATTATATGAGATAGACCTGTTCTGCCATGTGTGCCCATGACAATATAATCTGCTTTTGTTTCTTCAGCGTAAGCTATGATATCATATTTTGGATTACCTATAGCGGTGTGAATATGAATATCTAATTCACTATTGGCTGATTTAATTTTTACAAGTTCTTTTTCTGCATGCTTTTTTTGAGCATCATATATTTCTTCCCATTGTGTAGGCATTAAAGACATATCAGAATGTAAGTAATCTACATAGATACTAATAATAGATACCAAGCTAACTTTAGCTTGCATTTGGTTTGCAAAAGCAAAAGCTTCTTTTATGATTCCAGCATTTGCCTCGCTTAAGTCTACGGCGATGATGATGTGCTTTTTCATAGTAAGTTATTTTTACAAAGGTACTTCTTTAAATGATTAACTATATTATTCCAAGATTTTGTACCTTAGGTCAATTGAAAAAGGGGATTTCCATATTGTGTTTGACTGCATTGTTATTAACAACTAGCAGTATTAGTTACTACTATTGGCTTGAAGAAAAGCTTCATGAGCAATCTGTATTTGCTGCAATTGAAGAGGGTAGTTTTAAAAAGAAGGAATTATATGATCAAAATCATACAATTCATCTTGTATTAAAAGAGGTAAACAAATTACCTGAAGGGTATATCTGGGAAGAAGAAGGAAGGGAGTTTAGCTATAATGGTATGTTTTATGATATTGTCTCCTTAAAGAAAACTGCTAAGGGTTGGGAATTAATAGCAGCATCTGACGAAGAAGAAGCTGCTATTGTCGCCAATAAAAATAGTTCTAAAAAAGGGACTAATAGTTTTAAGTTATCTAACATTCAATGGGTCTTTCTTGCGCCTGTTATTACTAAGCATCATTTTACTTTAAGTAATCCTATTATAAAATACATAGCATATAAGTCCAGCTTATTCAATAGAAACTTGGTCAAGTTTTATCCTCCGCCCGAATCTATTTAATTTTACATATCGTATCGCATCATAGTTTTTGAACTATTGCGAAATCATTTCAAACTTTTAAAAATTAAATATGCAAAAGTTTTTCTTGGCATTATTATTTTTTGGATCTAGTTTGAACTTGATGGCACAAAAAGATACCGCTACTTCCTTGCAAGATGTTACTGTATATGCCAATAAGTTTCCAACACTTTCAAAAAATATTATACAAACAATAGGTGTTATAACAGACAGAACCATCATTCAGCAGCAAGCTAATACGGCGGACATTTTAGCTTCTTCAGGACAGGTTTTTGTTCAAAAAAGTCAAGCTGGGGGCGGAAGTCCAGTAATCAGAGGTTTTGAGGCTAGTAGAATTGTATTAATGGTAGATGGGGTTAGAATGAATAGTGCTATTTTTAGAGCTGGTCATTTACAAAATATCATCACTGTTGATAATATGAGCTTAGACAGAGTAGAAATTAATTATGGTCCAAGTTCTACGATGTATGGTTCTGACGCACTGGGTGGTGTGGTGAATATGTTTACGAAAGCACCGCAATTAAATAATAGTTCAAAATGGAAATCTAATGGCAATGTGGTGTATAGGTATGCTAATGGACAAAACGAAAACCGTCAACATATAGACCTTAATATTGCTAATAACAAATGGGCATTTGTAAGTTCGTTTACTAATAGTGTATTTGGAGACCTTCGTCAAGGAAACCAAAGATTAGTAGCTTATCCAGATTTTGGTAAAAGATTGTTTTATGTGAGTACAGAAAATGGCACAGATATCATCAATGACAATAGAGCCAATATCAATATCCAAAAAACGACCGAGTATACACAACAAGATTTCTTACAGAAGATTTTATATAAACCATCTACGAATGTGGAGCACCTATTAAATATTCAGTTGTCTAATTCTTCTAATATTAATAGATACGACCGTTTGACTGAAACCAGCAAAGGTTTACCAGTATATGCAGAATGGTATTATGGTCCTCAGGTAAGAAATATGGTTGCATATAAATACAACCAAACTGCATTGAAAGGATATTTTCAAGAGTTAACGGTGAATACCAATTACCAACATTTGGAAGAAAGTAGGATAAGTAGAAAATATAAGTCTAACAACAAAGATTATAGACTAGAAAAAGTAGATGTAATTGGAGTCAATGCAGATTTATTGCATAAGGATAAAAATGGTGATGTGCATTTTGGGGTGGAGTCTTACTATAATATAGCTAACTCAAATGCATATAGAACCAATATAGCCACATTGGCTAAAAGTGCAATTACTACAAGATATAGCGATGGTCCAACTAATATGGCGTATCAATCCATTTACTTGCAGCAAACAAAATTATTAGACAAGCATTGGGTGATCAATGATGGTATCAGATTGAATCTAGTACAATTAAATGCGCAGTTCAAAGACACTGCTTTAATGCATTTCCCTTTTACAGAAGCAAAGCAAGCTAATGCTGCATTTACAGGTAATTTGGGCATTGCTTATAATGGCGAGAATGGTTATAGAACTTCTTTCGGATTGAGCAGTGGATTTAGAGCACCGAATGTAGATGATCTGACAAAAGTATTTGATACCAAAACCGGTTATGTAGTGGTACCTAATAAAGATTTAAAACCAGAATATACCTATAATGCAGAATGGTCGGTTTCAAAAAATAGTACTGCTTATTCTTGGGGTGCAACATTGTTTTATACTTTATTTAAGAATGCATTAGTGGCTGATAAATATACATGGAATGGACAATCCAAGATAGTTTACCAAGGTATACTAAGTGATGTGTATGCTACTCAAAATAAAGCCAAAGCGAATTTATATGGCTTTAATGTAAATGGTAGAGTGCGAATTGTAACAAATACAGAATTAAATGCTACTTATACCTATACCAAAGGCACTTATAATGATGGTAGTAAAGAAATGCCTTTAGATCATGTACCACCCGCTTATGGAAGAATTGGGATGAAACATAATAGTAAGAAATGGAATGCTGAGGTATATAGTGTATACAATAGCTGGAAACGTATAGCTGATTATAATTTAAATGGGGAAGACAATGAGATATATGCCACTAAAGATGGTATGCCAAGTTGGATGACTTTTAATTTTATTTCTCAATATACACCAACAAAAGATTTAACCCTAGGTATAGGAGTGGAGAATATCACCGATCTAAACTATAGATATTTTGCAAGTGGAATTTCTGCAGTTGGCAGAAATTATATAATAACTTGTAGGGTTAATTTTTAGCGTCTTAAAGCACCAACATTGCTTGAGAATATCTTAACTGCAATTGCTAAAAGAATTACACCAAAAAATTTACGCACTGCTAGTAAGCCTCCGGGCCCTAGCAGGCGTTCTATAAAGTTCAAAGATTTTAGTACAATAAATATAATAATCAAATTGACTAGAATGCCTGCAAGAATATAAATCTCTTCAAAGTTCGCTTTCAAGGACATGATAGTGGTTAAGGTTCCGCTGCCGGCAATAATTGGGAAAGCTATTGGAACTACAGATCCAGTATGACCATTTTTATCTCCTTTGAAAATTTCATGACCTAATACCATTTCTAAACCTAGTAAGAAGATAACTATCGAACCACCAACGGCGAAAGATTTTACATCTAATCCCAACATCTTTAAGAAAGGCTTTCCTAAAAACATAAAAGCTATCATTAGGCCTCCGGAGATTAAGGTCACTTGCATGGATTTAATCTTGCCTACCTTTTCTTTCATAGAAATCAGTAAGGGAATAGATCCTACAATATCTATAACGGCAAACAAAGTAAATACTACAGTTAGTAATTGATCAAATTGAAATTCCATAAAAAAAGCTTTGTATGAAGATACAAAGCTTTTTTATTTACTCTTCCAAGTATTTTAATGCTTAACGCCAAATTAATCCAACCTGTATGGTTCTGCCCATAGCGTTATAGCCATTAATTTCTTGAAAATGATCGTTCAATAAGTTTTGCGCATCGGCATACAACTGTAAATGCTTTGAGTACTGATAACTCAGATGAGCATTTAATAAGGTATAGTAATCTAGGACTACATCTTCGGTGCCATAACCACCCACATCATATCGTTTACTAATATATCTAGCGGATAATTGCGCTTTCCATTGTTTATTGATGGATGCTTGGTATTGAATATTCAATACATGCTTAGGCCTTTTTAATAAATAATTATAAGTAATCGTATCTGCGTTAGTCAATCTGTTTTGATTGGTTTCCTTACCATTTAATAAAGTATAGTTTACGCTAAACTGATTACGAGCATTCATTTTGTGCGTCATCTCTACTTCAAGACCATTTACATTTTGCTGAATAAAATTGAAGAAATTATAATCGATATAATTGTAATCTATGCCATTATTAATTTTTCGATTAAAAAATACGGCTCTTGCATATAATGGTTCTGTTGCATATTCAATACCTAATTCTGTATTAATAGAAGTCTCCGCTTTCAATTGATCATTATAGCTTATTTGGTATAAGGATGGTGCTTTAAAGCCACTAGAGATACTTGCAACTGCTCTCCATTTATTAGTGATCGCATAAGATGGGCTGATGGTAAAAGTTTGATTAGCGCCATATCTTGAATGATTATTATATCTTGTACCTAGTTCTAATAAAAATTTATTAGAAGCGTCATTTATAATGATAGAACCATATAATGCATTTTGAAACTGGAAAGTGTCTTTGAAATTTTCATTGTAAGGGCCCCATCCGCTAATGCTTTCATAGATTTGGTTGTATGATCCATATCTAAAATCAGATCCAATAATCCATTGTATATTTTTAGCTAATCGATTGGAATAAAACAAATCTGCAAAGTGTGTTTTTCCTTTGTATTGATTATTCTCATAAATCAAATATTGCTGATCAACGCTATCATTTAAGTAACTTCTATCCTGAGTAGTGTATTGGTATTGAAATTGAAATGTTTTTTGTTCTTTTTTATATTTAACTGTAAGTCCTGAAATACTTGTTGCATTATTGAAACCTGCATCTTTATCATCTTTAAATGCACCATAGTCTATATCGGCTTTATACGAAGTCTTTTTGGTAGAAATTTTTGCATTCCAATTTTTATTCATTTCATATTGTGCTTTCGCAAACCAGCTTTTATTTTTATAGCCGTCATTGTCATATGTGCTAGTTTTGTTTGGGTCATATGCAGCAGAGAATCCGCTCGCTTCTTGGTTTTCTAATCCAATTAAGTAATTTAATTTTTTCTTACCACCATTTAATTGAATAGTTGCTTTTTTAGTTCCATAAGATCCATAACTTAATCCTCCAGTGATTGCTTTACTAGTTTTCTTTTTTGTAATAATATTAATGACTCCTCCAATGGCATCAGAACCATACATAGTAGATTGGGAGCCTTTTAGAATTTCAATTCTTTCAATTTGATCGATCGGTACTAAATTCAAGTCAAATTCATTACTAATCATACTTGGATCGCCCACTGGAGAACCATCCAATAAGATGAGGGTTCTGCCACTAGATGCACCACGCATGTAGATACTAGGTACAGTACCCATATTGCTTAAACTACCTGGCAATTGAAGTCCAGCTTGTTCGTTCAATACCTGCGCAATAGTTTTACCTGCTTGTGCTTCTAATTGTGCAGCAGAAATAATAGTAACTACTTTACCAGTGGTACGTTGTTTCTGTTCAATTTTGTTGGCAGTTACAATTACTTCGTTTAAAGTATTGTTGTTTTGAAGACTGTCTTTGCTTTGCGAAAAAGCAATTGTTTGTGTGGCGATAGTGGCCACTAAGAGCGTGAATAATTTTTTGCTCATTGTTTTGTTTTTTGTGTGAACAATGAGCTTCCTGATAGAAGAGAATTCTTTTACAAATCCTTGCTTTTTACCCGAAAGCTGTTGGTTATTTTTAATCAGGCAGGTCTTCTGGCTCGTTCTTAACATTGCATCCTTCCCAAATTACTTCAGTGGATATTGCAATGATTGCTTTTGCGTAGAACTTACAGCTACGGGAATAGCTCCCGGTTTTAACGGGATTCTCTTTTAATCATTTATATGAACCTAATCTGGAACAAACTTATAGATTTTAAAAAGACAAGTCTAGTTTATTTATTAACTCCTTGTTGAAAACTAGAATAGTTTTGATATATTTATACTTAACAAACTAAGGATGAAAGAAAAACAAGGCATTAATTTTTTTAGCTTAACCATGATTGTGGTCAGCTTGGTGATTGGAATGGGAATTTTTAAAACACCGGCAACTATAGCTGCAAAATCAGGGACACCTTTGATTTTTTTTACCGCATGGACCATCGGAGGGATAATCGCCTTGTTCGGAGCTCTAACCTATGCAGAAATTGGACAAAGACTGCCTGTAATGGGTGGTTATTATAAAGTGTTTGCACATTGTTATCATCCTGCAGTTGGTTTCACCGTTAATGTCTTGATTTTAATTAGCAATGCAGCATCACTAGCGGTAGTGGCATTAATTGGAGCAGACTATGTGAGTGATTTATTATTTGGAAGACCTTCTAGTACCTTATTTAATATTGGGATTGCGATTTCTTCTGTTGGACTATTTTATTTTGTAAACCTCTTGGGATTAAAAACAAGTAGTAGGACACAAAATGTATTGATGGTGGTAAAAATTAGTTTAATTATTTTATTAATCTCCTCTTTGTTTAAAGGAGTGAGTGTTCCACCCCATGGTTATAACGAAGGTAAATTATATGTGTATGATGGAAGCAATGGTTCTTTATTGTTACTAGTTAGTTTGGTATCTGTCTTTTTTACTTTTGGGGGGTATCAACAAACGATCAATTTCGGATCTGAAATTTCCAATCCAAGATCCATGCAAAGAGGGATTGTATTTGGTATTTTTATTGTTTTGTTTTTATATCTAGCAATCAATTATACTTATGTAACAGTAATTGGTTTTGATAATATGAAAAATGCCAATGCCATTGGTTCATTGTTGTTTGAAGCATGGTTTGGAAAATTTGGGGCAAAGGTTTTTGATTTCGCGATGGTATTAAGTGTACTTGCTTATGTTAATGTGGTTTTAATGAGTAATCCTAGAGTGATGTTTGCGATGAGTGAAGACAGGGTTTTGCCAAAAATATTTCAGAGTATGCATCCAAAAACTGGAGCCTTGGTTCCAGGTTTAACCATGTTTGCTATTGCCACTGCTTTAATTACATTTTTCGGGAAGGGTGTGGATGATGTGCTAAGCTTTAGTATATTTTTAGATTGTATGGGTATGAGCACATCTGCTGCAACACTTTTAATATTGAGAAAAAAGAAACAAGGCGATGCTTCTGTAACAGGGGCACTTAAAAGATGGACCCCAATTTTATGTGTCATTTTTGTACTAGCCTATTTTATGGTTGCATTAGCTGTCGTAATTGATAAACCTTATGCTGCTTTGACGGCAATTGTGCTTTTAGCCCTGGTTTTGGGTATATACAGCGTTTTTTATCATCAAAAAAAGGCCATTTAACCCTTTTTTGGCTCCACTTGTCTAATAATTAAAAACCTTTGAAGGATTAGTTTACTTTTGTAGAAGCAAAAGCAGATTTTTGTTTGACAAACTTCATATGATAAAAATGAAATATATACTTTCTTTATTCATGATCAGCCTAAGTATAGGTGTGAATGCGCAAGAGCCAGAAAAATGGGATCTTAAAACATGTGTAGAATATGCAATACAGCATAATATATCAGTGCAACAAGCAGATGTACAAGCTAGACTAGCAAAATTACAGGCAGATTTGGCTAAGAATAGCCAATTGCCTTCTTTAACTGGTAGTTCTGGTATGGGTTTGAGATTAGGTCGTTCTATTGACCCAACCACCAATGGTTTTACCAATACACAGTTTTTGTACAATAATTTTGGTTTAAATGGTGGTGTGCAAATTTTTAATGCAGGTAAATTAAGAAACGGAGCTAGCGCTTCAGAATATAATTGGCAAGCAAGTTTAGCAGATATGCAAATTGCAGCAAATGATATTTCTTTGAATGTAGCTACATTTTATTTGCAAATACTTTCTGCAATAGAACAAACAGAAATCGCAAAAATTCAAATTGCTCAGACCAAAGAACAATTAACTGCAACTAAAAAAAGAGTAGATGTAGGTTTATTGCCAGAAATTAATTTATTAGAATTAGAAACACAATTAGCTAATGATAGTAGTAATTTTATTTCTGCTATCTCTTCTGTTGAGCAAAGTAAATTAAGCTTAAAGGCTTTATTGAATCTAGATGCAGCAAAGCCATTTGATGTGCAAGTACAACCAGTAGAACAAATTAAATTACAGAATTTCGCAGATTTACAACCTGAATATGTATTTAATATAGCCTCTCAAAATTTACCCAATGTAAAAGCAGCTAATTTTAGAGTGAAGGCTTCTGAAAAGAATGTAAAAGCAGCTAAGGCTAATTTTTATCCTACATTAAGTTTTGGCTATTCATTAAGTTCTAACTTCTCTAATCAATTTAAATATATTAGTGGTTACGAATTTAGCGGATATAGCACTCCAACTGCATTGTCGCCATACGTGAATATCAATAACAGTAAGTATTATGTTCAAAGTCCTGTATTCACTTCTACTAGTGGCACAAGAAACTGGGGTAATATTTGGAATGGCTGGGGCAATCAAGTAAATAATAATTTTGGACAGAGTTTGGGTTTTCAATTAAGCATTCCAATTTTCAATGCAGGCCAATCTAAAATAGCTTATCAACAAGCTAAATTGAATTTTAGATCTGCTTCATTACAAGAAGAGAATACTCAAAGAAAATTAAAACAAGATATATTCTCTGCTTATACAACTGCTGTAGTGGCATTGAATAAATTGAATGCAACTCAGAAAGCGATGGTTTCAGCGGAGAAAGCATATAATTTCGCCTCAAAGAGATACGAGTTAGGTTTGCTAGGCACTATTGAATTATTAAATAATCAAAATAACTACTTAAAAGCTAAAGTAAATTTTAAAGCAGCTCAATACGAGTATGTATTTAGAATCAAATTATTAGAGTTTTACAAGGGAGAAAATTTATCGTTATAATACTATTAGAAAAATTGAAAATAAAAGACCATGAATAAGAAGCTCATTTGGATTTCGGTAAGTGTAATTGCAGTCATCGCATTATTAGTTGGCCTGAAAAAAGCAGGCGTAATTGGTAAAGAAGAAGGTACTGAGGTAACTACCGAAAAAGTACAATTAAGAACCATTACAGAATCTGTAAATGCCAGTGGTAAAGTGTACCCTGAAATTGAAGTTAAAGTTAGTCCAGATATTTCTGGGGAAATTGTAAGCCTTTTTGTAGAAGAAGGAGATAGCGTTAAGAAAGGTCAATTGCTTGCTAAAATCTATGCAGATATTTATACTTCTCAAAGAGATCAGGTTTCTGCTAGTGTAAATCAAGTAAAGGCGCAATACGAAAATGTAAAAGCAAACCTAAGCGGTTTAAGAACAGTATACGAAAACACTAAAGCAACCAATGAGCGTTACAAAAAATTGTTTGCCGATAAAATTGTTTCTAGATCAGAATATGAGCAAACAGAACAAGCATATAGATCGGCTGAGTCTAACTATATGGGTGCAAAAGAATCTATCAAAAGTGGCGAAGCGCAAATTCAAGGTGTAAGAGCGCAATTGGCGAGAGCAGAGAAAGATTTAGCACGTACATCTATTTTAGCTCCAATGGATGGTATCGTTAGCTCTATGAGCGTTAAGAAAGGGGAAAGAGTAGTAGGTACTGCACAAATGGCTGGTACAGAAATGATGCGTGTAGCTGATATGAAAAGTATTGAAGTAAGAGTTGATGTTGGCGAGAATGATATTACTAAAGTTAAAATTGGTGATACGGCATTGGTTGAAGTAGATGCATATAACAATAGAAAATTCAAGGGCATTGTTTACAAGATTGCTAACCCCGTTTCTGCGGCTGCAAGTGCCTTGTCAAGTTCTACAGAAGTGGCTAATTATAAAGTGCATATTCGTTTATTGACAGAAAGCTATCAAGATTTAATAAAAGAAAATGCTAAATTTCCTTTTAGACCTGGCATGACTGCAAGTGCAGACATTCAAACTAAATCTAAGGTGAATGTAATTTCTGTTCCATTGAACGCTGTTACAACAAGAGATAAAGAAGGTCAAGGAAAAGAAACAAAAGTATCTAGTAATGCCACTTCTTCTACTGATGAGCCTGCGAAAGCGGAGGAAGAATTAAGTGAGGTTGTGTTTGTATTACAAAAAGATAATAAAGTGAAAATGGTGAAAGTGAAAACGGATATCCAAGACTTAAACTATATACAAGTGGAAGGTGTTAAAGTGGGAGATGTTATTGTTACTGGACCTTATAGCATTGTTAGTAAGTCATTAAAAGACGGCGCTTTAGTAAAACCTGTTACTAAAGAAAAGTTATTTGAAGAAAAGAAATAAAGATTTCATTTAGATAGTAAAAGGGGCGCCCAAAAAAGGCGCCCCTTTTTTTAGGTCTTTTCGTACCTTTGTGTCATGCAATCATTAAAAATTGGTATAATAGGAAGTGGTAGTTGGGCGACGGCCATTGCTAAAATTGCTTCTGATAATGGCAATTCAATTGCTTGGTGGGTTCGTCAAGAGGCCAATATTGCTTATTTCAAGAAACGTCATCACAATCCACATTATTTAAGAAATGCTTATTTTGACGTTTCGACTATTCAATTTTCTGCCGATATTGTAGAAGTGATTGCAGCATCTGATGTATTGGTTATGGCTGTCCCTTCGATTCACATAGAGTCTTGTTTAGAAAAAGTAACTGCTAAAGATTTAATTGGTAAAAAAATAGTATCTGCAATAAAGGGAGTGTTACCAATTCACAATATTTTATTGCATCAGTATTTAGAAAAGACTTACCAATTTCCATTAGATAATTATTTTACTTTATTAGGTCCAAGCCATGCAGAAGAAGTTGCTGCAGAGCAATTGTCCTATTTAACTTTTTCTGGATTAGATCAAGATTTCACTAGAAAGATTGCTGATTGTTTCCAATCTGAATACATCAATACCATAGTGAATACAGATGTGATAGGTGTTCAATATGCGGGTGTTGTAAAAAATATATATGCATTAGGTGCTGGTATAGCACATGGATTAGAATATGGCGATAATTTTTTAAGTGTATATATTGCCAATTGTGCCAATGAAATGAAATCTCTATTAGAGTCTATAATGCAAAAAGAGGGGCAGGTATGTAATGGGGTAAATTACAATGCCTCTGTATATTTGGGAGATCTACTGGTTACTTGTTATTCATTACATAGTAGGAATAGAACTTTCGGAAATATGATTGGGAAAGGCTATTCGGTTAGAGCTGCAGAATTAGAATTAAACATGGTTGCTGAAGGGTATAATGCTAGCAAGTGCATTATGAATATTAATAAAGATTTGAATTTGCCAATTCCAATAATCAAAGCGGTATATTCAATTTTATGGGAAGGAGCGAATCCGATGGAGACCTTTAAAGAGATTGAGCAAATTTTAATCTAATTAGTCAACTATAAAGAATTCTGAAGCAATTCCATCTGCTAAGAACTTCGCAGATTTACTTAAACAATACCCATTATTCGTAAGCGTTAATAATTGCTGATTGGCTAATTGTTGAATAATGGTTTTTGTATGTTCTACATATGCCTCACCAAATTTTTGCTCTATTTGAGTCAGGTCAAACCCTTCCATACATCTTAAAGAAATCATCATGTATTCGTTGTATTGAGCAACTTGATCTAATTGCTCTATCTCAAAAAGCAATTCCTTTTTTTCTAATGATTGTATGTATAATGCATTATTGGCTGGATTCCATTGCCTGCTTGTTCCATTATAAGAATGAGCAGATGGCCCAAACCCAATATAGGGAAGGCTTTTCCAATAACTACTATTATGCTGACTTCGCATTCCAGGTATCGCAAAATTCGAGATCTCGTAATGTTCAAATCCAATATTATTTAAATAATCTACTATTAACTCAAAATGCTGGGCCTGATCTTCACTCACAATATTTTGCATCTTTCCTTTTTGGATCATTGAATGAAGGGCAGTTTTTTCTTCAACCGTTAATGCATAGCAGGAAACATGCGGAATTTGATAGTCTTTTATAATATTAAGATCAGCTAAGAGATGCTCCTTAGTATAATGAGGCGTTCCATAAATTAAATCGATACTAATATTGCTAAAACCTGCTTCTTGCGCCATTTGTATGGCTTGGTGCGATTGTTTTACTTCGTGCGCTCTATTCATCCAGGCTAAAGATTCGTTTTGAAAACTTTGAATGCCTATACTTAATCTATTCACGCCCATACTTTTCCATGAGGCAAGATTGTTGGGAGTGATATCGTCTGGATTCGCTTCTATTGTAAACTCCTGTAATTCATTTAAATTATAGTGTGCTCTAATTTTGGATACAATTAAATTAATTTGATCTGGATCAAGCAAAGAAGGGGTGCCACCTCCAAAATAGATTGTTTGAATAGGCTCATTCAAGTAATTCTTTCTAAGTTCTATTTCGATTAGCAAGGCATCCACAAATGTATCTATTTGCTTGATTTGGGTGCTAAAATGAAAATTACAATAATGGCATGCTTTTTTACAAAAGGGTATATGTATGTAAATTCCTGCCATAAGCTTATTTAATGCACAAAGCTAGGCATTAGTTACTAATTCTGCCCTAGTATACTTATTTTTGCTTCGATGTTTTCAGCTTTAAAAAATCTACTATTCCTTCTAATGGGTTGGATCCTGTTAAGTTCCTTTACCCAAGTGGATACTGTTTCAAGAAAAGTAGACAGTGCTTTGGCTATACTTGATACTGCTTCAAAAAAAGATACTTTATACATTAAGTATGTGCCTATTATTCCAAAGAGTTTTCAATTAGCAGATGCCAATCATTTTTCTTTTTTACATGGCGCAATCGTTGATTCAAATTATAATCCGTTGAAAGATTATAAATTATATTTTTCTCAAAAGAAAAATGCGTTCAAATTATATAATGAACTTGTAACAAAATCAAATGATTCTCCAGTTGTTTTTAGAATTGAACAACGCTTTTCTTTGCCAGATAAAGACTTGCTTTTTTACAGCATTTTTGGTTTACTTTTTTTATTCGCTTTTGTACATAATGTGTATCCTCAGTATTTCCCCAAATTATTTAGTCAATTTAACCAATCCTCTTTAAGAATGCTCCAAAATAGAGAGCAGTTATTACAGAATAGTTTGGCTTCTTTGCTAATGAATGTTGGCTTTATTTTGAGCTTTTCTTTGATGGCCACTTTGTTAATTTTTAATAGACATTTATTGCCCCTTTCTTTTTGGGAAGGATATGGGTATATCTGTTTATTTTTCGTGGTTTTATACATAGGGAAATACCTTTTCCTGTTGCTTGCTGGCTATACCTTTAACAGCATGGAATTGATCCAAACTTATGTATTCGTAATTTTCATGATTAACAAAGTCTTAGGTATATTATTAATCCCATTTATACTCATTTTAGCCTTTGCAAAGCCTCAGTTCTACGGCATTGCTATTATTGGGGGCGCCGTTTTGTCAGTGTTGTTAATATTGTACAGATACCTGTTTTCTTTAACAACTGTTAGGAATAAATTACATATCTCATCCTTCCATTTTTTTCTTTACCTTTGTGCTTTCGAAATAGTACCAATATTGATTTTGTATAAATTAGTCGTACAGTATTTTGGAGGTACTTATTAAAACTGGAAAGTGAAAATGGCTATCAAAAAAATTCTAATTTCTCAGGCTAAACCAGAGAGTGAAAAATCTCCGTATTTCGATTTGGAGCGTAAGTACAATGTTTCATTGTTTTTTCAGCCATTAATTCAATTAGTTGCTATTCCGGCAAAAGATTTTAGAAAAACTAAAATTGATATCACAGAATATACAGGTGTTATTTTCACGAGCAAGAATGCTATTGATCATTTCTTTAGAACCTGCGACGAATTAAAAATAAGTATCAATCAAGACACCAAATATTTTTGTATTACAGAGTCTGTTGCATTATATCTTCAAAAATTTATTATGTACCGAAAGCGCAAAGTATTCTTTGGGTCTGATGGCACTAATAAAAAATTGTTCGATGTCTTAAATAAGCATAAAGCCAATGAGCGTTTTATGTATGTGTGTAGTGAAAATCAGCAAGATAATGAGATAGTAAATTGGTTAAAAGACCATGGCTGTACTTTTGAATTAGCCTATATGTATCGTTCTGAAAGCACAGATATCAAACCTTTATTAAAAGATAATAAGTTTGATGCAATCTGCTTATTCACTCCAAGTGGGTTAAAGAGTTTCTTAGACAATCAGCCAGATTTCAAACAAAACGGCACCATCATTGGCGCTTTTGGGTCAAATACTTGCAAAGCAGTTGCAGATGCAGGTTTGACATTGCACATTCAGGTGCCTAGTCCACAAATACCAAGTATGGTAGCTGGATTGGATCAGTTTTTAGCACAGCAGTCCAAAAAAAAGTAAATTGCACTATATGAGTGCTACTTCAAAATTCACTAATGCGCTCATTCGTGAGCAAAGTCCATATTTATTGCAACATGCCCATAATCCAGTGAATTGGATTGCATGGTCTGCAGATATTTTTACAATAGCACAAGAACAAAACAAACCAATCTTACTGAGTATTGGATATGCAGCATGTCACTGGTGTCATGTAATGGAACGTGAGAGCTTTGAAGATGAAGATGTAGCGAAGTACATGAGTGAGCATTTTATTAATGTAAAAGTGGATAGAGAAGAAAGGCCAGATGTAGATCAAATATATATGGATGCACTACAAGCCATGACGGGTAGTGGAGGTTGGCCCTTAAACATTTTTTTGCTACCTAATGGAAAACCATTTTTCGGAGGTACTTATTTTCCACCAAAAACCATACCACAAAGAGCTTCATGGATGGATGTATTAAAGGGTGTACAGGAGGCTTACACAAACAACTATGATAAGCTTGTTACTCAAGCAGACAATTTAACCAATCATTTAGTCGAGACCAATATCAAAGCAAAAAATCTTGAAGATCAAACTATTTCTTTTCCTAGTTTGGAAGAGTTTGACGTAATGACTAAAAGGATTTTACAAAACGCAGATACGCAATGGGGTGGATTTGGTGCTGCACCAAAATTCCCTCAAACTTTTTCTATTCAGATTTTACTCAGAAATTATTTTGCCCATAAAGATCAAGTGGCAATTACCCATGCTGTAAGAAGTTTAGATAAAATGATTCAAGGTGGTTTATATGATCATGTGGGAGGCGGTTTTGCCAGATATAGTACTGATGCACAATGGCAGGCCCCGCATTTTGAAAAAATGTTGTACGACAATGCATTATTGGTCACTGTATTATCAGAAGCTTTTCAAATCACGCAAAAACAAGTGTATAAAAATGTAATTGAAGAGACTATAGAATTTGTATTCAGAGAATTGTCTGACAAATCTGGAGCTTTTTATGCTGCATTAGATGCAGATAGCGAAGGGGTGGAGGGGAAATTTTATACATGGTCTTATGATGAATTACAAACAATCTTACCTAAGCATTTATTTGAACCATTTTGTACCTATTATCAAATTAAAGAAGCCGGTAATTGGGAGCATACAAATATTGTTTGGACAACCGAAACTATTGAAAATGCATGGTCAGATGAGTTGGTTGAAGCAAAGAAAATTTTATTTACCTATAGAGCAAATCGAATACGCCCTGGAACAGACAGCAAGATTTTACTTTCTTGGAATGGTTTAATGATAAGTGCCTTATGTAAAGCTTATGCAAGTATTGGTAATATTACTTATTTGAAAAGAGCCGAAGAGGTAATGGGTTGGTTAGAATTAAACCTGCAGTCGTCCAATGAACATCTCTACCATACTTACACCAATGGTATTGCAAAATCTATTGCATTTTTAGAAGATTATGCATACATAATACAGGCTTATATAGAATTACATAAAATGTCTGGCGAAGCCAATTATCTTTTACAGGCTAAAAAATGGATGAATTATGTACAATTGCATTTTATCGATGAGCAGGGAGTATTTTTTTATTTTACAAGTGATGAACAAAAAGAGGGTATTGTAAGAAAGAAAGAAAGTTATGATGGAGCTACACCTAGTAGTAATGCCATGATATGTGCTAGCTTAATCTACTTGGGAAGCATTTTTGATGAACCAAAATGGATAGATCAGTCAACCAAGATGTTGTCCTCTATGCACTCCATGTTGGTGCAATATCCAAGTTCCTTTGGGTATTGGGCGCAGGGCTTTTTTCAATTAGCATTCGGGGTAACAGAGCTTGTGGGTGTCGGCAACAGGGTAAAAAAAGATTTAACGCCTATTTTGAAAAGATTTTTACCACATGTTTTGACCCTTTGGATGGATAGGGAAGATAGTCAATTTCCACTCAGTATTGGTAAGCAAGGTGTTGAAAATCAATATTTTATATGTAAAAATAAAACCTGTTCTCTTCCAACTGGGCATTTAGAAGGTATTTTAGCAATTATCTAACATTTAGAATTGGTAAATTGCGCCTCCTAATTCTATTGAATATCAAAGAGTTTAGTAATAAAATTGGTAAAAAAACGTTTTAATAAGGACCTGAGTGCTCAGGTTAATAATTTGATATGAGTAAGCAAACAATAAATTTCAAGATCGGATTTCCTGCTTTTATTTTGATGACAGTATTAGTATCTCTAGTATTGATGTCACAAAGGCCAGGTAGGTCTTCTCGTAGAGCAAGATTTTCATCAGATAGAAACACAACAGAAATACCTGCTGGGTCATTTTATATGGGACCAAGTGATGAGCAAGTGGATTTATCGATGGTGAATAGAAAGAAACTTGTTTCAATAAATAGTTTCTGGATGGATAAAACAGAGATTACGAATGAGCAATATAGAAGATTTGTGAACTATGTAGCAGACTCTTTGAAGTATTTAGCTATTTATGGAGGTGGTTTGAATCAAAATGAAGATACATTAAGAGTAGATTGGAATAGAGCTTCAAGAATTAATATGAAGAGCAGGGCTGTATTAGAAAGATTAAATGAATTGTTATTAAGTCCTGATAATCGTATACAAGGCAAGATTGATTTAGATCCTAATAAATTAGTATATAGATATTCATATGTAGATTTAAAAGCTGCAGCAAGGGCATCTAAAGGTTTAGAAAAATCATTAAGTGATTTTATTGTTACACAAAATCAAGCAGTATATCCAGATACATTGGTATGGATGAGAGATTTCTCTTATTCATATAATGAGCCTCAAACAAGATTATATTTTTCTCACCCAGCGTATAATGATTATCCAGTGGTGGGTATTACTTGGAAACAAGCTGTAGCATTTTGTAACTGGAGAACTAATAATAGTGATTATTATTTAGGAAGAAAAGGAAGACCAGAATATAAAATTGATGGTATTTACAGATTGCCAACAGAAGCAGAATGGGAATATGCAGCTAGAGGTAATTCAAAAACCAATGCAATGTATCCATGGGGTTCGCCTTATACAAGAACATCACAAGGAAGATTGTTAGCGAATTTTAAACCAGGCAGAGGCGAATACTTTAGTGGTGCTAATGACAATAGAGCTGATAATATTTATACAACCAAGGTAGGTAGCTTTAATCAAAACTTGAATGGGTTTGACTTATACGACATGTCGGGTAATGTAGCTGAATGGACTAGCTCTGTTTATTATGAAGGTGGATATAATTTCTTAGGAGACTTCAGTCCAAGTGTTGAGTTTAATGCTAAAGATGAAGATCCTATTTTGATGAAGCGAAAAGTAATTAGAGGAGGCTCTTGGAAAGATATAGCATACAATGTTCAAGTAAGTACTAGAAATTACGAATATCAAGATACAGCTAAATCATATATTGGATTTAGAACTGTTTTAACAATGGGTCCTAGAAATAAATAATTAATTATCATTTTATAAATTAACCTGATGGCAAATACCATTTCTCCGAAAACAAACAAAATTATTAATGTTGTAATCTCTTTAGGTGCAGCAGTTGTTATTCTTGGTGCTTTAACTAAGTTGATTAATTTGCCAGGTGCAGATTGGTTATTAGTAGTCGGCTTGACTACTGAAGCTGCCATCTTTGTTATTTATGCTTTCTTGCCTCCTCCAGATATGAGTGCTCCAACAACAGTTGGTGGAGCTGGTGCAACGGATTCAGTGGTTGCAAGTATGGAAGCTGCAAAATTAGATGAGGCGGCATTTAAAAAATTAAGTACAAGTTTTGAAAAGCTGAATGATACTGCTATGTACTTAGGTGATTTAGCTGATATGGCTAAGTCAAGTAAAGATTTTACTGCAAATACAAAAGATGCAGCAATTGCTTTAGGTACAGTAAAAGATTCAGTGGCAAGCGTGGCGAATAATTTAGGAAGTTTTGCTTCTGCATCTGATGGCGTAAAGAATTTAAAAGATCAATTTGTTACCATGACTAAAACCATGGAAGCGATGAATAACTATTATGGTAAATTGTCTGAGGCTTCAAATGCTATGTCTAGTTCAGCTGCTGACGCAATAAGAGCAAAAGAGCAAATTGCTTTATTAGCAGATAACTTAACTAAGTTGAACCAGATTTATGGCAATATGTTAACAGCAATGCAGGGACGTTAATCAAAGCAGTAAACAAAAAAATCATTTTAAAAACTAGTATACATGTCATTACCTAAGGAGCCGAGGCAGAAGATGATCAACATTATGTATTTAGTGTTGACTGCATTGTTGGCATTAAATGTATCTAGCGAAATTTTGAATGCATTTAAAACTATCGAACAAAGTTTGACCAATGCAAATGTGATTATTCAGAAAAAGAATACAGACATTATCAAATCGCTACAAAAGAAATTGGAAGATCCAAAAACGGCAGATAAAGCAGCTGTTTGGGCACCAAAAGCAACGGAAGCACAAAAATTATCTGACGAATTATACAATTATGTTGAATCTTTAAAAACAGGCTTAAAGCAAGAAGCAGGATTAAAAATTAAAGATGGCGTTGAGGTTTACAATGATCATGACTTAAGTTCTACAACAAGATTCTTTTTAAAGGGTGCTACACCAAATAAAGGAGTTGAATTATTGGGTAGATTGACTGAGTATAAGAATAAGTTAGCGGCATTAGATCCAGGTATTGCAAAAGATGTAATACCAACTTTACCATTAGACTTGACAATTCCTAAAACTTCTAGTTTAGCGGGTAAAAATGATTGGGGCTATGCATATTTTAATATGACACCTCCTGTTGCTGCCATTACTATTTTGACAAAGTTTCAAAATGATATCAGAAATAGTGAATCACAGGTAATGGAATATTGTCATAAAGAAATTGGTGAGGTAGAATTAGTGTACGATCAGTTTAATGCTTTTGCTTCTTCTAATTCACAATACTTGATGTCTGGAGAAGAATTAGTGATTACTGCAGGGGTGGGTGCTTTTAGTAGTGCAGCAAAACCAACTATTAGTATTGATGGCGCTGTATTGCCCATTGGACCAGACGGAACTGCATCTTTTAAATCTGTAGCAGGTTCCCCAGGTTTAAATAGCAAAAGAGTTAGAATCTCTTTCTTAAAACCAAATGGTGAAACTGCAGTTGTAGAGAAAGATGTTAAATATACAGTTGGTACACCTACTGGTTTAGTAGTATCTACAGACAAGACAAGGGTATTTTATAAAGGTTTAGATAATCCATTAAGTGTAACTGGTGGTGGTGGTGCAGAAAAAGTGAATGTAAGTGTAGAGGCTGGTGCCGCAACAGTTAGAAGAGCTGGTCCTGGACAATATGTGGTAAACTGTTCACAGTTAGGTGCTGTTACTTTAAATGTTAATGATGGAAAAACTACAAGCAAAGTAACTATACCAGTTAAAAGAGTGCCAGATCCAATTGCGATTGTAGGAGGTAGTGCTGGTGGAAATATGTCTGCAAGTGTATTTAGAGCACAACAAGGGGTTATTGCTGATTTAAGAGATTTCGTATTTGAAGGAATAAAGTTTAATGTGGTATCTTATTATGTAATATGTACTGGTAAAGGTTTTGATGAACCAGATTTTGAAGAAGTAACTGGCCCAAGATTCTCTGGTGGTGCGTCTGCTTTAATTAAAAGATGTCAACCAGGTACTACAGTGACTATTGGAGAAATTAAAGTAAGTGAACCAGGTGGAGGAACTAGAAAATTAGATCAAACAATCACTTTCATACTTCAATAAAGTTGAAATTGGTTTAAATATAAGTTGTTATGAAAAAGATATCTTTATTGGCATTGGTTGTAGCTACAATATTTGTACAAAACAAAAGTTTTGCGCAATTTAATTTGCCAAAGAAAAAGGGAGCTACTAATAAAACTACTGAGAAAACAACTCCGGCTGATCCAACACCTGTTCAAACAGCGCCTGTTCAGCAAGTTCCTGCTCCTAATGTCAACAATAGTACTTTAGTAGACCCTAATATCAAACCTACTAAAGTGGTAGACACTACGGTAGTAGGTGGCTTTAATAGTAATAACAAAAAGAGTCTAAGAAATAATTATGCATTTTTCTCAGAAACAAAAAAGAGAAAAGGTGTTCAAGAGCGTTTGCCTTTGCCTTATGAAAATTTAAGAGAAGAAGACGCCTTATTTAGTGAGTTTGTTTGGGAAGAAATTGATGCAAGAGAAAAAATCAATAGACCTTTTATTTATCAAGCATATGATGACAATGGCGATCAA
>JBJOIU010000021.1:0-29897 GCA_046046935.1 Bacteroidota bacterium
ATTGAATGCGGCTGTAGCATGTTTAGCACCAACTAATTTGACTATTCCAGAAAATATTATTGCACTGATTCCTCCTCGTCCCCCAATGTATTATGGTGTAGGTGAATTATTCGACAAACGTACTGGTATGAGTTTTGATGCATTAAGTGCAGCAGAGGCTTTAACAGATTTTCAATTAAGTTTCTTATTCAATACAGAAAGAGCAAATAGATTGGTTCAAAACAAAGCAAGAGCAAAAACTATTGGTTTTGACGATCTAACAGATGCAGTAATGAAACAAACTTGGCATACTACTATCCCTTCTGGATTATTAGGTAGCGTACATATGCAAACACAACAACAAGTATTAACATGGTTGCTTGGATTAAGCCAAAGCACAGATGCTACTTATGAAGTGCGTGCATTAGCTCATAGTAAATTAAAAGCATTACAAACTAAATTAGAAACACTTGCTAAATCAGATATAGCACATCAAGCACATTATCAATTTGCAATTGAAAGAATTAAGAACCCAGGAACAATCAGTTTACCTAAAGCAGTGACTATTCCTCCAGGCGCACCGATAGGCTGCGATGTTGAGTAGTAAAATAAAAAGCCTCTTAAGAAAAGATAAGAGGCTTTTTATTATATATCTAAAGATTTTTTGAGGGGCCCCATAAACGAGCCCCTCAATTTTTTTATTTACGCTAACATTCTTAAAGGTTCTTCTAATAAACTCTTTAAAGTTTGCAAGAAAGCAGCTCCTGTTGCACCATCAACAACGCGGTGGTCACAACTCAAAGTCACATTCATTATATTGCCTGGAACAATTTGGCCATTCTTTACCACTGGCTCTTGTGCAATACCTCCTACAGCTAAAATACATGCATCTGGAGGATTGATAATTGCTGTAAATGAATCTATGCCAAACATACCTAAATTAGAAATGGTAAATGTGCTACCCTCCCAATCTGCAGGTTGTAATTTTTTATCTTTTGCTTTCTTTGCAAATTCCTTAACGGTACCGCTAATTTGAGAAAGTGATAATCCATCAGCAAATCTTAATACCGGCACTAATAAACCTTCATCTACAGCAACGGCAATACCAATATTTACATGATAGTTTTCTCTAATAAAATCTCCCATCCAGCTGCTATTCACTTTTGGATGTTGCTTTAATGACAATGCAGTTGCTTTCACAATCATATCATTGAAGCTAATCTTAGTAGTGGCATTTTCGTTTAATAAAGTACGCGCTTTAATAGCTGCGTCCATATTAATTTTCATTGTTAAGTAGAAATGCGGCGCAGTAAACAAACTCTCACTTAAACGCTTCGCAATAACTTTACGCATTTGAGACACTGGTGTATCTACAAAACTCACTGTTCCAGAAGGTACAAACGATGGTGCTGAAGCACTAGAACTTGAACTTACAGAAGCTATTGTAGCTGCTGCAGTACCTGGAGTATAATTTTCCAAATCGGAACGAGTAATTCTTCCATTCTCTCCAGTTCCTTTCACATATTTAAGATCGATTCCTTTTTCTTGTGCAATTTTTTTAGCTAATGGAGAAGCAAAAATTCTTCCCTCATTCACTACAGCTGCATTAGATGAAGACGCCGCTGGTGCTGCAACTGGAGCGCTTGTAGTTGGAGCTGCAGCTGCTGGTGTAGCTGTTGCAGTAGCTCCGCCTTTAACTGCGGCAACAATTGCATTCACATCTAAACCATCTTTACCAATAATGCATAGCAATTCGTTTACTAAAATCTTCTCCCCTGCTTTTGCACCTTGATATAATAAAATACCATCTTTATAAGATTCTAATTCCATGGTAGCTTTATCTGTTTCGATATCCGCTAACACTTCACCTTTCTTTACAGTATCTCCAATTTTTTTATGCCATCCTGCAATCACACCCTCTGTCATGGTATCACTTAATCTTGGCATCAAAACCACTTCTTCCATTGCGGAAACATCTAAAGTACTTGCAGCTGATGCAACAGGAGCTGCTGTTGCAGTAGGTGCCGCTGCGGGAGCAGCAGGAGCTGGAGTAGATCCAGCAGTATTTTGAGCAATCAATGCACTAATATCTTCACCTTGTTTACCAAAAATGGCTAACAAATCATTTACTTGTAATTTACCGCCACGAGGAGTGCCGATATGTAATAAAACACCATCCTGATAGCTTTCCAATTCCATGGTGGCTTTATCTGTCTCTATCTCTGCTAATAAATCTCCTTTCTTAACTGTATCACCCACATTTTTGTGCCATGCTGCAATAACACCTTCAGTCATGGTATCACTTAAACGGGGCATTAATATAACTTCTGCCATAGTAAAAAGCTAGTTTGTAATTGAGACGTGAAATTACGCTAAAAATGTATTTTTTCCCTCCCAAAAACTCAATTTTATCGCAAATAGGGAGCAAAAAACAGTCGATTCTGCCAAAATAAGAATATCTATTGACCCTGAGCCAAGCTATAGGCTTTTTTATCCCCCCACATGTTTAATACTTCTAAAGAGGAAATAGTGAAATCCTTAGACATGGCAAGGTATAATTCAGCAATAGCTGATTGAGATAAAGGGGCATCTCCGATAGTTTCAAATCTTATTCCATATTGATTCACCAAATTGGTAAATACAGAACCAGTAGGCCAAACCTGGGTACCTCTATTAGTGATGGTTACTAATTGTAGCATAGCTGATTCATGGTTTTTGGCAAGATTAGCTATTGCAGATGGTTGCTCAATTGATTCAATAAAGAAATCAACTCCAACTATTTTATGATTAGTAGATTTTGATTTTGCCAACATTACATTTTCTTTCTGATCCAAATCTTGAGGATGAAATTCAAAATTTTCAACACCAGGTCTTGCATTATTTTTTGGTTGCTTTCCAAAATTCGCAATGATTGCATTGGCAAAATCTGTTGTATTTACAGATGGAATAGACTTGTCTCCAAAATCACCTGTATGTACTCCAGATTCTAATGTATATAATAAAGCATTTTCAATTTCAATTGCTTTTTCCATCATTCCTAAATGTCTCAACATACTTAATCCACTTAATAAAAGTGATGTTGGATTGGCAATATTTTTTCCCGCAATATCTGGAGCAGTACCATGCACTGCTTCAAAAATGGAGATCTTGTCTCCTATATTTGAAGACGGCGCAAACCCAAGCCCACCAACCAATCCAGCACAAAGATCACTCACAATATCGCCTTGTAAATTAGTTAAAACAATGACATCAAATAAATCTGGACGACTTACTAATTTCATACATAAATCATCCACAATAATATCGTCAGATTGCAATTCAGGATATTCAGCAGCAACTTGTTTGAAGACTTCTAAAAACATGCCATCTGTCAACTTCATGATGTTTGCCTTATGTCCACAAGTAACTCTTTTTGCTCCTTTTTTCTTTGCCATCTCAAAAGCATAACGAATAACTTGCTCACTACCCTGACGTGTAATATATCTTCTAGCAATAGCTACATCTTCTGTAATCATATGCTCTACACCACCATAAGTATCTTCAATATTTTCTCTAACAATGGTAATATTTACATTAATACCAGCTTTGCTAAAAACTGTTTGTACCCCACTTAAGGTTTGAAAATGACGATCATTTGCATAGGTATTCCAAGTTTTTCTAGCTGTAACATTCACACTTTTTACACCCTTGCCTTTAGGCGTTTCCATAGGGCCTTTAAATAAAATTCCCAATGCCTCGATGGTTGCTTTTGCCTCAGGGGTCATTCCATTACTAAAACCTTTGTCAAAAACCCATTTACCCATATCTACAAATTGGTATTCTAAAGGCAGGTTGGCAGCCTTAAAAACACTAATTACCGCTTCCATGATTTCTGGACCAATTCCATCTCCGTTTGCTACTGCGATCTTCATTGTAGATTGATTTTGAACGTGTAAGAATGACTAAAAGCCCCTATTTTTTGCGAATTTACGTTAGTTAGAGTGTTTAATAAAAAATTGAGGATTAATTTATTTCGAACGGATAGAAATTTCCTAATTTCGGGGGGCAGTATACTCTGCAAACGGCTTTATCCCTTAGATCATGACCTCTAAAATATCAGAAGGCATTGAAGTAAGCATCGAAACATTTTTTCAAAAGGATTATAGCAATCCTTTACAAAACGAGTACATGTTTGCATACAGAATCACTATTGAAAATCATAATTCATACCCAGTAAAATTGCTTAGACGTTTTTGGGAAATATTTGATAGCAATAGCGAGCATAGAGAAGTAGAAGGTGAAGGTGTTGTAGGCGTCCAACCTTTAGTTATGCCAGGTAAACAATATCAATACGTAAGTGGTTGTCATTTAAAAAGCGAGATGGGAAAAATGCAAGGTTACTATACAATGCAAAATGTAGAAACCAAAGAATTAATTCGTGTCAATATTCCAGCATTTAAAATGATTGCACCAGTTAAATTAAACTAAGGTTGATAATTAGCTGCTGCATAAATTTCAGAGGCACTTGTCTTTGCTAATTTTTGTAAATTTTTCCATGGTGTTCTAGGTTGTTTATTCATATAGGATTCAACAATTCTATATCCTATATACTTGCCAATATTTCCGGGCAATGGGGAGCCTAATAAACTATTGGTAGCAGCATCTCCCAATATATTTAAGAAGTCAATTCTTTCATTACTCATTAACATTTGCTGCTCTTTTAAATATTGCCAAATCTCGGACTCCTGCTCTTTTACTGCCTTTAATTGTATAGCAGAATAATCCCACAATAAAGTATCTGGCGTATTTAAGCAAATTGTATTCAAAATAAATTGTCTTTTTCCAGATTCAATCATCTGATATAAAAGCAGTTTCTCTTGTTGGGTGTTAGACAAATAATCAATTGACAAATTTTGAATAGTGTGAAAAGAAATTTGCTCTTTTGCATAATGATCAAATATGGAAACTTGCAAACCCACTCCAATATAGTTTGCACCAATCACATTCGAATAAGATTCCATAGGACTTATATAATAAACCAGATTTTCAGGTAAAGTATAATCAGGGAAATAAAAATGAAATCTCGTCAATGCTTTATTTAAGTCAGTATTAATATGTTGTGGTGTATTAATTACTAGAGCCCTTGCATATACTGGAGATAACTCTTTGAAAATTTTTTTAATTTTTAAGGTATCGTTGATTGGGTCAACTTGCAATAACCTATTAAAAAAATCACTGCTAAAATTGGGGTAATTTTTATGTAAAGATGCGATACCGGCACTCACATGATTGGTGTCTATTGCAAAAAAAGCTGCGTCAAATCGCTGCACTCGAATAGACTTGATTTGTTGCCCTTCGATAGGATCTTTTGGCTTATTAGTACAAGCAAAAAAGAAACAAAGCGATATACCCAGCCAAAAAGGTTTGAATTGCATAGTCAAAAGTACAAAAATATGCGAGGTTATTTCTGTTAAAACCCGACCTTTGGGGCATGAAAATTTGCATCGCACAACAGAATTATCATATTGGCAATTTTGAAGAGAATACGAATAAGATTCTTTGCGCCATTGAAGAAGCTAAAAAACAAGGAGCAGATATCATCTTGTTTAGCGAAATGAGTGTTTGTGGCTATCCTGCCAGAGATTTTGTTGAATTCAATGACTTTATTGAACAATGTTATCAAAGTATTGAAAAAATTAAAAAAGCAGCAGATAGTATCGGTGTTTTAATTGGCAGTCCTTCTAGAAATCCAGAGAAAAAAGGAAAAGATTTATTCAATGCCGCATTCTTTTTATACGATCAAAAAATTATAGCAGAAGTACATAAAACATTATTACCTACTTATGATGTTTTTGACGAGAATAGGTATTTTGAATCTGCAGATAATTGGAAAGTAGTTCCATTCAAAGGAAAAAAATTAGCCATCACAATTTGTGAAGATATCTGGAACTTAGGCGACAATCCATTGTATAGAATATGTCCAATGGATAAACTAATGGAACAGGCACCAGATATCATGTTAAACTTAAGTGCTTCTCCATTTGATTATACTCATGATGAAGACAGAAAGGCAACTATCAAAGCCAATGTGTTAAAATATAAAATTCCTTTATTCTATTGTAATGCAGTTGGAAGTCAAACAGAAATTGTTTTTGATGGCGGCTCTTACGCTTTTGATAAAGACGCTAATTTATGTGGATCGCTTCCAATGTTTGAATCTGCAATACAGGTATTTGAATGCAATGAAGACGGCACTATTAATGCACCTATATTAGAACCTGCATCAAGAGTACCAAATAAAGAATTGAATCCAAGCAAATTAATGCCTGAGTTAAATATTGACCAAGTATACAATGCATTAGTCTTAGGAATCAAAGATTATTTTAATAAAATGGGCTTTAAAAAAGCTATTCTAGGTTCTTCTGGAGGTATTGATTCGGCAGTTACATTGGCTATTGCAGTAGATGCATTAGGCAAAGAAAATGTCTATGCCATTTTAATGCCCTCGCCCTATTCAACAGAACACTCTGTAAATGATGCAGTAAAATTAAGTAAGAACTTAGATAACCCTCACGATATCATTGCTATTAAAGATGTGTACGAATCTTTTTTAGAGACTTTGAAACCTATTTTCAAAGACCTTCCATTTTCTTTAGCAGAAGAAAACATACAAAGTAGATCTAGAGGAAATATCCTAATGGCTATTGCTAATAAATTAGGCTATGTATTATTAAATACTTCTAATAAAAGTGAATTAGCTACTGGCTATGGTACATTATACGGAGACATGGCAGGTGGATTAGGTGTTTTAGGAGATTGTTATAAAATGCAAGTGTATGCTTTAGCGAGGTATATCAATAGAGATAAAGAAATTATACCGCAAAATATTATTGATAAAGCACCGAGTGCAGAATTAAGACCCAATCAAAAAGACAGCGATAGCTTACCAGATTACGAAGTTTTAGATCAATTATTATATCAATACATTGAAAAAAGAATTGACCCTGCTGCCATAAAAGCTTTAGGCTTTGATGCAGCATTGGTAGATAGGACTTTAAAAATGGTGAATAATAACGAATACAAGAGAAATCAATTCTGCCCAATCATCCGGGTATCGCCGAAAGCTTTTGGTGTAGGTAGAAGGGTTCCAATTGTAGGTAAATACCTAAGCTAATTTTCATTTATAGCATGAAAAAAATAATCTTTATACTAGGACTTGTTTTTATTTGCAGTCATTCCGATGCGCAATCTTCTAAAAGTATTTTACCGGGGGCCTTTCAAATGGAGCAATACCTTCCTCTTTTGGAAAATAAACGTGTTGCTGTTTTCACCAATCATACTGCCATGTTGGGTAAGATTCATTTAATAGATACACTCTTAAAAAGAGGCATTCATATTCAAAAACTATTTACACCAGAACACGGATTAAGAGGCACAGCAGACGCTGGCGAAAAAACGACCGATGGTGTAGATCCTGTTACGGGCATTAATATAGTTTCCTTGTATGGTAAAAAATATGGACCAAGCAACGAAGATCTAATCGATGTGGATGTGATGGTATTTGATATTCAAGATGTGGGTACAAGATTTTATACCTATATATCTTCTTTGCAATATTATATCGAAGCTGCAGCAATTAATAAAAAGCAATTAATCATATTAGACAGGCCTAATCCCAATGGACATTATGTAGATGGACCAGTTTTAGAAAAATCCTATAGTAGTTTTGTGGGTAAAATGCCTATTCCTACTGTATATGGTATGACAATTGGTGAATATGGAAAGATGATTGTTGGTGAAGGTTGGATTCAAGGACCAGCCGATTTTAAAGTGGTTGTTTGTAAAAATTACGATCACCAATCCATGTATACTTTTTCTATTGCACCCTCTCCTAATCTACCCAATATGAATTCCATTTACTGGTATCCTACTACTTGTTTAATTGAAGGAACGGTATTAAGTGAAGGAAGAGGCACCGCACATGCATTTGCTTATATTGGACATCCTAGCATTCAGGGAAAGGCATTTAGTTTTACGCCTGCTCCTAGACAAGGCGCAATGAGTTCAAAATTATATGGACAACTTTGTTATGGATGGGATTTAACCAATAAAGATGCTCCTAGAAATAATATTGATTTAGATTTAATCAAAGAAATATACAATTCATTTCCACAAAAAGACAGTTTCTTCATTATACCTAAATCTGGACTAATAACAGATTTCTTTTTTAATAAATTAGCTGGCAATGCCAGTTTAATGGAACAATTAAAAGAAGGGAAAACGGCAGCACAAATAAGGGCTAGTTGGCAGCCAGGACTGATCGCATTTAAGAAGATTAGAAAAAAATATTTACTCTATAAAGATTTTGAGTAAGTGCACCTATTGACTAAGTGCGATAAGAAAAAATAATTATAGATTCTGACTCTTAAAATTATGAAATGATTTTAAGAGATGGGTAGATTAAAAAAAATCAAAAAGATAAAAATAAAAGAGGGGCTAAATTTTATTAGCCCCTCTTTTATTTAATTCCCTATTACTGGAATAGATAATTGATGCACCTTATCATTTAAAGCTTTCACGCTTTCTTTCTTGATGGTTTCGTATTTTTTTAATTGTTCATCCACTTGTTGTTTTAATTCCAAATAAGTTTCTTTTACTTGTTTGGTTGGAGCAACATAGCCAGATGCAGCAGATTCAAATACGCCTGCAATTTTATCATCTAATCTAATTGGGAAGTTCAATACATCTTGACCACTCTTTGCCTTAGTTTGATGTAAAGCTTCTTCTAATTTAGTCAAAGACTCTACTACTGCTTTTGCACTCGCTTGGAAGCTTGAATCCTTAGTTTTCTTTTGCACCGCAGCAATTTGTGCTTTGATTTCTTTAGCGCCTTTTAAAGTTTTCATTATTTCACTAAAACTACCTGCAACTTCTAATAAGAATTGTTCTTGTGCTTTTAAATCAGCATTAGAAACCTTATAGTTAGGATCAGCAATAATTTCAAATGGATAAGAAATCACTTCTTTATCAATAGTCACTTTAGCAGTATACTTACCTGGAGCAGCTAAAACTGGACTAGTAGATCCATTCCATAAAATTAATCCTGCTTCCGGTTGTTCAATTTCTTTATGGTATAAATTCCAAGCAAACTGATTAAAGCCTTGCTCTGTAGAAGGGCCTTCTTTATCTTTTGAACTATAGGTTCTGATTACTTTATTTTCATCATCCAAAATACTAATCTCTACTTTAGTACTATCTGTTGTGTTAGCTAGATAATATTTAACTACAGCACCTTTTAATGGATTTAACCCAACATTTGCTGGAACAGCAGCTGCAGCTCTTCTTCTTCTGCCACCAACTTGTGGAGGTACTCTATAAGTATTTGCTACAGGGAAAACTTTATTTGCAGATGTAGTCTGGAATTGTTCAATCAAACTTAGATCATCAAATACATAGATACTTCTACCTTGTGTTCCAACAATTAAATTATTATCACGAATATGTAAATCTGTAATTGGAGTAGTAGGTAAATTTAATGTAAATGGTTCCCAAGACTTTCCATCATTAACAGAAACATATAAACCATATTCTGTACCTGCGAATAAAACACCTGCTTTTTTTGAACTTGCTACAATGCTTCTTGTAAAATGCATTGGATCAATTCCGGTAGTAATTTTCTCCCAAGTTTCACCATAATCAGTTGTCTTGTATATATATGGAGCAAAATCATCTAACTTATATCTAGTACCAGCAAAATAAGCAGTTCCTTTTCTTAATGGATCAACTTCTACTCTATTCCACATCATCCATTTTGGAGCGTCTTTTGGAGTTACATTCTTCCAATTAGCACCGCCATCCTTACTTACACTAATTATACCATCATCACTACCTGTCCATAATAAATCTTTTTCTAATGGAGATTCAGCAGCTGTAAAAATTGTACAATAATATTCTACACTGGTATTGTCTTGTGTGATTGGACCACCAGAGCTTTTTTGTTTCGCTTTATCGTCAGTAGTTAAGTCTGGAGACAATTTAGTCCAGCTTGCTCCTTCGTTTTCTGTAGAAAATAAATGATTTCCTGCAGTGTATAATTTTTTAGGATTATGAGGAGAGAAGAAAATTGGGTGATTCCATTGGAAACGATATTTCATTGCCTCTGCACCAGCGCCCATTGGATTATCAGGCCAAACATTGATCACTCTATTTTCTCCTGTCTTATGATCATATCTAGTAATTAAACCGCCATAAGATCCACCATATACAATTTCCGGATTAGTTGGATCAGCTACAATATAGCCACTTTCACCACCAGCAGTTACATCAAAATCAGATTCGCCAATAAAAGATCCATAAGTGCTAGATCTAATTCTAAATGCAGAATTATCTTGTTGTGCACCTAAAATTCTATAAGGGAAACTATTGTCCGTACTTAAACGATATACTTGAACTGTAGGTTGATTCATCATAGTGCTCCAAGATTTTGCACCGTCCAAACTTACCTGTGCACCACCATCATCAGAAACAATCATGCGCTTTGGATTTTTTGGATCAATCCACAAATCATGATGATCACCATGCGGTGTTGCCATAGATTTAAAACTTCTACCGCCATCTGTAGAAACCATAAAGTTTACATTAGGGCAATACACTTTATTTTCATCCATTGGATCTACAAACACTTTAGTATAGTACCAAGCTCTTTGACGAATATTATTGTCACTACAAACTAATTCCCAAGATTTTCCTGCATCATCAGACATATATAGTCCGCCATCTTTATTTTCGATTAATGCATACAATTTATCTGTATTAGATTTTGCAATGCCAATACCTACAATTCCCCAAACACCTTTTGGCAAACCTTTAGCAGCTTTAATATTTGACCAAGTTTCACCACCATCAGTACTTTTATACATACCAGAACCTTCTCCACCACTTTCTAAACTATATGGCGTTCTAATTAATTGCCAAGTGCCTGCGTATAAAACATCCGGATTACTAGGATCAATAATTAAATCGCTAGCACCGGTTTGAGCATTCACATATAAAACTTTCTTCCAAGTAGTACCACCATCAGTACTTTTATAAACACCTCTGTTTTCATTAGGTCCAAATAAATGTCCCATCACAGCAGCCCATACAATATCTGGGTTTTTAGGATGAACAATCATTCTTACAATATGACGACCCTCTTTTAAGCCAATATTTTTCCAGGTCTTTCCTTCATCAGTAGATTTCCATGCACCTTCTAAACCTTCACTTACATTACCACGCATTGTATTTTCTCCTTCACCAACATAGATTGTTGATTCGTTAGAAGGAGCAATAGCAATTGCACCAATTGTTCCTCCAAAATACCCGTCAGAAATATTTTTCCAATTAGCACCAGCATCGTTAGATTTCCAAACTCCGCCGCCTGTTGTTCCCATATAGAAAGTATTTGACTCGGTATAAGAACCAACAGCTGCTGCAGCTCTTCCACCTCTAAATGGACCCACCAATCTAAAATTTTGGGATTTGATAATTGGATCCTGCATAATACTAGCTGCTGGAGCAACTGTATTTAGTTTTTTCTTTTGTGCCATTACACCGCTTGCATTTGCTGCAATCATTAGTAAGACAATAGCAATCGTTTTTTTCATATTGTATTTTTTTTCTTCAAAGAGATATAAAGCAAAGAGTCTCCGAAGAGACTCTTTGAGATTATTTAATTACTTCAACATCTTTAAACTTCTTAATAGGTGTTGACTCTACTAGTTTTCTAAACTCAGCCCAGTCTTTTTCAAAGAAAGCATTTACTTTAACAGCAACGCCATCAGCAGCAACAGCAGCAGCAGCAATTGCAGCAGCTTCCTGTTCGCCCGGGATAGTGTTTTTACCCATAATTAACATACTGGCATTTCTGATAATACCAATTGGAGTAATCACTGGTACTGTACCGTAACCTTGTTTCTCTTGTCTTTTACCCATCATGAACTCTCTAAGTCCTTTTACTTTTTCTGTAATCGCTTTATGCGCCTTATTCAAAGTATCTACACCTTTATCTTTTTTATCTTTCCACTCTGTTTTCAAAGATGCTAAAACAGTTTCTGCATCTTGAATTAAATCAAGAGCAGCATTGTATTTATCATTAACAGGCTGTAATTTTTCTAAAGCAGCGTCTTGTGCTACAATCACTTCTTTTCTATTAGATACTCTTGGATCATCTTTCACTTCTACCCAAACTGAATCTACATTAGAACCTGCTGTAACAACTAATTTATATTTTCCTGCTAAAACTTCTCTTCCTGTAAATTCTTTGTCGTCATCATTTGATGCAGCACCTCCTTCTTCATCAAAGAATCTTCTTCCTCCACCACCGCCAGTCTTAGGTGCACCAGCAGCACGCTTGCCTTTTTGTTCAAAGCCCCAATAATTTCTATTGAATCCAGAGTCTACTTTGAAACTTAAATTACGAATTACTTGATCATTGATATCTTTTATTTGCACTTTTACTTTCTTAGTGCTATCTGTTAAATAAACTGAGATTGGCAAACCTGTAGGCTTATTTGGAGCGTCCCACATTCCCCAAGTACTCCACTCATAAGGAGAGTTCTTAATAGATAAATTATGGATTGCACTCGGAGTACTTACAAAGAATTTGTTTTGTTCACCTTTTGTGGCAGCTAATTTTCTTAATGGTCTAATATCATCTAATACCCATAAGCTTCTACCAAAAGTAGCAATAGCTAAATCTGCTTCTCTATCTTGAATAGCGAAATCATAAGTGGATACTGAAGGGTAACCATTTTTCCATTGTTGATAGCTAGAACCATTATCTAAGCTTACATAAAAACCTTGCTCAGTTCCTACAAAAATTAAATTAGGCTCTGCAGGATCTTGTAAAACAGTTAATGCATAACCATTTACTTTTTTAGCATCCACTATATTAGTCCATGTCTTTCCGCCATCTACTGATCTAAAGATATAGGGTGCAAAATCTCCTTGTCTATAATTATTAGCCACTACAAATACCTCATTGGCATTGTAAGAAGATGTTCTAATTTGAGGAACCCATGCACCTTTAGGCAAACCAACAATATTGGCTGTTAAATCTGTCCAGCTTGCACCACCATTAGTAGTTACTTGTACTTTACCATCGTCTGTACCAATATATATTAAATCTTTTTGAACAGCACTTGGTGCTATACAAATAATCGTACAATGATTTTCTGCACCTGTGATATCAATACTTAAACCGCCATTATCTCTTTGATCAATTTTAGCGCTATCATTTGTTGTCAAATCTGTAGAAATAATTTTCCATGCAGCACCTTTATTTGTACTCTTATGTAAGAATTGAGAACCAAAATAAATGGTCTTCTTGTCGAATGGATCTTGTGCAATAGCAGCATTCCAGTTAAAACGTAATAAAGTTTTAGCATCTGGAGCTGGAGGTTTGATATAAGAAGATTCTCCAGTTTGAGTATTATATCTACCTACTGAACCACCTTGACTCATTGCATAAACCCAATTTGCATCTTCGGGATCTGGCATTACATCAAAGCCATCACCACCCCATAAATTATCCCAATCAAAATTACGAATGCCCCCTTGAACAGTTGTATATGCAGGACCTCTCCAAGAACCATTGTCTTGCATACCTCCCATTACATGATATGGAATTTCATTATCTACATTAATATGATAGAATTGTCCCACTGGAATTTTTTCATCAAACATCCAAGTCTTTCCACCGTCTCTTGTAATACCAATACCACCATCATTTCCATCTACAATAAATTTATTGTCTGTTGGATGAATCCAGAATGCATGATGATCTGGATGAATGCCACTGTATGGAATAACAGTTTCAAAGCTCTTACCTCCATCAATACTTTTTTGTACTGTTTGGCTGATGTACCATAAAGTATTTTCATTCAATGGATCACAAATAATGTCTTGGAAATAAAATGGTCTATTATCTACAATAGATTTTTGACCATTCACCATTTTCCAAGAATAACCGCCATCATCACTCTTATATAATCCACTCTTAGTTGATTCAATTAATGCATACACTCTATTTGGATTAGATCTGCTAATGGCAATACCCACTCTACCTAAATTACCTTCAGGCAATCCATGCTCTTTTCCTAATTTGATAAAGTTTTTACCGCCATCAATAGTCATATATAAACCACTACCCTTTCCCCCACTTTCTAAATGATATGGATTACGATAGTGATGCCACATAGCCACAAATAATTTATTAGGGTTAGTAGGATCCATAATCATATCACCAGGACCAGATGTATCATTAGTGTATAAAATTTGATTCCAGGTTTCACCACCATCAGTTGTTTTATATACACCTCTGTTTTTGCTTTGACCATATGGATTACCAATGGCACCAGCATATACTGTATTAGGATTTGTTGGATCTATAATTACACGATGAATATTTCTTGTTTGCTCCAAGCCCATGCGCTTCCATGTTCTACCCGCATCCATTGTTTTATACATTCCCTCTCCGATGCTAATTGAGTTTCTTGGATTACCTTCTCCTGTACCAACCCAAACCACACTTGGATTAGATTGTTGAATTGCTAATGAACCAATATTCATAATGGGTTGCTCTTCGAACAAAGGCGTCCAACTTACACCACTGTTATTTGTTTTCCAAACACCTCCAGATGCTGCACCAATCCAAATATTATTGGGATTATTTACTTCCACATCAATGGTTGTCACACGTCCACTCATACTGGCAGGTCCAATATTTCTTGGTTTCCAATTTTTAAAGGCTTTATTGATGTCTACTTTTTCAGTACTCGCAATCGGAGTGTTTGTTTTTTTAGACTTTTGTGCAATGACTTCTCCTGATGTAAAAACAGAAGCTGCCATCATGGTTCCTAAAAGAATAATTCGCATGGGATAAGCTTATTTACTTATTAAAAAATAATGAGTATCTAAGCTACTTAATTTTTGATCAAAAAAATAGGAAATATGATCAGCGCGAAAGAATTATAGTTTTTCAATAATACCAGCGATACCTTGTCCTCCCCCTACACAGGCAGTAACAATCCCGTATTTTTTGTTTAATCGCTCTAAGTCATTGATTATCTGCACTGTAAGTTTAGATCCTGTACAACCCAATGGATGTCCCAAAGCGATTGCACCACCATTTATATTGACTTTACTTGGGTCTAATTCTAAGGCGCGAATGACAGCCAAAGATTGAGAAGCAAAAGCCTCATTTAACTCAAAAAGGTCAATCTGGTCTAAACTCATCCCTGCTTGTTTCAATACTTTTGGCACAGCTTCTACAGGGCCAATGCCCATTATTCTAGGATGTACCCCTGCACTTGCGCAGTTGACTAGTCTACCAATGGGTTGTAAACCCAAAGATTTCATCAAAGATTCACTCATCACCATTACAAAACTTGCTCCATCAGAAGTTTGAGAAGAATTACCCGCTGTAACCGATCCTTTTAAAGCAAAAGCAGGTTTTAATTTTGCCAATGCTTCTAATGTGGTGTCTGCTCTCACACCTTCATCTGTATCAACTATAAAAGATCTTGTAGCTTTTTTATTTTTTTCGTTGATATAGTTTTCATTTACTTCAATAGGAAGAATCCCTTTTTTGAAAAAACCATTATCAATGGCAGCTTTTGCTTTTTGATGAGACGATAATGCAAATGCATCTTGATCTTCTCTATTGATTTTAAATTCATTCGCCACTGCTTCTGCAGTTAAACCCATTGATAAATAAAAATCAGGATCTTGCTCGGCTATAGAATAAGCTGGCACTGTCTTCCAGCCTGCTGTAGGCACCATACTCATTGACTCTGTACCTCCTGCAATAATACATTGTGCCATACCTGTTCTAATTTTTGCAGTAGCCATTGCAATACTCTCTAAACCACTTGCACAATATCTATTAATGGTAATACCAGGAACTTCAATGCCTAAAGCTTTGGCAGAAATCATTCTACCAAATTGCAAACCTTGTTCTGCTTCTGGCACGGCATTTCCTACAATCACATCATCCACAAATTTATGGTCCAACATAGGAAGTGATTGCATTAAACCTTTTATCACTTCAATGGCTAACTCATCGGAACGCATAAATCTAAATCCACCTTTCTTACTCTTGGTAATAGCTGTTCTAAAACCAGCAACGATATAAGCTTCTTGCATAAAAAGATTTTTAATAATCACTCAATTCTAGCCTAAAAGTAGTCATTTTTTCAAAAGGTTGTTTATGCAACTAAATATTTCATTGTAAATTTGAGGCATGATCTATCCTTTAATCAAGAATGGCTTGTTTTTATTCCCTCCAGAAACAGCACATAAACTATCAATGCAAGGTTTGCATATAGCTGCAGCAGTCCCTTTTGTCAACAATTGGATGGCTAATGCATTTCAATACAAAAAGGACAATCTTCAAAAAAAGGTTTTTGGGATAGATTTCCCTAATCCTGTGGGGTTAGGGGCAGGCTTTGATAAAAATGCGGAACATTTAGATGTATTGGCTTTATTAGGATTTGGTTTTATTGAAATAGGCACAGTCACTCCATTAGCACAAGCAGGAAATCCTTCTCCAAGATTATTTAGATTACCCGATCAAAAAGCGTTGATTAATAGAATGGGTTTCAATAATGATGGGGTTGAGAAAATTGCAAAGAGATTAAAAGATAGAAAATCAAAACCACATGCTCCAATCATCATTGGTGGCAATATTGGTAAAAATAAAATTACAGAAAACGAAGATGCATGGAAAGATTATTGCATCAACTTTAAGGGATTAGAAGAAGTAGTGGATTATTTTGTAGTGAATGTAAGTTCGCCCAACACTCCAGGATTGAGAGCATTACAAGAAAAAGAAGCACTTCGAAAAATATTTAGCGAATTGCAAAATTTAAATAAGCATAACAAACCTATTCTATTAAAAATTGCACCCGACTTAGAATTAAGTGCTTTGGACGATATTATTTCTTTGACGCAAGAAGTCAAGATAGACGGATTGGTTTCTAGTAATACAACTTTAGATAGAACCATATTATCCGAAGCAAATCAAATTAAAGCAAATGCCATTGGCGCTGGTGGATTAAGCGGTCAACCATTATTAGCAAAATCAACTGCCGTACTTAGTTATTTATACAAAAGGATAAATGGACGCATTCCTATTATTGCGAGTGGCGGTATTTTAACAGGTGCAGATGCTCAATCAAAGATTGATGCAGGGGCCGACTTAGTGCAGGTTTGGTCTGGATTTATTTATGAAGGACCTGCGATGGTAAAACGCATCTGTACTTATTTATAAGCTAACTCTAAAGCTTCCAAAAATTCCAAAATTAGAAGGAGTAGCTGTTTGTTGTTGATCGTTTTTCACTCTCCAAACAAAATCAATCCTGAAGAATCTAGCGATATTTTCTATACCTGTTCCTATTTCATAGTAAGGCTTTGAGGCCAATGAATTAAATGGATGTGTGCCAATAAAATTGTACTCCATATTTTCAGAAGAGAGCTCTCCTATTACTGCTTTAGCATTCCAAAATTGTCTCCATTTTGTTTTTCGTATAACAGGAATATATTTTAAAACTCCTTTCCCTAATTTATGTTCAATATTCATTCCAATATATGCATCACTCACAAATTCATACCTTCTCATCATATTAAATGCATACTTATTATAGTACATCATTTCATTACCTGGCATGATGTCCAAAAAAGAATATGCCGCCCTTCCCCAAGTTTTACCTGCGTAAATAGCATACACTATATTACCAAAAGGCGTAATAGGTAATTCGTCATTTAAACTAACATTCAATTTTTGATAATCCGCTCCACTATTCAATACACCCTTATAGGTTTGAGCATATTTCATTTCTATTATTGGATACAAACTACCAAAACCAAACCTTGAAAAATTACTTTCTAAATACCTTTCTTGATAAGCAAACCTTACCCCAAAAGCTGCTTCAACTGCATGCATAGGCGAGATACTACCGTTCTCTAAAATTTTAGGCAGATTTAATAAAGGATTATATTGCTTATCTGCGAATGTCCAAGAAAACTGAAAACCCTTATTATTTTCATGGAATACTTTAAACTGAGATTGTTGTAAAGCTTGAAACCTAAATGGGATATTAGGTCTTCTTAATATTGTTCCAAATAAATTATCATTATTAATTTGATCAAAATATTCTTGTCCAAATTCCAAATCAGATTTATGTTCTAATTGCAGATAGATTAAAGGACTTTTCTTAATTCTGTATGTCACTCCTAATTTACCCTTTGTTTTTTGATCCTTAAATCCGTATGCGCCATATCCATAAAAATTCCAGTGCTTACTAAAACCAAGATTGGTTGCCAGATCCAATCTAATCCTAGTGCCTTCCCATTTGTTACTACTAAATACATTAAACCAAGGACCAAATGTGTAATTACCCACTTCTTTAATGCCTTTAACTAAAAACTCTGCCGCATTCTTATACAGTAAAAAAGTTTTATTCTTATTTAAAGTATCTAAAACAGCATAGACTGCTTTTTCTGTCTTAGCCAAAGGTTCATGTCTTAAAGTCTGCCACTCTGCTTCATTTTGACTTTGAGATTGATCTAATAATTCTACTTTTGGCGAACGCTCTATTTCATCCAACTTTGCTGCAATATTCGTATCATTAATAAATACATTTTTATAGCTAGTGGTTTTTCTTCCTTTAATTCCTAAACCACCTTTTTTAGGACTAAAGTCTGCTACAAATCTATCTTTTGCTAAAAACCAGGTGCTATCATTTATTAATTTAAACTCCTGAATCATGGTTAATGCTTCTAAGAAATTAATATCCGCAAAAGTAGAAGGTCTTAAAGTTATTTTTTGAATAGCAAAGCTTGTGTCATTTATCCAACAATCACCTTCAAATGTTAATTCATTGATGCCCTTGGGTTTAAATAATAAATGAACTAAGCGCCTTCCATTCAAGTATGCGGTGTCGGCTAGTTTAAAGCTATAATAAGCATCTGCATTGTTGTGGAAAGGACTGATGAATTCTTTATTAAAAACTGGAATCACATTTTTATATACATTAATGTTTTGGTAGGTACCTCCTAATTCTTTAATAATGGATTCGTTCTCTAATCCATTCGTTCTTGTTTTCTTGATGACTTCTAAAACCTTACGAGGTTCATTTTGATTATAATAATCAGAAATGGTTTCTGTGATATACACTGGTAAAAAAGCTTTGTGATTTTCTGCAGTATCAATAAAGTCGAAAACAAATTCTAGTGGTTTGACCAAATTGCTTTTAACTAATTTATCTTTTTGGACATTATTCAAATCCACTTCCATTTTATTATATATCTCGTAACTATAATTAACAAAATTGGCAGGATTGTTTTTGAATTTCTTGGACATGATTTTTCTCCAAAACCATAATGCTCTGTTATATTTAGACTTAACAACAGCTTCTTGTTTTGCTGCTTGAACAAATAAATGAATAATGCCTAAATCAAAGTTATTGAGCTTTGTAAGGGGTATGTATAAAGAAGTATATCCAACACTTTGGATAAGTAATGTATCCTCTTTACCATAAAAAGACAGTGCTAATGTAAAATTACCTGCAGAATCGGTAATAACCCCTCTTTTTGCTTTAACAAAAGAAACCGAAACATAAGGCAATGGTTCTTCGCTTTGATGATCTGCAATCTTCCCTTTTAGTAAGGCATCTTGAGCAAAAACAGAGATTGAAAATCCAAGAAAAACAAAAAATATAATAAATAGTCTACACAGGATCATTTTCATTTCGCAAAGGTAAACTATAATTCTTTTTTTGAGAGTGAGATTAGTCACCATTCATCAAATTGATTGTAAATTTGCATTAAAATCAAAAGCATGATTCAAATACATTCTTTTTGCTTTAATGCATTTCAAGAAAATACCTATATTTTATATAATGAGCAAAAGGAAGCCATTATTGTAGACCCAGGTATGTACACTAGAATCGAATACATGCAATTCACTAGTTTTATTAAAGACCATCAACTGAAGCCAACACTTTTACTCAATACGCATTGTCACTTAGACCATGTATTTGGAAATAATTTCGTGAGTGAAACTTATAGCCTTACTGCTCATTTTCATGCTAACGAACAAGCGGTCATTGATCGGCTTCCTGAAGCAAGTGCTAAATGGGGAGTTGATACTGAAGCATATAAAGGCCCAGTTAAATATGTACAACAAAATGAAGTGATTCAATTTGGCAAAGATGCATTTACCTGCTTGTATACACCTGGCCATTCTCCAGGTAGTCTATGTTTTTACCATGAAGCACAAAATTTTTTAATTGGGGGTGATCTTGTTTTTATGGATGGCGTGGGCAGGACAGATTTACCTGGTTGTAATCCAGCAGACCTAATCAAAAGTATACGCACAGAGATTATTCCATTAAAAGATGATTTAGTGATATATTCAGGGCATGGACCTGCCACCAGTTTAGGGAGGGAAAAGCAACACAACCCTTATATCAAGCATATTTTACAGCAAGAAGGCAGTTAACAATTTGATAATACTCCCCTAAACTTAAAGTCTGCCTATTTAAGGTTAAATTTGTAAGATCATGGAAGGTAGCCCAATCAAAATACTCATTGCAGACGACGAACCAGATATCGTTGAAATTATAAGCTTTCATCTTGAAAAAGCTGGATACCAAGTAGAAACTGCAAAGGATGGAAGTGAAGCCATTGAAAAAGCAAAACAATTTCAGCCTGATTGTATCATTCTAGATATCATGATGCCTAAAAGAAATGGATTTGAAGTTTGCGAATACTTAAGATCAAATAAAGATTTTGATAAAACTTTTATCGTTTTATTAACTGCATTAAATGACGAAACCTCTCATATTAAAGGATTAGAACTAGGTGGAGATGATTTTATTAACAAGCCAATTAGTCCAAAAGTTTTAGTAAGTAGAATTACTGCATTATTTAGAAGAATTCAGCCAGCCAATAACGAAAGTAAATTAATTCAGGTTAAGGATTTGACAATTGACGCATCTCAATACAAGACTACTATCAATGGTCAAAGTTTTGTTTTGGCTAAGAAAGAATTTGAATTGCTTTACTTACTCGCAGCTCAACCAGGTAGAGTATTTTTAAGAAACGAGATTTTATCTCAAGTATGGGGAAATGATGTGATTGTAGGCGACAGGACAATTGATGTACACGTAAGAAAAATTAGAGTGAAACTAGGTATTGATTTGATTACAACAGTGAAAGGCGTGGGCTATAAGTTCGACTATTAATTCCCTTACACCAATTGAACATATTTTTCTACCTTCGTTGAAGACTTCAATTAAGCGCTTCCATGTTCAAAGACAAAAATTTATCACCCAAGCAATTAGCAGCTTTGACTGCCTTATTACTGTCAAGCCTGATTGCTTTAAGTGTATTTGTATGGTTCCCTGATTGGAAAGTTTTATTAGCTTATTTTATTGCCTGTTTTATTGGAATTTATTTAATACTTGATAAGATTTTAGACTTTTTTATTTACCGAAAAATAAAGTTGATCTATAAATTAATTTCTCAAACCAAAGCAAGTAAAAGAGAGGAAGCATACCAAAAATATATCCTACCTAAAAAAGGGATTGATGATGTAAGGGAAGATGTAGAGCAATGGGCTGAACAAAAATTTGAAGAGATTAAACAACTACAGTCCAACGAAGAATTTAGAAAAGAATTTTTACAAAATCTCTCGCACGAAATCAAGACTCCCATCTTTTCTATTCAAGGTTATTTGGAAATACTAGCGGATGGCGCCATTGACGATATTACCACAGCTACTAAATTTGTCAATAAATCACAAGCCAATGTTCAAAGGCTAGTACAGTTAATAAATGATATTGACATTATCACCAATTTAGAGATTAACAAAGAGCCATTGTTAAAACATGATTTCATTATACAGGATACCATTAAAGATGTAATCAATAACTTAAGTATCAAATTGGAAAAGAAAGGGATGCAATTTGGATTTAAAAAAGGTTGCGAAGCCCCTATCCATGTATTTGCAGACAAAAACAAAATATACCAAGTACTATCTAATATTATTACCAATGCCATTAAATATGGCAAACAAGAGGGAGAGATCATTGCCAGTATTTATTTATTAGAAGACAAAAAAGTATTAATTGAAATTAGCGACAATGGCGCCGGTATTGCAGAAGAACATATTCCAAGATTATTTGAAAGATTTTATAGAACAGATGATGCAAGAAGTAGAGAAGTGGGTGGCACTGGCTTAGGCTTAGCTATTTGCAAACACATCATCGAGGCTCATGGGGAAAGTATACAAGTAAGAAGTAAGCTAAACGTGGGTACAACAGTTGGATTTACGCTACCTAATAAAGGCTAGTATCCTATTTTTTTCGTTTCTTTGTATTCTAAATTTTTTTAATGCAAACTATATTAGTTACTGGAGGCTGTGGTTATATTGGCGCTCATACTATTGTGGACTTAATTGAAAATGGATTCAATGTTATTTCCGTTGATAACCTTTCAAGAGCTAGTGACAAATCTCTATTAGGTATTGAAAAAATTACAGGTAAACAGGTAAAAAATTACACTGTAGACTTAACCGACAAAAAAGCTACAGAACAAATATTTATAGAAAATCCAGGTATTACTGGTATCATTCACTTTGCGGCGTATAAAGCAGTAGGTGAATCAGTAGAACTTCCTTTGGACTATTACGAAAATAATTTATTGTCATTAATACACTTATTACAGATGTCTGTTAAGTACAATGCCAAACATTTTATTTTCTCCTCTTCTTGCACCGTTTATGGCAATCCAGATACAACAAGAGTAACAGAAGCTACTCCTTTACAAGCAGCCGCTTCTCCTTATGGAGCAACCAAGCAAATGGGTGAAGTGATTGTAAAAGATACCGCCTTTACTTATCCTATTTCTGCAATATTATTAAGATACTTTAATCCAGTGGGTGCGCATCCTAGCACAGCAATTGGCGAACTGCCTATTGGTCGCCCACAAAATTTAGTTCCAGCTATTACTCAAACTGCCATTGGTAAATTACCAAAAATGCAAGTTCATGGATCAGATTATGATACTAGAGATGGCTCTTGCATTAGAGACTATATTCACGTTTGTGATATTGCACATGCGCACACTTTAGCATTACAATATTCTATTAAAAACAATCAAGAAAAATCTTGTGAAGTATTTAATTTAGGAACAGGCAATGGCATTACTGTTTTAGAAGCCATACAAGCTTTCGAAAAAGTAAGTGGCGTAAAATTAAATTACGAAATTGGTCCTAGAAGAGCTGGAGACATTGTAGCTATTTATGCCAACAATGACAAAGCAGTTAAGCAATTAGGCTGGAATTGTAAATTTGGTTTGGACGAAATGATGTTGACTGCATGGCAATGGGAGCAAAGCCTTGCGAAATAAATTAATTCTGTACCAACATTTTTTCAGCGTTCTCTGCCATTTGTAATGCTTCGATGAATTCGTCGATTTCACCATTGACTACTGCATCCAAATTATAAGAAGTTACATTTACCCTATGGTCTGTAACCCTACCTTGTGGCCAGTTATAAGTTCTAATTTTAGCACTTCTATCACCCGTGCTCACTAAAGTTTTTCTATGCTTGGAAATTTCGTCTTCTTGTTTACGTACTTGCTCTTCAAATAATCTTGTACGTAACATATTCATTGCTTTCTCTCTATTGCCTAATTGAGAACGTTCTGTTTGACAAATTACCACAGTCCCTGTAGGAATATGTGTTAACATTACTTTAGTCTCTACCTTATTTACGTTCTGTCCACCCGCACCACCACTTCGCGCAGTTTCCATTTTCACATCTGCGGGATTCAATACAAAATCTACTTCTTCCGCTTCTGGCATTACAGCAACTGTTGCTGCTGAAGTATGCACCCTGCCTTGTGTTTCAGTACTTGGTACACGTTGAACGCGATGTACACCAGATTCAAATTTCATTGTACCATATACATCTTCTCCACTCACTTCTAAAATAACTTCTTTGTAACCACCAACCGTTCCTTCACTCTCACTTGCTACTGCCACTTTCCATCCTTTCTTTTGACAGTACCTTGTATACATAGTTAATAAATCACCCACAAATAAACTCGCCTCGTCTCCACCTGTACCTGCTCTTAATTCAATAATTGCATTCTTATCATCCTGAGGATCTTTTGGAATCAATAATTTAGTCAATTCCTTTTCCAAACTATCTTTCTCTGTTTCTAATTCTGGCAATTCCATTTTAGCCAACTCTCTCATATCCGCATCATCTCCATTTAAACTATCTTTTGCAAATTGATAATCTGCTAATACTTTCACATATCTCAAATAAGGCTGTACGATTTTCTCTAAGGAACGGTATTCCTTACTCATTTTACCAAACTCTGATTGGTTATTAATGATCTCTGGATTGGTCAAAGCCACCCCTACTTGGTCAAATCTAGCTTTTATGGCTTCTAATTTATCTAACATAGTCGTTTTTCTGTGCGCAAAAATAGTTATTTTAGTTGTCAATTAAAACAATCCCTTCGTATGAAATACCTAGTACCCCTATTTATGGCATTATCTATTGGCGCTCAAGCCCAATCTATCCATTTTAAGTCTGTGGTGGTAGATACGCATAATGATGCTGTTACAGCATGTATAGAGAAAAAAGTAAGCCTAGATCAAGACCTAAGAGGTATAAACCATTCGGATTTGAAAAGATTCAAAGAAGGGGGATTGGATTATCAGTTATTCTCTATTTGGTGTGATGGAGATAAGAAAAACCCATACGCATGGGCCATGAGAGAAATGGATACATTAGATGCAGTGGCGGCTAGAAATCCAGATAAAATGGTGGTAGCAAAATCTTGGAAGCAAATTGAACAAGCATTAAAAGAAGGGAAACTAGTAGCTCAATACGGTGTCGAGGGTGGCCATATGATTGAAGATGATATTAATAGATTAGATACTTTCTATAAAAGAGGCGTTAGATATATGACTTTGACTTGGAACAATTCACCAAGTTGGGCAAGCTCACATACAGATGAAAAAAGTTCAAGCTATGCAGGAACAAGAGGCTTAAATGCTTTTGGGAAACAAATTATCCAAAGAATGAATAAGCTTGGAATCATTGTTGATATTTCTCATGTGGGAGAAGCTACTTTTTGGGATGCTATTAAAACAACTACAAAGCCAGTAATTGCTTCGCATAGTAATGCATACAGTATTTGTCCAGTGACTAGAAACTTGAAAGACGATCAAATTAAAGCAGTTGGAAAAAATGGCGGCGTAATTCATTTAAATTTTTTCTCTGCATTTGTGGATAGCACGTTCCAAGCAAAAAATATGGCTTTCAGAAGAAAACATAAAGCAGAACTAGATGCATTACTAGAAACAGGCATTCAACAAGAATATGCGCAATCTACTTTAGCAGAAAAATACAAAGAAGAATCAGACGCCATTAAACCAGATATCGAAGCCTTGATGAAACACTTGGATCATATTGTGAAATTAATTGGTGTGGACCATGTTGGACTAGGTTCTGATTTTGATGGTATAGATTCTGCACCGAAACAATTAAAAACAGTTGTGGATTATCCAGAGTTTACAAAAGCTTTAATTAAAAGAGGATATTCTGATACAGATATAGCAAAAGTATTAGGCGGTAATTTCTTGAGAGTTTACCGTATTAATAACCCTAATTAAATAAAGAGGGTTTTTATTTAATAGCTAATTAATTTTTGCATTTGCTCTTCCAATCTTGCATTGGCTAGATATTGCTTTTCTAATTCCATATTGAATGGTATAGGTGTATCTAAAGAAGCACATCGCATCACAGGTGCATCTAATTGTTGGAAACAATGCTCTGCAATCCATGCAGCAATATCTGCACCAATACCACCAGTTAAATTATCTTCATGCAATACCAACACTTTACCTGTTGTAGTAACAGCTTCTGCAATAGCTGCATGATCTAAAGGCGCCAAGGATCTAAGATCCAATATAGTTAAGGATAGTTCTGGATGTTTTTCTTGATATGCTTTTGCCCAGATTACGCCCATGCCATAAGTAATAATAGTCGCATCTGTTCCAGTAGTAATAAAATGCGCTTTGCCAATAGGTAATTGATAATAGGCATCGGGTACTTCACCTTCTAATTTTCTATACAATGCTTTATGTTCAAAAAATAATACTGGGTTGGGATCTAATAATGCTGCAATTAATAATCCCTTCGCATCTGCAGGATTACTTGGATACACTACTTTCAAACCTGGCACATGCGTAAACCAGGCTTCATTAGATTGAGAATGGAATGGACCTGCTCCAACACCCGCACCTGTTGGCATTCTTACTACCACATCTGCATTCTGCCCCCATCTGTAATGTATCTTTGCAAGGTTATTTACAATTTGATTAAATCCAACAGTAACAAAATCTGCAAATTGCATTTCCATCACTGATTTAATACCTTCTAAACTTAATCCCAAAGCGGCACCCACGATAGCACTTTCGCAAATAGGTGTATTTCTAATTCTTTGTTTACCAAATTTTTCAACAAAGCCTTCTGTTACTTTAAATGCTCCACCATACTCTGCAATGTCCTGGCCCATGATGACCATTTCTGGATAACGTTCCATAGTTTGCATGAGTGCATCACTAATGGCTTCGATAAATCTTTTATTTTGAAAATTACCCAAGCTATCTTTATTCGCAAAAACATCCTGATACACTTGCACACCTGTTTCAATAGATGGAGCATACACATCAGCTAATTCCGCTTCTATAGAAACATCGAAAGGAGCAGGCTCCATTGCTTTTGCTAAATCTTTTTCAATCTGCTCTTTGATGTCGTTTCTAATTTCAGCAACCTGCATTTCATTTAAAATACCTTCACCCACTAAATATTGCTCATAGTTTTTGATAGGGTCTTTTCTAGACCATGCTTCCATCAATTCTTTAGGAACATATTTTACACCACTTGCTTCTTCGTGTCCACGCATTCTAAATGTGACACATTCCACCAAATAAGGCTTTTGATTATTAATACAATATTCTCTAACACCTTTAATCGTTTCGTATACTTCTAGAATATTATTTCCATCGATTCTTATTCCTTCCATGCCATAGCCTTTGGCGCGATCAACCAAATTTTCACAAGCATATTGTTCATTGGTTGGAGTACTTAATCCGTATCCATTATTTTCAATGATAAAGATGACAGGAAGATTCCAAACAGCAGCAACATTCAAAGCTTCATGAAAATCTCCTTCACTTGTACCACCATCTCCAGTAAATGCTACCGTAGCTTTTAAGAGACCTCTTTGTTGGTAAGCAAGGGCCACACCATCTGCAATTGCCAACTGTGGACCCAGATGTGAAATCATTCCACAAACATGGTGTGCCGCAGATCCAAAATGAAAACTTCTTTCTCTCGCCTTACTAAAACTATCTCTATCACCTTGCCATTGTTTAAATAAATTGACTAATGACATATCGCGAGAAGTGAATACACCTAAATTTCTATGTAATGGCATAATCCATTCTGAAGGATCCATTGCCAATGTAGCTCCAACCGAAATAGCTTCTTGTCCAATTCCACTAAACCATTTACTTATTTTACCCTGACGTAGTAATACCAACATTTTATCTTCTATCATTCTTGGTAATACCATTGAACGATATAAATGTATTAATTGTTGATTCTCTAGAGATCCTCTCTTGAATTCCATCAGACTTAAATTGTTGCATCAAATTTACCAAATAAAGCCCATAAAAAACCCTCCTTTTTGGGGAGGGTTTAGAATATGCTCATTGAATACTAATCTCTAGAATTTAACTTGCTTAATAATTTCAATATTTCTAAGTATAACCATACCAAAGTAACCAATAAACCAAAAGCGCCATACCATTCCATATACTTAGGTGCGCCCATTTCTGCAGCTTTCTCGATCGCATCAAAATCTAATAATAAATTCAATGCAGCAATACCTACAATAAATAAGCTAATGCCAATGCTTAATGGAGAGCTATCAAATGCAAAGCCCATATCTACCCCAAATAGACCCAAGATCCATACAATTAGATAGAATAAACCAATACCCACAGTAGCGCTCATAATAATCGAACGCAACTTATTGGTAACTGTAATAATTCTAAAATTATATAAGAGGAACATTGCTAATGCAACACCCATGGTTAAACCAACAGCATGTAATATTAAATTAGGATATGATTTAGCAAACATTTGATTGAAAAATGCACTGATGCCTCCAATAAATAAACCTTCTAAAATACCATAAGCAGGCACAATATAGCCAGCCCATGTTGGTTTGAACATAATCACTAAAGCCAAGATTAAACCGCCAATAGCACCCACTATCATTAAAGTAGTAGCTGTTTGAAAATTACCTTCTGCATAAATATTCCAAATAAACATAGCAGAAGCCATTACCATCAATAACAAAAACCCGAATTTATTCATGGTACCTCTGATGCTCATTACACCAAAAGATCCAGCAGCTTCATGCAGGCTTTTATCAAAAATCTTTTCTGTTAATGTTGGATTACCTGATTTAAATGTTGACATACAATAAGTTTTTATTTAACTAGTATAAAAATACAAAATACTTGATGATAAATAACCAAGACAGGATATAAAAAATAGTTAATCCTATTTTTTCAAGCCAGGATAGCTAGTTAATTTTCTAAATTGGTAATGAGGATTACGCTTTAGCAATGCAATCATAGTAGCTAGTTTAGCAGAATCAGCACTTACTCTAAATTCATGATCATGCATTAAAATAACCAGATGGTTCTTGGTCTTGGTTTTATTATGTAAAAATAGACTATCAACCAAAGCTGCTATTTTCTCGGGGGCATCTATTGGCCTACCAGATTTATTAAAGTGCCATTCCATATCCCAACCGACTACATTAAAACCAACACTATCCATCTTTTTCACTAATGGCCTTACTAGTCCACTTGCTCTTTTTACTACTGCAGTATTCCATGCATTATTGCCCGGCAGTCTGGATAGGTTATTGGTGGTTTGTAAAACAATGCCAGCTTTTAAGAAATCTGCCAAGGCAGAATCTGCTTGATGATAGTAATTTATATAATCTCCATAAAAAGCATGAGAATAACTATGATTAGCAATCTCAAACAATTGTTTATTTGCAGAGATTCTTTTGTATAAATTTTTTCCAAAATTACTTCTAGTCTGATGAAATGCCACTTCAAAAAATGTAGCTGGGACTTTTTGGCGCTCACAGATATTTATACAATTACCTGTGCCTGGCAAAGGACCATCATCAAAACTTAAGTACACATATTTGGCTAGGCTATCGGTTTGAATGGGTGCAGGCTTTAGTACTGGGGCAGAAGAAGCATTTAGTTGTGTAAAAAAATGAGCTAGAATGTAAATTATGTATCCGATCATATTTTGCCCTATTGGAATGGCCGCAAAGTTAACTAAGAAATAGGTATTTTAGGCATAAAAATGAAGGTTTTGCCCCTTGATGCTTTACCTTTGCAGCAAACGGCTCAATATGCAAAAAGATATTGTTTTACAAGATGTGGTGATCAAGTTCGCAGGTGATAGTGGCGATGGAATGCAATTAACTGGTCAACAGTTTACCAATAATACTGCTTTACTAGGAATAGACTTAGCTACTTTCCCAGATTTCCCAGCGGAGATCAGGGCACCGATTGGCACATTGCCAGGGGTGAGTGGATTCCAATTACATTTTAGTTCTGACAGAGTATATACTCCGGGTGATATATGTGATGTATTAGTTGCAATGAATGCTGCTGCATTAAAAGTAAATTTAAAGGGCTTAAAAAAAGGCGGAAAAATTATTGCCAATATTGATGGCTTTGATGCAAAAAATTTAAGACTAGCTGCTTA
>JBJOIU010000022.1:0-29616 GCA_046046935.1 Bacteroidota bacterium
ATGTATTATTTTTACAGCCCAATCTTATATTATGCCAGAATACCCTAATAGACAGTTTTTAGATTTTGAACAACCTATCAAGGACTTGTACGAGCAAATAGATGCGACTAAAAAACTAGCCGAAAAGAACCCTAAAATAGATTTATCTGCTACCATAAAGCAATTAGAGCAAACTATTGTAGATAAGCGAAAAGCAATCACAGAAAGCCTTTCACCATGGCAACGTGTACAATTGAGTAGACATCCAGATCGCCCTTATACATTGAAATACGTGCACTTGATGTTTGATAAGTTTGTAGAATTACATGGTGACAGAAATGTAAAGGATGATAAGGCTATGGTGGGTGGTTTTGCCGAATTAAATGGGCAAACCGTTATGGTCATTGGCCAACAAAAAGGTAGCAATACCAAGGCACGCCAGCTAAGAAATTTCGGAATGGCTAACCCTGAAGGCTATAGAAAGGCCCTTAGATTGATGAAATTGGCCGAAAAATTCAATAAGCCGGTTATTTGTCTAATTGATACTCCAGGGGCTTTCCCGGGCCTAGAAGCGGAAGAAAGAGGCCAAGGAGAGGCAATTGCTAGAAATATCTATGAAATGGTGCGTTTACAGGTGCCAATTATCATTTGTATTATAGGGGAAGGTGCTAGTGGAGGTGCTTTAGGTATTGGAGTGGGAGATAAGACCCTGATGATGGAAAATACCTGGTATACGGTGATTTCTCCAGAAAGCTGTAGCTCAATATTATGGAGAAGCTGGGATAAGAAAGAAGTTGCGGCAGAGCAATTAAAATTGACTTCTTTGGATATGAAAGGTTTTGGTTTGATTGACGAAATTGTACCTGAACCATTGGGCGGAGCACATTGGGATTATGAAGCTGCTGCGGCCTCTTTAAAAAATAAAATTGCTGCTGCATTAGCTGAAGTAAAAGATATTGCGCCAGCTACAAGAGTAGAAAACAGAATTGAGAAATATAGTAAAATGGGCTTCTGGGAAGAAGCTTAATTCAAACTATTTAATTAACTTATATAAATTTTACTATGTTAAGAGATACCCTAAAAGGAACCGGTGTTGCATTAGTAACACCTTTCAAAAAAGATCAATCGATAGATTTTACTGCGCTTGAAAATTTAATTGAAATCCAAATCAAAGGGGGAATCGATTATATAGTAACATTAGGAACTACAGGTGAGTCTGTGACTTTAACAGAGAAAGAAAAAATAGAAGTATTCAATTTTACAGTAGAAAAAGTAAATGGAAGATTACCTATTGTAATTGGCATTGGAGGAAATAATACCACTTCTGTAATTGAAGCATTTGGAAAATTTGATCTATCAAAAGTGGTAGCAATTTTAAGTGTTACGCCTTATTATAATAAACCAACGCAGGAAGGATTTTTTCAACACTATACAGCATTGGCTAATGCGGCACCAAAGCCAATTATATTATACAATGTGCCAGGAAGAACGGGTCGCAATATGACTGCTGCGACTTCTTTAAGACTAGCTGCACATCCTAATATTGCAGGTATTAAAGAAGCAGGTCCCGAAATGGCTCAAACTATTGACTTGTTAAAAGACAGGCCAAAAGATTTTTTAGTGGTAAGTGGTGATGACGAAATTGTGATGGCTCAGATTGCATGTGGTATGGATGGTGTGATTAGTGTAGCTGCGAATGCTTTTCCTAAACCATTTAGTGATATGGTTCGCTATAGTATGGCAGGAGATTTTAGTATGGCTAAAAGATTAAACGATTTGATGGTAGAAGGGTATAGTTATATGTACGAAGAAAATAATCCTGCAGGTATCAAAGCTTATTTATTTGAGCAAGGTGTTATTGAAAACGTTTTACGTTTACCCTTGGTTCCAGCATCCGAAGGATTACAAGCTAAGATTCACAAGTACTTACAAAAATTCTCAGATTAGGAACAGAGAATCTTCTAGTTCAACTTTTGCTTAATCGCTTGCAATTTCATCAAAGCCTCTACTGGCGTCAGGTTATTGATATCAATACTGTCTAATTCTTTTCTGATGGATTCAAATGTTTCTGTGTGTGCATCAAAAATGGACAACTGAAATTTAGATTCGGTTGTGGCTGCAGTAGGGGTGGCTAATTTTTGTGAACCCTGGTTTTTCAATTCCATCTCTTGTAAAATAGCATTCGCTCTGGTCACTAAATTATTAGGCATGCCTGCCATTTTCGCAACATGTATACCAAAGCTATGTGTGCTTCCACCCTTGGTTAATTTTCTTAAGAAGATTATTTTATTGCCCACTTCTTTATGACTAACATGATAATTATGAACATGATTCAATTGAGCTTCTAAATCGTTTAGTTCATGATAATGTGTGGCAAATAAGGTCTTTGGTTTTTGAGTAGATTGGTTTAAGAATTCTACAATGCTCCAAGCAATACTTATACCATCGTAAGTAGAAGTGCCTCTTCCAATTTCATCTAAGAGTATTAAACTTCGCTCACTTATATTATTTAAAATGCTAGCAGTTTCAATCATCTCCACCATAAAAGTAGATTCGCCAGCACTTAAATTATCGTTGGCGCCAACTCTGGTAAATATCTTATCTGTTAATGGGATAGAAGCTGCAGTGGCTGGTACATAAGATCCCATATGTGCCATTAAGGTGATTAATGCAGTCTGTCTTAGTACCGCACTTTTACCACTCATATTGGGGCCAGTTAAAATAATGATTTGTTGCTGATGAGGATCTAACAATAAATCATTGGCAATATATGGTTGGTCTATTGGTAAGCTTTGCTCAATGACAGGATGTCTTCCGTCTTTGATATTCAATTGTAGATCTTCTGCAATAATTGGTTTGCAGTAAGAATGTTCTATTGCAATATGCGCAAAACAAATCAAGCAATCCATTATCGCTAATAATTGTCCATTTTGTTGAATGGCATTTAAAGACAATAAAACCTCGTCTAATAATAGTTGATATAATTGTTGCTCAAGTACTAGTATTTTATCTTCTGCTCCTAATATTTTCTCTTCGTAAACTTTTAATTCTGGAGTGATATATCTTTCTGCAGTAGTTAAAGTTTGCTTACGAATCCAATCTGTAGGCACTTTGTCCTTATGGGCATGGGTAACTTCTAAATAATAACCATAGACATTATTATAGCCAATCTTTAAAGAACTAATACCAGTGTTTATGGCTTCTTTACTTTGTAATTGTGCTAAGTATTCTTTTCCGCCACTGGAGATATTTCTTAATTCATCTAGTTCTGCATGAATCCCATCTCTAATAAACCCGCCTTTAACCGTGGTTGCAGGTGGTTGATCCAATAGGGTAGCACTAATTTTTTCTTTGGCAATTGCGCAAATAGCTAATTGATTACTTAATTGTTGTAAATAGTCATTTGTACAATTAGCAAAAACAGCTTTAATAGAAGCCACTGCTTCCAATGACTTTCCTAATTGTTGTAATTCTCTTGGTTGAATTTTTCTACTCGCTAATTTACTTGCTAATCTTTCTAGGTCTCCACAAGATTCAATCAGTGCTGAAGTATTAGTTCTTTCTTCTGAAGATTGTATTAAATAATCAACAGCATTTAATCTTGCATTGATCTGAGTGATGGATTGTAATGGAAATATTAACCAACGCTTTAATAATCTTGCACCCATTGGACTTTTGGTATGGTCCATTATTTCTAATAATCCTTTTTTATCAGCACCATTGCCAATTAATTCTAAATTGCGAATAGTGAATTTATCCATCCATAAAATGTCTTCTCTTTGAATAGGACTTATAGAATGTATATGTTGTAGGTGTGGATGTTCTGTTTCTTTTAAATAATGTAAAATGGCACCTGCTGCAATGATCGCTTTGTTTTGTCCTTCCATGCCAAAACCTTTTAAGGTTTGGGTTTGAAATTGTTTCAACAATAAATCATTTGCGTAGGGGGCATCGAAAATCCAACTATCTAAACCATAACTATAAAATCCATTTCCAAACTGTTCTTTAAAAATGGACTGGTCTTTTTTTGAGAATAAAATTTCTGCAGGTTGCAAACTTTGTAATAATTTATCTAAGTATTCAAAATTACCCTCTGCAGTTAAAAATTCGCCAGTAGTAATATCTAAAAAGGCTAAAGCGCCTAATTCGTTTTCAATATAAATAGCTGCTAAGAAATTATTTTCTTTATGTGCTAATAATTTATCATTGGTAGCAATGCCAGGCGTTAGCATATCTGTCACACCTCTTTTTACAATTCCTTTCACCGATTTAGGATCTTCTAATTGATCACAAATAGCTACACGATGACCAGCTTTTACTAATTTATGTAAATAGGTATCCAAAGAATGATGAGGGAATCCGGCTAATTCACTGCTAGATGCCGAACCGTTATTTCGTTTGGTTAATGTAATGCCTAATACCTTAGAGGCAATTACTGCATCTTCACCAAAAGTTTCATAAAAATCACCAACTCTAAACAATAAGATGGCATCGGGATATTTTTGCTTAATAGCCCTATGTTGCTGCATTAGAGGGGTATCGGAACTAGATTTTGCCATGGGTGACAAACCTACATAATTTTTCATAAAAAGCGTACTTTTGCATATGCGTAAATTGAGCATGGATGAATTAGGAAGGATGTCTGTTGCCGACTTTAAAGAAGCGCCCAAAAAGCCTATTGTAGTGGTGATGGATCAAATTAGAAGCATGCACAATGTGGGCAGTGTTTTTAGAACCGCAGATGCCTTTTTAATTAATGGTATTTGTTTATGCGGCTTCACTCCTCAGCCACCCCATAGAGATATTCATAAAACCGCCTTGGGTGCCACAGATTCGGTGGATTGGTTGTATTACGAAGAAACGGCCGATGCTGTTAATGCCCTAAAAGAACAAGGGTATAAGGTATACGCAATTGAACAAACCGAAGGGAGTATTCCATTAAATCAATTCGAGAAAAACAATAATCCCATTGCTTTTGTTTTTGGTAATGAAGTAGATGGGGTAGATCAAACCGTCATTGAATTATGCGATGGTGTAATTGAAATTCCTCAATGGGGAATGAAACATTCTTTAAACATTTCTGTTGCAGCAGCTGTTGTATTATGGGAATTTGTGAGATAAATAAAAAAGTAAAATGAATCCAATAAAGAACTATTTAAGTTTAGTGAAATTTTCACATACTATTTTTGCAATGCCCTTTGCAATCATTGGATTTGTATTGGGATTAAGGTACAATTGGATGGAACATACCACCATCAGCAATGTATGGGTTAAATTCATTTTAGTGATTGTATGTATGGTAACTGCAAGATCCACTGCAATGGCGTTTAACAGATATTTAGACAGGCATTTTGATAAACTTAATCCAAGAACAGCCATAAGAGAAATTCCTGCAGGAATAATCAAAGCAGAAAAAGCCTTGGTTTTTATAGGCATTAATATGGTCATTTTTATTACGGCTACTTACTTCATTAATACTATTTGTTTTTATCTTTCACCTATAGCACTTTTTGTGATTTTATTTTATAGTTATACCAAACGCTTTACCTATTTATGTCATTTGGTTTTAGGTATTGGTTTGGCTTTAGCGCCAATTGGGGCTTATTTAGCAGTAACTGGCAGCTTTGCTATTTTACCTTTGTTATTTTCTTTTGCGGTGGTATTTTGGGTGAGCGGATTTGATATTATTTATGCTTTACAAGACATTGACTTTGATCAATCTCAATCTTTGTATTCTATTCCGAGTTATTGGGGTTTAGAAAAGGCTTTAAACATTGCAAGGGTATTACATGTAGTATCTGCGATCTTTGTTATTATAGCTTTCTATATTGGGGGTTTTCATGTGTTGTATGTATTAGGTTTAGCTGTTTTTATAGGTATGTTATTATATCAGCATAGTATTGTTAAGCCAAATGATTTAAGCAAAGTAAATATTGCTTTTATGACAGCTAATGGAATTGCTAGCGTGGTATTTGGTATTATAGTAATTGCGTCTATCTTTATTCAAATTTATTTATAAGCAAGTGGCAAGAATACTTTGTATTGATTATGGTGGAAAAAGATCGGGCATAGCAGTGACCGATCCCTTGCAAATTATTGCAACTGGATTAACAACTGTGGATACAAAAGATTTATTCACTTATTTAGAAGCTTATTTTAAAGCAGAGCCAGTGGAGCTTATTTTAATTGGAGAGCCTATGAATTTGGATGATACGCCAACCCATGCGACTCCCTTGGTATTAAAAGCAATTGAGCAATTAAAAAAGAAGTTCCCTTTAATTCCTATTCAGACGGTAGATGAACGCTATAGTTCAAAAAATGCTGTGAGGGCCATGGTAGAGATGGGTATGAAGAAGAAAGACCGAAGAAATAAGAAAACCATTGACCAAATTGCGGCTACCATTCTATTGCAGGAATATCTGCATAACAAGGCATAAACTGCCTATTTATTTCTACCTTTGTGGTCTATTAAAGTCCATAGTATGATTTTACCGATAGTTGCCTATGGTGCAACGGTTTTAAGAAAGGTTTGTAGCCCAATTGAGGCTAATTATGAAGGCTTAGCTAAACTGATTGAAGATATGTGGGAAACCATGTATGAAAGCAATGGGGTGGGTTTGGCTGCGCCACAGATTAATAGAGATATTAGATTATTTGTAATGGATAGTGCGCAGATTTTTGCCAATAGTGAACCAGAAGACGAAGCTTATTCAGATGCACCAGGTATTAAAAGAGTGTTTATTAATCCACAAATATTGGAAACGGGTGGTAAAGAGTGGATTTATAATGAAGGTTGTTTAAGTATCCCTAAAATCAGAGAAGACGTTTTAAGACCCGAGTCGGTTACACTTGCCTATGTGGACGAGCAGTTTAAAGCACATACCGAAACTTTTCATGGTATTACTGCAAGAATAATCATGCACGAGTATGATCATATTGAGGGTAAATTATTTATTGATTATATCAAGCCTTTGAAGAAGAAAATGTTGCAAGGCAAATTGAATGATATTTCAAAAGGGAAAATGAGAGTAGATTATAAAATGACTTTGGGTAAATAATTATTAATATAATGTACATGCGTAAATTATTCTTAGCTATTGGTATTTTATTTTCTGTGATGACTAATGCGCAGGACACTACTATTAATTTGGATAATGGCTCTTTTACTTTGACAGATGCTATTGTTAGAAATAATTTTGATTATAAAGCCATCTTACAAAGAATTAAAGAAGACACTAGTTTTTATAAAGCCTTCAAAACATTAAGAACCATTGGATATAGCTCATACAACTATATTCAAATGAGAGATAAGAATGAGAAAGTGATTGCTACTTTAAATAGTAAGACAAGACAAAACAAAGTAGGAGGTTGCAGAACTATGGATGTTTTAGAAGAAAGTATTTCTGGAAACATGAGAGATGCCAATGGCGATTATAATTACACTACCCCAGCTTTATATGCTAGTTTGTTTTTTACAAAGGGGCAAATTTGTGGCGAAACCAATATTGTAAAAGGCAAGGTAAGAACCGTGAGTGGTTCTGGTTTAAGCAAGGCTAAGGATCAATTGAAAATGTTATTCTTTAATCCAGGCAAGAAAATACCAGGTATACCTTTGATTGGAAATAAATTAGATTTATATGACGAGTCTGCGCACGAGTTATACGATTACAAATTAGATTATGTAGACTATCATGGTCAATTGGTATATGTTTTTGAAGTAAAACCTAAAGATGATCTGGGGTTCTTCTCTAAAAACAATGTGGTGGTAGATCAAATGACTACTTGGTTTAACCCTAAAACATTAGAAGTATTAGGACGCAATTACGCCCTAAGTTATAATGCAGGTGCTTACGATTTCAATGTACAAATGGAAGTAGAAATGACTTATTTCAATGGACAATTGGTACCGAAAATTTTAAGATACAAAGGTAACTGGGATGTGGTATTTAAGAAAAGAGAAAAAGGGATATTTACTGCAACATTATTTGATTTTAAAGCAGCTCAATAAGGCTTTGAAATTACTCTGCTAGAAAACTCTGCTCTATATACTTTACTACTTCTACTAGACTTCCTGTTTCTTTGAAAACATTTAATTGTCTATCAGCACCAGTACCTTTTGCGAAAATTTCTTGTACTTTTTCTATATGATGTCTGCTGCCAAGATCGTCTACAACATCATCTACAAATTCTAGTAATTCCATAATAAGCTCTTTGGTAGGAATTTCTTTTTCTTTACCAAAGTCAATTAACTTCCCATCAATACCATATCTACTTGCTCTCCATTTATTTTCGTTAATTAAGGCACGTTGGTAATTAATGAAATTTATGTTTTGACGTCTTAGTGTATAAATCTTTGCGCATATAGCTTGGAAGATGGCTGTAATAGTGATGGTCTCTTGAATGGTCATTGGTATATCACAAATCCTAAACTCAATCGTATTGTACACAGGATGCACTCTTAAGTCCCACCATATTTTCTTGGCATTATCAATGCAATTGGTTTTAATCAATAACTGAACAAAACTTTCGTAGGCTTCAATGCTATCAAAATAATCTGGTATACCTGTTCTTGGAAATTTATCAAAAACTTTAGAGCGGTAAGATTTATAACCAGTGTTACGCGTTTCCCAAAAAGGAGAGTTGGTGCTGAGTGCGTAAACATGTGGCAAGAAATAACGGGCTGTATTGGCAATATGTATGGCTATACGACGATCTTCCATTCCAACATGTACATGTAATCCAAAAATCAAATTGCTTCTTGCAGCTTGTTGTAATTCATTTAATAATTCTTGGTACCTAGTTTGGTCAGAAACCAATTGCTTCTCCCACAAACTAAAAGGGTGGGTGCCTGAAGCACCAATACTATATCCTAATTGATTGGCAATAGTAGAAACCCCTGTTCTCAAAGATTTAATTTCTTGGTAGGCTTCGTCCACATTTTGACAAATAGCCGTTCCAACTTCTACCACCGCTTGGTGCATTTCTGCTTTGATCTTTTCTTTAAACTGCAATTGGCCCTCATTCACAATGGCTTGTTGATGGCTTTTCAATTCTTTGGTGATAGGGTCGAGTACCATATACTCTTCCTCCACACCAATGGTAAATTGTTGCAAGTAATCTTTGGACATATGCTAATTTACTACAATAAAAAACCCCCACCAAATGGTGAGGGTTTTTTGCTATTCAAATATTGAATACTAGAAAATGTAACGAACACCCAATTGAACTTGGTAGCGAGAAGCCATACCAGTATCATGCTTCCATGCTTGTTGCAATGGAGCTTTGGTTGCTGAGTTGATATAAGGGAAACTAAACACAGGCATATTTCCTTTGAAAGTATTTGTGAAAGTTAAAGGAGTTGTAGTTGTTGGTACATCGTACACACCCCAGTTCTTATTCAACATATTAGTGAAGTTGTAAACATCAGCTGTGAAACGTAATGTTTGCTTTCTTCCTTTTACAGTGAAAGTAACATCTTGAGTCACATTCAAATCTAATCTACCAGTCCAAGGTAATAAAGTAGCATTTCTTTGTGCGTACTCACCTCTGTGCTTAGATAAATAAGGATGATTATCGATGAATTGGCTCAATTGAGGCCATAATTCTTGTTGAGTTCTTGTATCACCAGAAGCTGTAGTTAAAGCAATTTCAGATGCATTTCTTGGGATATACATTAAATCGTTACTGAAACCATCACCATTCACATCACCACTATAGATGAATGAAGTTGCGTAGTTAGGAGCGATCTCTGCAAATACACCCACTGAAGTTGCAAAATGCTTTAAGTATTCTTTCTTGTAGATTGCTTGAGCAATAAATCTGTGAGGCAAGTAGTTGTTAGAATAGCTTTGTGTTGGAACGTTAGGGTTACCAAACACTGGCTTAGAACCCCACATTGTAGATGCTGTAGAACCAGAAACAGTCGCATCTTTAGCTTCTTGGTAGTTATACGCAGCACTTACAAATAAGTTCTTGAAAGATCTTTGAACTTGAACAAATAAAGTGTTTACATAACCAACATTTGCGTTAGTCATATAGATGGCGTTACCAATAGCAGGGTTGTTTACTGCAGCTTTAGCAGATCCACCAATTGGATAAACTGAAGTTACAGGGAAACGAGTACGGCCATCAGCTAAAGTAATCAAACCAGAAGAAGGCAATACGATGTTTTGGAAAACAGTTGCATTGATATTTCTGATATGAGTTGCTTCCACAGTAACAGTGTATCCTAATACTTTTTTATCAGCACCTAAAGTTGTTTTCCAAACCTGAGGGAACTTATAATTAGGATCAGCTACGTTGATGCTATAAGATTTAGATAAACCAGCTGTTACAGTTGGTCTGTAAGCATTCACATCTGGAGAGAACATGTATCCAGTACCATTGCTGATAGATCCGAATAATGCCATACCTGAGTTAGAAGCTTGGTTAGAGATCCATACAAATGGCGGTGCACCTTGGAATAAACCAGTACCACCTCTAAATTGTAATGTTTGATCAGAGAATACATCCCAGTTATAACCAATTCTTGGAGAAATTTGTACTGCTGTATTTGGAGCAGCACCAGTGTTCGCATGAATACCGTTATAGAACATAGATAAAGTATCTACTACTGGATTGTATAAGAAAGTATTGTAGAATTGAGTATAATCAGCTCTCACACCATAAGTGAAAGTAAAGTTGTCTTTAATTTTCCATTTGTCTTGCAAGAATACACCTAATTCTAAATCTTTTGGTCCTACTAATGGGAACTCACCACCACCTAAAGTATATGATAAATCATATCTAACAGCAGCTTTAGTACCAGCAGCAGAAGCATAGAAATCAGCTAAGCTATTGAAACGGTAAACACCTTGGTAAGAAGGAGAGAAACCATTAGCATATTTTTTGAAAGAGTTTTGAGTACCAATAGTGATCTCGTGACTACCAATGTACTTTGTGAAGATGTCATTTAATTGGTATACATCTGTATTCAATTTGTTACCGTAAGTATATTGCTCATAACCGAAAGATGTATAAGGGTTACCATTACCATCTAAGATATCCACTAATGGGAAATCAGATTTAGAAGATAATGAAGAACGATAATCTCTTAATTGAGTAACACCAAATTGTAATTTGTTGTTAGCACTGTTAGAGAAACGAGTATTTAACTCGGCAATTACAACGTCAACATTGTTATTAATTACATAACCTGCACCATAGTAAGGCATTGCAGTGTTACCTGGTCTTCTACCAATAGATGTGTTTGCAGCACCTGAGTTAGAAGGAGGAATTTCAGAAGAAGATCTTAAGAAATTGTACTTAATAGAGAAAGTATTACTTGCATTAATGTTCCAATCTAATTTAGCTGTAAAACGCTTAGAAGAGGAAGCATATGTGTAACCTTGGTAAGGACCTGGATCAAAGCTATACTTAGATTTTAAGAAAGAAGCTAATGCATCTAAATCAGCAGCTTTTGCTTGTGATACAGTTGTACCATTTGGTGCATTTGAGCCATCAGCAGCTACCCAAGAAGATCCTGGAGTAGTATTGCTTTCTTGTTCACCATTGATAAAGAAGAATAATTTATTTTTTATAATAGCTCCACCAGTTGTGAAACCTTTTAAATCATATTCAAATGATTGCTTAGCTAATTTTGTAGAACCTACATCATATGACTGCCAATCTTTGTTTTTGAAATATTCGTAAACAGAACCGAATGCTTGGTTCTTACCGGATCTAGTAACAGTATTGATACCAGCACCGTTAAATCCACCATACTTTACATCAAATGGTGAAGTGTTAACTTGGATTTGCTCTACAACATCTAAAGAAATTGGTTGAGCACCTGTTTGACCACCGATTGTTCCATCACCTAAACCAAAAGAGTTATTAAAGTTAGCACCATCCACAGTAACGTTGTTCAATTGAGAACTCATACCTTGGAAAGATAAACCGTTAGCAGAAGGTATCAATTTAGTGATATCTTTCCAGCTTCTTGTAGTTGTTGGAGTACCTTCAATTAATCTTCTGTTGATTGTTTCTTGTCCACCAGTTTTGTTTGCACTGAAAACTCTGTCAGAACCAGATCTAACAACTACTTCTTTCAAAGTATTAGAAGATTCAGTTAAAGAAAAGTTTTGTCTGTGTGCTTGACCTAATGACAATGTGATATCATTTGCAGTTTCAGTTTTGAAACCTACAAAAGTCACACTGATAGAGTAAGGACCACCAATTTTTAAGTTAGCTAAGTTATAACGTCCATCCTGACGAGTAGAAGTAGAATACTTCGTACCTGTTGGTTCGTGGATCGCCACAACAGTAGCACCAGCAACTGCAGTCTTACCGCTCAAAACTGTACCCTGAATTTCAGAAGTAGTTTCTTGAGCTTTTGCTCCGAAAGCGATTGATGTAACCATCAATAACGAAAGGAGAAATTTCCCGATTGTTTTCATACCTGATTGTTGTTTGTTTTAGTGATGCAAAGAAACTAAATAATCTATTACCACGTTTTATGTTTTTATTAACAAATAGTAGTAAAATGGTTTTTTCAGTCACTTATATATAACAAAAAATAATAATCTATCTATGATATGAATTCTCGGTTTCGTTTTCTCTTTCTTTATCGTATGCTTTGATGATTGCCTTGACCAATTTATGTCTAACCACGTCTTCTTCGTCTAACTCAATATGGGCGATTCCTTCGATATTTTTTAGGATACGAGAAGCTTTTTCCAAGCCGCTTCGTTGATTTCTTGGTAAATCGACCTGGGTAGGGTCTCCTGTGATGATGGCTTTTGCATTGGCACCAATACGCGTCAAGAACATTTTAATTTGTAAATCGTTGGCGTTTTGAGATTCATCCAAAATGATAAATGCATTATCTAAAGTTCTACCTCTCATGTAAGCAAGTGGTGCAATTTCGATTGTTCTTGTAGACATATAATACCCTAATTTATCTGCAGGAATCATATCGTCTAATGCATCATACAATGGTCTTAAATAAGGATCAATTTTTTCTTTTAAATCACCTGGCAAGAAACCTAAACTTTCACCGGCTTCAACAGCGGGTCTTGTTAAAATAATTTTTTTAACTAATTTATTTTTTAATGCTCTCACCGCTAAGGCAACAGCAGTATAGGTTTTACCAGTACCTGCAGGTCCAATAGCAAAAACAATATCGTTTTTATCTGCAGCAGTTACCATCTTTTTTTGATTCGCAGTTCTTGCTCTTACGGTTTTTCCATTTGGTCCAAAAACTAAAACCTCATTCGGATTTTTATCTACAAAATTATCTATCACTTCTGCATCGTCTCCTCCTAAAATTTGTTCAAAATAATTTTCACTCAAATGTCCATTACGCTCCATGTATTGAATGATTAAATCAATTTTTTCTTTAGCTGCATCAATTTGTTCTGGTGCACCACTTAGTTTTATTTGTGTGCCTCTTGATAAAATTTTTAATAAAGGAAATTTCTTTTTTAAAATGTCAAATTTGTTGTTGTTAACGCCAAAGAATTCAATGGGATTAACTGTCTCTAGATTGATGATAGTGTCAGTCAAGGGATTTGATTTAAAGGGTTAGTGTGGTATTAAATCTACCTTCACAATTTAAAATACGAGAACCAAAAATACAAGCACTAAATACGCACATTTGTGGATTACTAAAATGGTAACATTTAGTTCATTTTAGTAATTTATCAGAAAGGGGATTGGACTTATTTTGCGGCAACTAAATTAGCAATCATTTGCTTTGGATCTGCGGCTTTAAAAACAGTGGTACCTGCCACTAAAACATCTGCACCTGCTTGCACTAATTTTGCAGCATTGTTTTCTGTAACACCACCATCTATTTCAATTAAAGTAGAAGCGCTTGCTGAAGTAATAATTTGTTTTAATGCTTTTACTTTTTCATAAGTATGTTCAATAAATTTTTGTCCGCCAAAGCCCGGGTTTACACTCATTACACAAACTACATCAATATCTTTAATCACCTCTTTTAATACCTCAACAGATGTATGCGGATTCAATGCTACACCGGCTTTCATACCATGTGCTTTAATTTGTTGCAATGTGCTATGAAGATGGGGACATGCTTCGTAATGCACAGTTAATATATCTGCGCCAGCTTTCTTATAATCTGCAATATATTTTTCTGGAGACACAATCATCAAGTGTACATCCATTACTTTAGTCGTAGTAGATTTTATTTGTTCTATAACTGGTAAGCCATAACTAATATTAGGAACAAAACTGCCATCCATTACATCTAGGTGAAACCATTCTGCGGTACTTTCATTCAGCATGGTACAAGCTTTTCCTAATTCTAAAAAATTAGCAGCTAATAAAGAAGGGGCAATGATGGGCATACACTCAATTTCTTACAAAATTAAGTACTTTTGCGCTCAATTATAATAAGTATATGAATAAGTTAACCCTCTTTATTGCAGCTTTATTAAGCTTCGGTTCTGCATCAAGTCAAAAGGACTCCGTTTTATTTGCAGGCGAACACCATTTTAAAAATGTCATTCAATTAACCAATGGCGGGGATAATGCAGAAGCTTACTGGAGTTTTGACAGCAAGCGCATTACTTTTCAAAGATCGAATCCTAAAGAGGGAATTAATTGTGATCAAATATTTATGGGCTTAGTGCCAAATGATAATCTTACTCCATTTTCTTATAAGTCCATTAGTGGTGGAGTGGGTCGTACCACATGTTCTTATTTTACCAAAGATGGTAAGCACATAATATATGCCTCTACACTAGGTGGCGGTAATGATTGTCCTCCACCAGTGGACAGAGCAAAATATGGCAACAAGTATATCTGGCCTTTATATAATACCTATGATATATATATGGCAGACACAACTGGTAAAATTGTAAAACAATTGACCAATGCAAAAGGTTATGATGCAGAAGCAACTTTATCTTATGATGGAAAGAAAATGATTTACTGTAGTGATAAAGAAGGTGACTTAGATTTATATGTGATGGATTTGGCTACTGGAAAAGAAAAGAAAGTAACAACAGATGTAGGATATGATGGTGGTGCATGGTTTAGTCCAGACGGCAAGAAAATTGTTTGGAGAGCTAGTCGTCCAAAAACAGATGCAGAAATTGCAGAATACAAAGCCTTGTTAAAAGAGGGTATGGTAGCACCCACTAATATGGAAGTTTTTGTTGCCAATGTAGATGGTTCTAATGCTAAACAAATCACGCATTTAGGTCAAGCAAACTGGGCGCCTAATTTTACCCCAGATGGCAAGCATATTATTTTTTGTAGTAATCACGAATACAAAAGAGGATTCCCTTTTAATATGTACTTAATAGATTTAGAAGGAAATAATTTAGAGAAAATAAGCCGTGATAAAGGCTTTGATGCTTTCCCTATGTTTAGTCCAGATGGTAAAAGAATCATGTTCTCTTCTAATAGAAACAATGGGGGTTCTCGTGACACCAATTTATTTGTTGCTGATTGGGTAGAATAGTTGTATTTTAGAAAAACAAAAAAATTTAAAACATGAATACTGGTTTATTACATTTACATAATGCATTGAGATGGGTCATTTTAATTACTTTACTATTAAGTATCTATAAATTATATACCAAACAAGATGCTTTGAAGACTAGCAAGATTTTATTAATTGCTTCTCACACTACTTTATTGATTGGCTTATACCAATATTTTACTGGTACTGTTGGTTTTAAAATGATTCAAGCTGCCGGAATGGGGGAAGCAATGAAGAATGCTCCAACTCGTTTTTGGGCAGTAGAACATATTTTTTCGATGATTTTGGCAATCATTTTGATTACAATTGGTCATATTGGCTATAAAAAGACTCAAAATGGGAATAGAACTAAATTACTTTATGTAATTGCTTTATTACTAATTGTGTTGGCAATGCCTTGGCCTTTTAAAGAAGGCGTGGGTAGACCTTGGTTTCCAGGAATGGGGGCTTAGCTTTAAATAGTTGATTATCAACATTATAGATATTTTTTTAAAAGGAGAAGCCCCGCTTCTCCTTTTATTTTGGGCTTTTTGGAAGAATTAACCGGTATTTTTTCTTAATTCCATTCATTTCCATATCTTTGCAACCCCAAAATAAGTATGTCAAAACAACCGCTGATTAAACAAGATGGAGTAATTATTGAAGCACTGAGCAATGCTATGTTCAGAGTTAAGCTTGAAAATGGTCATGAAATCTTAGCAACAATTTCTGGAAAAATGCGAATGCACTACATCAGAATTTTGCCTGGAGATAAAGTGGGAGTAGAGATGAGTCCATATGACTTAACAAGGGGAAGAATTATTTTTAGACATAAATAATTCTCAAAAAATTTAAAAGAACAAGTAGAATAATATTTTAAAAACAAAAAGATGAAAGTTAGAGCATCTATCAAAAAACGTAGTGCCGATTGTAAGATCGTGAAGCGTAAAGGTAAATTATACGTAATCAACAAAAAGAATCCTCGCTTTAAGCAAAGACAAGGATAGTAACCATTTAAGTAAATAAAAACAAGTTTTAAAATATGGCTCGTATTGCCGGTATAGACTTACCAAAAAACAAAAGAGGAGAAATTGGATTACAATACATTTTCGGTATTGGTCATTCAACTGCTCGTTATATCTTAGATAAAGCAAGTATCAGTTACGATAAAAAAGTAAATGAATGGAATGACGAAGAGCAAACTGCTATTCGTAATATCATCAATGCTGAATTTAAAGTAGAAGGTGCTTTACGTAGTGAAGTTTCAATGAGTATTAAGCGTTTATTAGATATCGCTTGTTACCGTGGTTTACGTCACAGAAAAGGTTTACCTGTTCGTGGTCAAAGAACTAAGACTAACTCACGTACTCGTAAGGGTAAGCGTAAGACAGTTGCTGGTAAGAAGAAAGTAGCTAAAAAATAATAACCTAGGGTAATGTTGGGAAACTAACATTACCCTTTGCTATAAAAATCCCTATCAGTATTGGATCCTGTTCTAGCAACAGGGGAGATTTGATAAGGTTTCCGCCTCGGCGGAATTTTCTATTAAATAACCCGCTCTGTTTTTTATAAAAAATAGAGCACACCTCAAGTAAAATGGCTAAACCACAAAAAGCACAAAACAGTGCAAAAGCAGCTGCAAAAAAGAGAGTCGTTAAAATCGACGCAGCAGGCGAAGTGCGTATCAACGCAAGTTTCAACAATTTAATCATCGCATTCACAAACAAGGCTGGTCAAGTAATTAGCTGGAGCAGTGCTGGTAAAATGGGCTTCAGAGGTTCTAAGAAGAACACTCCATATGCAGCTCAAATGGCAGCAGCTGACGCAGCAAAAGTTGCATTAGACGCTGGTGTGAAAAGAGTAGATGTATTTGTTAAAGGTCCAGGTTCTGGTCGTGAAGGAGCTATCCGTTCTATCTCACAATCAGGTATCGAAGTAACTTCAATCCGTGACGTGACTCCAATGCCACATAACGGTTGTCGTCCTCCAAAACAAAGAAGAGTATAATCGATTATTTAAACATTTTAATAACAGGGTGTTTCATTCATTTTAGATTTTTACTGATGAAGCATCGACACTAAAAAATCACAAAACAAGAATTATGGCACGTTACACAGGTCCAAAAACAAAAATTTCCCGCATTTTCGGCGAACCTATTTTAGGAAACGCTAAATGGTTGGGTAAAAACAGCAACCCTCCAGGTCAACACGGTGCACAACGCAAGCGTAAGCAATTAGGAGAGTATGCATTACAGTTAAGAGAAAAGCAAAAAGCTAAATATACTTATGGTGTATTAGAGCGTCAATTCCGTAAAACATTTGAAGAAGCATCTCGTTTAAAAGGTGTTAAAGGTGAAAACTTAATCAAATTGTTGGAGTCTCGTTTAGACAACACTATTTTCAGAATGGGTTTAGCAGCTAGCCGTCCAGAAGCACGTCAGTTGGTAGCTCATAAGCATATCGCAGTAAACGGTGAAGTTACTAATGTACCTTCTTATACATGTAGACCAGGTGATGTTATCACTTACCGTCCTAAGAGTGCGCATAATACTTCTATCGTAAGCAAACAACGTCCTTCAAGCACTAAGTTTAGCTGGGTAGATTGGAATCCAAACACGAACACTGGTACATTTATCGCAATGCCAGAGCGTGAAGCAGTTCCAGAGAATATCAAAGAACAATTAATCGTTGAATTGTATTCTAAATAGTAGCACTTAACAACATTTCTTTCTTCGGAAAGATTCAAATAAAAAAAAGTTTACCATGGCAATATTAAGTTTTCAAAAACCAGATAAAATTGTTTTACAAAAAGCAAATGACTTTGAAGGACAATTCGAATTCCGTCCATTGGAGCCAGGTTTTGGTTTAACATTAGGGAACGCTTTGAGAAGAGTTTTATTAAGCTCTTTAGAAGGTTTTGCAATTGTAGGTATCAAGATTGAAGGTGTAGACCACGAGTTTGCAACTATCAAAGGAATTACAGAAGACGTTACTGAAATGATCTTAAACTTAAAGCAAGTTCGTTTTAAGCGTAAGGGTGATCAAGACGTTAGCTCTGAAAAATTAACTTTATCTATTAAAGGTGGTAATGAGTTCAATGCTGGCCATATTGGTGATGCATCTGCTCAATTCCAAGTGATGAATCCAGAATTAGTAATTTGTACTATGGATCCTTCTGCTAAATTAGATATCGAATTAACTATTAACAAAGGCCGTGGTTATGTACCTGCTGAAGAGAATAAGTTAAAAGAAATGCCATTTGGTTATATCGCTATAGATTCTATTCATACTCCAATTAAGAACGTGAAGTATTTAATGGAAAACTATCGTGTGGAGCAAAGAACAGACTACGAAAAATTAATCTTAGATGTTGCTACTGACGGCACTATTCATCCTGAAGATGCTGTAAAGCAAGCTTCTAGAATCTTGATCCAACACTTGATGATTATCACTGATGAGAATATCACTTTTGATAACAAAGAAGACAAGAAAGAAGATGTAGTAGATGAGCAAGTATTACAATTAAGAAAAGTATTAAAAACTCCATTAGAAGACTTAGATCTTTCTGTGCGTGCATTTAACTGTTTGAAAGCTGCTAAAATTAACAGCTTGAGCGAATTAGTTCAATACGAGCAAGAAGATTTAATGAAGTTCAGAAACTTCGGTCAAAAGTCTTTATCTGAAATCGAGCAAGTATTGATCGAAAGAGGATTGAGCTTTGGAATGGATTTAGGTAAATTAGGATTAGACAAATTAGATTTACAATAATTGTAAATCACTATTGATAACCGAGCTTCGGCTCAAACCTTACAATTCCTGACACGGTGTAAGGATAAAAATTAAAAGTCATGCGTCACGGAGACAAACAAAACAACTTAGGCCGTAAGAAGGCACACAGAGAAGCTTTATTAATGAATTTAGCTTGTCAGTTAATCATGCACAAGCGTATCGTAACTACTTTAGCAAAAGCTAAAGCGTTAAGAACGTATTTTGAGCCATTAGCTACAAAAACTAAGAAGACAGGTAGTAAAGATATTATCAGTCATAACCACAGAATTGTGTTTAGCTATTTAAATGACAAATCTGCTGTTAAAGAATTATTTACAGTAGTAGCTCCAAAAATTGCTACTCGTCCAGGTGGTTATACTCGTATCATCAAATTAGGTATTCGTCCAGGTGACAATGCTGAAAAAGCGATGATCGAATTAGTAGACTTCAACGAAATCTATGGTAACTCAGTAAATGCTGCTGCAGAACCAGCTAAGAAGACTCGTAGAAGTAAAGCGCCAGCTGCCCCTAAGAAAGCTGCTGAAGCAACTGCTACAGATGAAGCAACTGATTCTACACCAGAAGCAGCTGCAGAATAATGATTTATGTGCATTAAGATATAAGGCAAGACTTTGGTCTTGCCTTTTTTTTTGCCTAATTTTGACCCACCAATAAGACCCTATACAATGAGCGCACAACCTGCAATTTTAGTTTTAGCCGATGGCAATGTATTTCATGGACAAGCATTTGGTAAAATAGGTACTACCACAGGGGAGATCTGTTTTAATACCGGCATGACTGGTTACCAAGAAGTATTTACCGATCCAAGTTATACCGGTCAGGTAATTATCATGAACAATGTACATATTGGTAACTATGGTGTAAAAGCAACAGATGTAGAAAGTAGTACGGTAAAAATTCATGGTTTAATTGGTAGAAATTTAGAAGAAAAATATAGTCGTGCATTAGCAGACGGAAATCTGAGCGAATATTTAATTGCCAATAATATAGTTTCTATAGAAGGCCTAGATACAAGAGCATTGGTTGCACATGTTAGAGAATCTGGTGCAATGAACTGTATTATATCTTCCGATAATTTAGATGTTGAAGCATTAAAAAAACAATTAGCTGCAGTGCCAAGTATGGATGGATTAGAGTTAGCTAGCTCTGTTAGTACAAAAGAAATTTACGAACTAGGGGATGTGAATTCGGATATTAAAGTTTCGGTATTAGATTTTGGAGTGAAGCATAACATTTTACAATGCTTAGTTGATAGAGGAGCGCATGTAAGAGTGCATCCTGCTAAAACAGATTTTGCTACATTAAAAGCATTTAATCCAACAGGATATTTCTTATCCAATGGTCCTGGTGATCCAGCGCCAATGGATTATGCAGTGAAGACGATCAAAGAAATCTTAGCAGAGAAAAAACCTTTATTTGGTATTTGTTTAGGACACCAATTATTGGCCCTAGCAAATGATATTCCAACATTTAAAATGCATCATGGTCATAGAGGATTAAATCATCCGGTGAAGAATGTATTAACTGGAAGATCTGAGATTACTACACAGAACCATGGTTTTGGTGTAGATCCAGAAGCAGTTAGAAAACACCCGAATGTAGAAATATCTCATGTTAATTTAAATGACGAATCTATTGAAGGGATTAAATTAAAAGATAGACCTGCCTTCAGTGTACAATACCATCCTGAAGCAACGCCGGGTCCTCACGATAGTAGATACTTATTTGATGATTTCATATCTTTAATGAAGTCAAACTAATTTTATGATTAATATTACAATTATCAATGGGCCTAATTTAAATTTATTAGGAAAGCGTGAGCCAGGTGTTTATGGTAATGCTTCTTTTGATGATTGTTTAGCAGGTTTAATCCAACAATTTCCCAATGTTCATTTTACTTATTTTCAGTCTAATATAGAAGGAGAGATAGTAGACGCTATTCAGAAAGCTGGATTTGATCAAGACGGTATCATCATTAATCCAGCAGCATATACACATACTTCAGTAGCTATTGGAGATGCTATCGCAGCAATTACTACTAAAGTAATTGAAGTACATATTAGTAATGTTCATGCAAGAGAAGATTTCAGAAAAATCTCCCATGTTTCTGCGAAAGCAGTTGGATCAATTGTAGGATTAGGTTTACAAGGATATGCATTAGCTACTGAATGGTTTGTCAGCAATGCCAATAAGCAATAAAATATATCAACAAAGACTTTGGTGGTTATTAGGTATTACCATCATGGTGAAAATTGTTCTTGCTAATTTATTAGAATTAGGGAATGATGAAGTGTATTATTATACTTATGCTATACAACCTGATTGGAACCATTTTGATCACCCGCCAATGGTGGGTTGGATGATACTATTAAGTACTTTGAATTTATTTTGGTTATCCGATTTGTCCATGCGCCTTGGAAGTATTGTTAGCGCAGCATTAGCTACTATTTTAATTTTTGAAACTGGGGCCATTATTAAAAACGATAGAGCAGGATTTATTGCAGCTTTATTGTATAATCTTTCTATTTATACTAGTATCATCGCAGGCTTATTTGTTTTGCCAGATAGTCCTCAATTATTATTTTTTACTGCTAGTATTTATTTAATGACGAAGTGGGTAGTGAAGCCCAATTTATTTAAAATAATTGATTGGATTTTATTAGGTCTTTGTATTGGCTTTGCAACATTAAGTAAAGTCCATGGCTTATATCTTTGGGCTGGCTTTGGTGCTTTTTTGATTTTTCATCAGCCAAAAACATTTAAGCAACCTTATTTATATGTAGCAGGAATTTTAAGTTTGTTATGTTTGATACCTATTGTGTATTGGAATGTACAAAACGAATTTATTACCTATACTTTTCATTCAAAAAGGGTAGCACATTCAAGTATACATCTAGATACTTTTTTACAACAGGTATTGGGTGAATTTCTATATCAGAATCCACTAGTCTATATTACTAGTTTAATTGCATTGCTCAATTGGCGAAGGATTAAATCAATGGTTGCCCAAGAAGAGATAGTGGCTTTATTATTATGGTTAAGCCTTCCTTTGATTGCTACATTTTGGGTATTGTCTTTACTCAATCCAACACTACCACATTGGACTGGCCCAGGATTTATTGCTTTATTTATTTTAGCTGGATTGTATTGGTCTGAAAAGTCTCTAGAATTCATACCAAGACTCATTCAATGGGCTATTGGCCTTATGGGAGCTATAATTATATCATTTGTATTATTGGTATATGTATTTCCTATGCAATTAGGGTCTTTGAAGCAAGAAAATCTAGGAGAGTATAATCCCATTAACGATGTTACTGGTTGGAAGTCTTTTAAAGCCTCTTTTGAAGCATTAGTGAAAGAAGACATACATTTAGGCAAAATGCGTTTTGATGCGCCTATTGTAACCCATAAATGGTTTCCTGGAGGGCACATACTATTTTACATAGCAACACCTTTAGATAAAAACTTAATTGGAGTGGGGGAATTAGAAGACCTTCACAAATTTGCCTGGTTAAATAAAGATTTAAAAGGTTTGCAAATAGGTCAAAATGCCTATGCAATTGAGCCCTCCAATTTACCAGTTAATACTGAAATGCTTTATAAAGATCTTTTTACTAAGATAGAATTGGCTACTATCATTCCCATTAAGGTTAGGGGAGTAGAGCTTAGGTATTTTAAAGTATATAGATTACTGAATTGCAAAAAGATCCCAGCGCAAATTTTGCCTTTTACTCAAAAATAGAATCTTCAAAATCTTTACGGTAAGAAATACTAATTCCCTGACGATTTCTTCTACCCATATTAGAACCGTTAATATCTAAGCTGTTTCTATTAAAGACAATGGCTCTTAATTTTCTATTTCTTGTTAATATAAATTCGATATTTAAATCAGGCAACCATTGAAAATTGCCATTTTGAATAGTGGTTGTATTTCTGATATTGAAATCTAAATCACCGCCAAAATTCACAATAATTTTATCATTCAAAAAGCTTCTACCTAGTTTAAGATTGACTCTTTGCCTGTCAATCTTGTTAGCGTTTAATGCAATGCCACCACCAGTTGGGTCTAGTAAGTTTCCGCTATTATAAACAGAAGATCCTACATCAAATCTCAAGCTCTTGTCTCCAGTTACTTTGGTTAAGAATCCAGTAATTGATTTGTTAATTTCTTTTGCTAACAATTGGGAGATAGTATTAATACCAATGGATGTAGCAGTATATGCATTGCTGGTATTGTTATTGCTAAAACTTACAGGTGCAAAAGCATTAAATACAATCAAGAAAGAAACTTGTTTTAAGATTTCGTTGTCATCTCTCTCCAGTCGTGAAATAAATTGAGAGAATTCATTGTCAGAGCTAATTGGATTACCCTGAGGAAAGGCTAGGCTAAATTTAATTTCAGGGCTGGATAATTTATTTCTTAGTGCAGCAATAACGTATACATTGCCTCTGTAGGTTCTAACTGCATTGCTAAAATTAGAGGTGCCTACTAATTCATTTAAACTAACTCTTTCTGCTGTATATCTTGCATCAATATGTATATCAGCATTCAATGGGTCACCTGTCCATTCGATGTAGTTGCCTGCTTCTGGAATTAATTCAAATGGTTTTTTAATAAAGGATTGAAAGTTGAAATCATATTTCCCAGATTCAATATTGTATTTACCTCTCATTGTTAAAGGTTCAATATTTCCCATTCTCATTTTGATTCTACCATTACCAACTGCTTTAATTACATCTCCAGTTAAGTCATCAAAAATGAGGTCTATCTGTGTTTTATTATTGGCTGTTACATCTAAATCTACCACTAAATTGAAACTAGGAATGTCTGCGCTTTTGATGGCAGTTTTTCCATATTTTTTGAACACAATAAATTCTGACTTACCTGTTTCCTTACTACTCGTATTAGGCAAATAAATATGAGAGCTATCGTTAACATCAGCTTTTATATCCATTTTAATATTCTCTTCTGGGCCTTTAATGGTCATAAATGCCTTACCGACAGCCTTGCCATAATAATAAGGATTGTCAATTGCCTCCATATTGAGCAGTTCCGTTTTAGGACTACTCATCTCCATATCATATACCAAGTGTTTAAAACCTTGTTGAAGAATTTTTCCCTTGAATTGAATAGGTCTATTGAATCGATCTTTTAACTGAATATTGCCAAAGTCAATACCTTCATCGTTAAATACAATTGTAGCATTATCTATAAAATAAGGGACCTTGGTATAATCAACCACAAAAGATGCTTTATCTAAAATAGCTGAACCAAGTAGGTAGGGGTTTTCAATTCTGCCACCAAAATGAATTTGTCCAGTCGCTCTTCCATTTAATTTATGAAGAATACCTCCAATAAATTGTTCCACCAATCCAAAATTTGAATGGTTTAAAATAAGATCTGCATCCAAGGGATTTAAAGAATCTTTGATATTGTATGTTCCTTTTGCTAATAAATTATATCCAGTGTTAGGGGCATTTATTTCAAATGGAATCACCCCCGTTTTATTATTATATCCAATAGTTGTTTTTGCTAATCCTATTAGCTCGTTATTAAAGCTAAATTGTTCGATATTTAATTGAGAAGCTAAATGAAAGTTTTCATAGATATCATTTAATTGAATGGTCCCATTGGTTAATCCTTCTAAATTAGGATAACTGAAAAACACTTTGGTTAAATCACCTAAAATGATATTTTTAATATTTACTTGTAAACTTTTATTATTAGTTCCACTATTGACTATTAATTCTTGCAAACCTTGAGATAATTTAAAATTCTTGGCATAAGTATTGTTTTTACGAATACTTAATTGTCCGCCATTTTCAATATCCCATTTTTTCTGATTCAATACAAAGTAGGATGGAGACCACTTGATCGCTAAGCCATCAGAATAGGTATTAATTATGCCATTCAAGTGCATTAATTGAAGTGCAGATTTACTAGAGGCGTCTAATGCAATGAGTGAAACATCATTACTAGTAGCAATTTTAATATTTGGTTGCACCAAACTAAAGCTATCAGTAAGATTAACACTTAGAGCATTAATTTGTAGGAATAAAGAGTCTTTAGATCCTCTTGCATCTATCATTCCTTTTCTGATTGCCAATTCTTTCCATTGAGCAAATGGTATATTGCCTTTGGCAATAATGGTTTTATTGATGGTATTTAAAGAACCGGAAATTTGAATATTGTTAAAGCCAGAAAAAGCGGGGTTAAATATTCTAATATATGGTTCAAAATAATTTGTTTTGATGCTAATGTCAAACTGCTGATTGGTTGGATTTTTTGTAGGGGCAGGTATATAAGTAGGTAAATAACTTCTTACAAAGTATTGTACACTTGCAGGCAAATGCACTAAGTCAAATTTTCCTTTAATAATAGCTTGAACATCATCACTAGCGATACTGATCTTTTTATTTCCTTTTTCAACTGTTGAGCTTATTGTTAGAGAGTCAAAGTTAATCGTCGAAGAAGTGCCTTTTAATTGGCCATTGTACAATTTAGCAGCTCCGTCAAAATTATCAATATTATTACCTTTAAAATTGACATCAATTACTCCAGTTAATTGAATAGGGTTGTTTGTGAAGTATAGCTCTTTAAAATTGGCGTTGATTAAATCACCTACAGCATTGAAGCTAGGTAGCTCATTTTTAAAATCAATTTGAACGTTGCTAATTAAATTAATGTTTGGATCTTTTATTTTAAATGCCCCATCAAATGCTTTTTTCTGTAGGATACCATTGGTGTTAATATGGGTATAGATATATTTTTTATATTCTATTGAATCTATAGCGCCTTCAATATTGGTTTTCACTTTTTCAATAGAGAAAGAACTGCCAGCAATTTTTCCATTAAAATTGACCCAGCCCAAATCTTCGATAGCCAATAATTTACCAATATTAAAACGTTGGGTAGAAAGCTTGCCTTCGTAGACGGGTTCTCCATTAATTGGAAATTGAATCCTAATAGCTGTTTCTGCTTTACCTAAAGCTGATTGTATATTTGCGTCAGCATTGAAATCATACAAAGTGCCATCAAATTTCCCTTTGAATAATAGATTGCCTAATTGGTTAACTTGTAAATCTTTTATTAAACTTAGACTAGGGATCCATTGTAATAAGTCTTGGTAATTAGTTTTAGCATAAACATCGCTAAAATTAATTTGAGTAGAACGCATGTTTGGAATTCCCTTCATACTAAAATTTCCTTTAACAAAAGAGTTATTATACTGTGCTGAAAGTCCTTCTGTTTGAAAGTCTGCCACCGTACCTTTAAACCTAAAACTGGCATTTACTTTTTGGTGAATATTTTTTATTTCAGGTGCAAAATAAGCAATGTCGTCTGTGGCAATTTGCGCATTTACAAGTTGCGCTTTCATGGTCACTTTGTTGATATAATCATTAAAGTCATTCACCAAGTCTTTGTATTCCATGGCATAATAGGGGCCAAGAATGCTCTTATTGGTTTTAATGAAAAGTTTATTTAACTCCATGATAGTTGGAGTCATTCTAAACTGAGTTTTTAATTGTTGTATGACAAAGCCAGATCTTTCCTTGGTGCTTAATTGAACTTTCGCTTTAATAGTATCTTTTATAAAGCTTGCATTATCAATTTGAGCATTCAATTCATTTAATCTAATATGGAATCCGTCAAAATGTTCTGTAGGTTTGGCAAAATCATTTTCAATCCAAAGTTTTCCTTGAGATATTTTTATTTGCTTAGCTAGAATAACTGTATTTGGATTATTAAAATAGAGACCACCTAATGGCAATTTTGTCAATGTCTTAAGTACAGTTGGACGCAAGCCTTTTTTATTTTGTATGGTATAAAAAGGTTTATTTGCGGCTAATTGATCAATTTTTATAAGACTATCGTTAAAGGCACCTAAATTGGCAATAATATTGGAAGCTTGTAATCGCATACTTTGTCCAATCCACTCATCATCTTGTAGAAAATTAATTTGAGCTATTTCAATTTTTTTCAAATCAAAAGAACCATTCTTTTTTGTCGTGTCTTTTGATAAGTAGTCTACTAAAAATTGATAATTCCATTTTTCTGTTTTTCTATGCAGGTATACTTTAGCTCCCTCCAATCCAATGTATTTGATAGTTGACCTTGAACTTGAAAAAAGGATATCCGATATTCTTAGTTTTAGTGAATGGGTATAGAGTAGGGTGTCTTTTTGCTGGTCTCTAATAAGAATTTCTTGTAGGTCGATACTATTGAATAATGTAAAGCCAACTTTGCCCACTTTTACTTCTGTGCCAAGACTTGTGGAAAGAGATTGAGTAGCTTTTTGAACTAACTTATTTTGAACCCAAGGAATCTGAATGAATAAATACAAAAGCAGCAACAGGCCTACTAATGAAGCTATAAAAATTCTAATAAAACGAAGCTTGTTGGGGTGCAAAATCTGTTTTTGTAAAAGTACAAAAAAACACTAGAACCCTGCTACGCTATCATCGCCTCTTTTATCCCCAGCCGCTTGTTTTTTACCGTTATTTAGGATAACTACACCGTCCATTCTACCAAAATATCCTCTTTTGGCTGTCGTGTAACCCATTGCTTTTAATGCTTCGATGGTTGCTTCTGGGAAGTCTACTTCAAAAGAAATATTATCTGGCATCCATTGATGATGGAATCTTGGAGCATCAATAGCAGCTTTTAAGCTCATTTTGTGATCAATCATGTTCACTAAGCCTTCGTATACCTGATTAGGAATGGTAGTGCCACCTGGAGTACCAATAGTTAAATAAGGTTTATTATTAACAGTAACTAGGGTAGGTGTCATAGAACTTAACATTCTTTTGCCTGGCTGAATAGAATTGGCTTCTCCACCTATTGCTCCATACATATTAGGCACTCCTGGCTTAATACTAAAATCGTCCATCTCATTGTTCAATAAAAATCCTGCACCTGCTACAATTGTTTTATTACCATAAGTATCATTCAATGTTGTTGTGATGGCAACCATATTACCCTTTTTGTCTATTACGCTAAAATGGGTGGTTTGTTCGCTTTCATATGCCTTACCAGCCTGAATATTTTTACTTTGTCCTGCAACACCTACTTGGTAATCGCTCATTCTTTGTTGTGCATATTTATTGCTAATTAGCATTTTAGTGGGCACTTTATAAAAATCAGGATCGCCCATATGTTCAGCTCTATCTGCGTATGCTCTTCTTTGAGACTCGGCCATTAAACTTACTACTGCAGGGCTATTTAAACCCATTTTTTGAACATCATAAGGTTGAATCATTTGCATCATTTGTGCAATTAGAATTCCACCGCTACTTGGTGGAGAAAAACTGATGATATGATGTCCTCTATAATCAAATTCTAAAGGCGTTCTATATTTAGGTTGATAGTTTTTCAAGTCTTCTAAACTTATAATACCCTTACTATAAGCCATTTCTTTGATGATTAAGGCAGCTGTTTCACCTTCGTAAAATCCAGCTAATCCATTTTGCTGGATGCGTGTAAGTGTGTTGGCCAAATCTGTTTGCACTAATGTATCACCTGCCTTCCATTGTTCTTTTTGTGTAAATGCACTTGGGGCAGAACTATTCTTTAAAAATTGATTTCTTGTAGCATTTAATCCTCTAGCTTCTTTTTCTGTGATTACATATCCGTTTGCAGCTAATTCAATAGAAGGTTGAATCAATTTAGCCATTGGAAGTTTTGCATACTTAAGAATTTCAAACATTCCAGCAACAGAACCAGGTATGCCACTTGCAGAAGCACCGTCTCTAGAAAGAGTATTGGAAGGATTTCCTTTTTCATCTAAATACATATCTCTATGTCCCTTGCTTGGGGCAGCTTCTCTAAAATCTATTCCAATCAATTTGCCATCTTTATTTCTTGCCAACATAAAACCTCCTCCTCCAATATTACCTGCACCTGGGTGTACCACAGCTAAACTAAATTGCACTGCAATGGCTGCATCATAGGCATTACCACCATCTTTCATAATTGCAGCACCTACCATACTTGCCAAAGGATGTGCACTGGTCACAGCGGCATGGTCAAATTCGGCTTCTTTTACCAATTGGTAATTAAAAGGGTTGATTTGAGGGTGTTTTTTAAAGAATTGCTGTGCATTACTTGTTGCCGCAGTTAGCGTTAAAAGAGCTGCTAGAAAAATGGTCGTAAAGGTCTTGTTCATAATCACTATTTGAAACGTTAAATTACTTAATTTTAAGCTTATTCCGTAGATAAATTTTTATAATAAAATCATACAAATCATGAAACTAGTAGCTGCTAAATGGAAAGGGGTTTTGGTATTGGTAATATGTCCAATTTTGGCTTTTGCCCAATTGCAAAGTCCTGCAGATTTTTTAGGGTATCAAGTGGGTACAAAATTTACAAGACATCAT
>JBJOIU010000023.1:0-29076 GCA_046046935.1 Bacteroidota bacterium
CGCTTACTCAATGCTAATTCATATCCAACCAATACAGCTACATTATTGTATTTTTTACTTAAATGCACTAAATGATTGAATTGGTTAATTGCCGGATGGTCAACAGGGTATGGCTTACCTGCAAATATGATTTGTACTGGGTGCTTTATGTTGGCTAGTAATTTTTCAAAGCGCTCTAAATCCCAAGATAAGAAGTCTGCACGCTTATAGCCTGCGAAACGTCTTGCCCAAACAATAGTCAATACTTTTGGATCAAATTGTTTACCAGTTTGGTCAGCTACAATTTCAAAAGCACGCTTTTTTAAATACCATTTTCTGTCATCAAAACCAGCTTCGTCATTTGCTTCTGCAAATTTGTATAATTGCTTGTCTGCCCAATAACGCCAGTTTTGTGCATTGGTAATATGATCAATAGGACAGATACCTTCGTATTTACCCCACATTTCTCTACTTACATGACCATGTAATTCAGATACACCATTTGCTTTTCTTGCAAAACGTAATGCAGCTAATGAGTGATTGAATTGATCATCTTGAATACCTGTTAATTTTCTTACTTCATCAATACTTAATCCACAGAAATAACCCATTTTATGACATAAATAAATATCATGCTTTTCGTTACCTGCTTCTTCTGGTGTATGTGTTGTGAATACTAAACGTTTTTTTACTTCATCCAATGATTTATACTTATTCAATAAATAGAAAGCACTAGAAAAACCATGTGCTTCATTTAAGTGATATACATCTGGATTAAATCCAATCTCGTCGATTAGTTTTGCACCTGCAACCCCTAATAAAATAAATTGAGCAACCTTAGTGGCAACATTCGCATCATATAATCTATGTGTGATTGTTTGAGACACATAATCGTTTTCTGGTAAATCAGTACTCAATAAAAACAATGGAGCACTGCAGAATGTATTTGGTGCTAAATAATATGCTTTCACCCAAACTGGATGATCGTGAATTAAAATTTGGTATTTGATTCCTGTATCTTCTAAGAAGCTATAGATCTTCTCCATAAAAGTTACTTGTAAACTTTGGTCTTGGTTTCTTGCTTGATCATAATAACCATATTTCCAAAGGATACCTACACCAATCATATTTTGGTTTAATTCGAATGCACTTCTTAAATGAGAACCTGCTAAAAAGCCTAATCCTCCACTATATATTTTTAGTGGTTGATGAATAGCGAACTCCATGGAAAAATAAGCTGCCTTTTTACTATACTTCTCGTTGATTTTGTAAGGCACTTGATAATTTCTAAAACTCATAATAGGGATGGGTTTGTTTAAATAGGAGTGCAATATAATCCTATTTGACTAAAATGTACTTATTACACATTTAGCTGTGGATAACAATCGTTTGCAATCAACAATTGTGGATTATTTCTTCTTTTTCGACTTTCTTTTCTTATCGTAAGAGTCATTAAAATAGCAGGTCATATTGCGGTGATTACCACAATTACCATCTTCTTTAATTTTAATTATTTGACCTGATATAGTGAAATGTATGATACAAGGATCGCCTTTTTCTGTATAGGTAGCTTGGTTTTTATTGAAACTCAATAAGCCTTTTAATTCTCCATTACAAGTACCTTCTTTCTTTTCAAAGTGCATAAAAAACTGATACTTGTTAGCAACGCCAGTAAAATCTCTCAATGAAATAAAATTCTTTGCATCTCTTGCATAATCTCCACTATAAGTATTGCTAGTAGCCAATGTATCAATTGGATTAATAATGGTTTTAGATTCAGGCTTTTTATTGCTATCAAAGTAGATCAATCTAAAATTATTTTCTGTAAAAGCCCATCCATTTTTTTCATATACTAAAACATTCTCTTCGTCCATTTTATTTTCTTCAACCATAAATGTGGGTTCTTTATTTATAGAAACAGATTTTCCATAATGTCTTGAACCTTTATGCTCAGTTAAGAATGATGTAATTATTTTATAATCTAGGTATTCATTTTTTTTACTGAACACTACCACTGCAATCTCATCTTTTGAAGGTTGATGAACATTTAACATCAAATAATATTCTGTTTCTTTTTCTATTTTTAAAAGAGGGTAGAGAATTGCTTTTTTATCTTTGGAAGAAATAATTTTTTCTACAACAGAATCAGGAACAAATTGAGCCAATGCTTTTGCGCCAATTTCTAGTGTATCTCTTATTTTAGTCAAATTGGTATCTGAAATATTAATAGGTAAGCTCACGGTTTTGAATACCTTATTAAATTCGTTAATTTTTAGAGGGGTGTTTCCAGATAAATCAGCCTTTTTTTCGGAACATGCCATAAAACAGCACAATACAGCTATCCAATACCAATTTCGCATGTAGTAATAATTTTTACTAAAATAGGCATAAATTTACAATCATAGTTATGTCAGACAAATCATTAGATACTTTACACGAATCAGTTCCTGTTCAAAACAAGAAAGGGTGGAGAAAGTTGCTTGCTTTTATAGGCCCAGCATATCTAGTGAGCGTTGGTTATATGGACCCAGGGAATTGGGCCACTGATTTGGCTGGAGGTGCTGCATTTGGTTACCAGCTTATTTGGATACTTCTTTTGAGTAATTTAATGGCGGTTTTATTACAAAGTTTAAGTGCTAGATTAGGAATAGTAAGAAGACTGGATTTGGCCCAAGTGAACAGAGAAACTTATCCACCTGCAGTAAACTTCATTTTATACATATTGGCAGAATTAGCCATTGCTGCAACTGATTTAGCCGAAGTATTAGGAATGGCCATTGGTATTAAATTATTGACTGGCTTACCCTTAATGTATGGTACCTGTATTACAGTATTGGATACTTTCTTGTTTTTGTTTTTGCAGAAGTATGGTATCCGTAAGATGGAGGCTTTCATTATTTTATTGGTAGCCACCATTGGAATGAGCTTTTTTGTACAGTTGTTTATTGCTAAACCTAATTTATCTTATGCCATTCAAGGTTTTATTCCTACTGCATTAAGCCCTGAAGCATTATATATTGCTGTCGGAATAATTGGAGCCACTGTAATGCCCCATAATTTGTATTTACATTCTGCTTTAGTTCAAACCAGAAAAATAGATCGTCATCCAAAGGGTATTCGAAAATCAATTTTGTATAATTTTATTGATAGTGCTGTTGCGCTCAATGCTGCTTTTTTTGTGAATGCATCTATTTTAATTTTAGCCGCTACTGCATTTTACGCAACAGGTCATACACAGGTTGCAAAAATAGAAGAAGCCCATTCTTTATTGGCACCTTTATTAGGATCAAAATTAGCCCCAATATTATTTGCAATTGCCTTAATCGCAGCTGGACAAAGTTCTACAGTAACGGGGACTTTGGCCGGTCAAATTGTAATGGAAGGGTATTTAAAAATTAGATTGAATCCATGGATAAGAAGACTATTAACAAGATTAGTAGCTATTGTACCAGCGGTTTTAGTTATAGGAATAATGGGAGAAGGTAGGGTGGATGCATTGTTAATTTTTAGTCAAGTCATTTTAAGTCTTCAATTAGGTTTTGCTGTTATCCCCTTAATACATTTTGTGAGTGATAAAATAACGATGGGCGAATTTGCTATTGGCTGGAAAGTTAAAGGCTTATCTTGGTTAGTGGCTACGATCTTGGTGTATTTGAATAGTCATTTAGTACTTGATTTCGCCACTACTTTCATAGAAAATTCCAATAGTCTTTTATTAAAGGTTTTTTTAATTGCGGTAATTGTCTTTTTCGCAGTTTTAATTGTATTTATAACATTGTATCCTTTATTCAGAAAAAGAGATGAAACTAAAGATGCAGATTTTCATGGAGCATTAATAGAATTAGATTTATCACATGATTTACCAGTGAATAAAATTGCCATAGCTGTTGACTTTTCATTATCAGATGCTAAACTTATAAAGTCCGCTGTACAACATGCACATCAAGCGACAGAGTTTATATTTATTCATATTGTAGAGAGTGCAACGGCAAAGTATTTAGCGGATGCTAGTGATGATGAAGAGACCAGAAAAGACCAAATAAGATTAGAAAAATATGCACATGCGCTTCAAGCAAAAGGTTACCAAGTAAACACTAGTTTGGGCTATGGCAATAGGGTTAATGAGATTGTTCGAATTGTGCGAAGTTATAACGCACAATTGTTAGTAATGGGGGCACATAAGCACCAAGGTTGGAAAGACTATATTTTTGGGGAAACCATTGAGTCTGTTAGGCATAAAGTGGATATCCCAGTATTGATCGTCAATCAGGTTTAATATGTAATATGTATTGTTACATTTAGTACATTTGCAGACAAAATTTTTAACATTTATGGGACAAAAAATCAAAGTGGCCAATCCAGTTGTTGAATTGGATGGTGATGAAATGACAAGGATTATTTGGAAGTTTATTAAGGACAAGTTGATCTTGCCTTATTTAGAACTAGACATTAAATATTACGATTTAGGTATGGAGTACCGTGATCAAACAAACGATCAGGTAACTATTGATGCTGCCAATGCCATTAAGCAATATGGAGTGGGTATCAAGTGTGCGACAATTACACCTGATGAGCAAAGAGTTGAAGAGTTCAAGTTAAAGCAAATGTGGAAGAGCCCAAATGGTACTATCAGAAATATCTTAGATGGTACTGTATTCAGAGAGCCGATCGTTTGTTCAAATGTGCCACGTTTAGTGCCTAACTGGACTGCACCTATTTGTATTGGTCGTCATGCTTTTGGTGATCAATACCGTGCAACTGACTTTGTTACTAAAGGGAAGGGAAAATTGACAGTGAAATTTGAAGGTGAAGATGGAACTGTTCAAGAATTTGAAGTGTTTAATTTCAAAGGAGATGGTGTTGCAATGGCAATGTACAATACAGATGAAAGTATTTTTGGATTCGCAAGAGCTTGTTTCAATCAAGCTTTGGCTAAAAAATGGCCTTTGTACTTATCTACAAAGAATACTATCTTAAAGAAATATGACGGTCGTTTCAAAGATATATTTGAAGAAGTGTATCAAAATGAATTCAAAGCAAAATATGCAGAAGCTGGTATCACTTATGAGCACAGATTAATTGATGATATGGTTGCGAGTGCATTAAAGTGGAACGGTAATTTTGTATGGGCTTGTAAAAACTATGATGGTGATGTACAGTCTGACACAGTAGCACAAGGTTTTGGTTCTTTAGGTTTAATGACTTCTACATTAATTACCCCAGATGGTAAAGTAATGGAAGCAGAAGCTGCACACGGTACTGTAACTCGTCACTTCCGTGAGCACCAAAAAGGAAACAGAACTTCTACTAATCCAATTGCTTCTATTTTCGCATGGACAAGAGGTTTAGAATTTAGAGGTCAATTAGATAATAACCAAGAGTTAATTCGTTTCTCAAAGGCATTGGAAGAAGTTTGTGTTGAAACAGTTGAGTCTGGAATTATGACAAAGGACTTAGCAGTTTGTGTACATGGCAATAAAGTAAAACATGGTGAACACTATGTATACACTGAAGAATTCTTAGATGCTTTAGATAGCAATTTACAAAAGAAGTTAGCTTAAGCTTTTATCGTAAGAATAAAAAAATAGCCACTCTATATTGAGTGGCTATTTTTTTGGGTAAATCTAGAGAATTATTTTTTACATTCTGCTGTGCACTTATGTCCTTTTTCACCATGACTAGCAACATGACCTGCGCCGTCTTTGTGACAAGCTTTATTACACTTATGTGCGCTTGCTTCTTTTTTACATTCTGCACATTTAGATTTGTCTTTGCATTTGCCATCACAATTTGCCATTGCAGAAACAGTTAAAGCAAGACCTAAAAATAAAATTGATAATTTTTTCATAGTTGTATTATTTAAAGTATTATTTGAAGTTAATATTTATTTCCATTTTAATGTATGAGCTAAGTCATAAATTATTTAAGTACATCCACAATTGGTTTGCCGATAGACCCACTTGGCATTTGAATACCTAATAGGGTTGTGATGGTAGGTGCAATATCCGTCATATATGTAGGTGTGTTAACAGTTTTATGTTGAATGCCTTTGCCCCAAAATAATAATGGAATATGTGCATCGTAATTATATAGTACACCATGAGAAGTACCTGTTGCAAATCCATCAACATAGCCAGATTTAGTTACTACAAATAGGTCGCCAGATCTTTGAGCATTAAAGCCATTAACAATCCTTTCTCTCAATGCAGCTGGCATAGGAGCCAATGCAGCATTTCTTGTATCAACTACTTGTAAAACATCAGGCATTTTCTCTAAATATTGTCTACATAATTGAATTAGTTTAGATCTTTCTACACCTAATGTTTCCATTAATGAAGTGTTGAAATGAATATTGTATTCTCTAGCAGAGCTAATTAATTTCGCATCAAAACCTTTACTTACTATATACTTGGTCAAATCTTTTTGAAGTTGGTCTTCACTAACTACTCCGCCTGGTAAATGGTGCTTTTTTGAAAATCCAGGCACATGTGCAACAGCGTGATCTGCTGTTAAGAATACAGTGTAATTATTTTTACCCACTTGCTTATCTAAAACAGCAAATAGTTTTGCAAGAGTAGCATCTAATTTAATATAGCCATCCATTGTTTCCCATGAATCTGGACCAAAGCTATGGCCAATATAATCTGGTGACGAAAAGCTTACAGCTAATAAATCTGTGATATCATCTTGTCCCATTTTTTCGTTGATAATGGCTTGTTCAGCTAATTCAGCAAGTATAGTGTTGCCATGTGGTGTACTAGCTACTTTACCATAATCTTTACCTATAAATTGAGATAAAGTATATGGAAATCCTTTTTGCTCTTTACCCAATGGGGTAGATTCATAATCGTTTATATCTTGATCACAATTGGCTTCGTAAACCGATTTAGCCAAACTCAAATTCCAGCCCTTAATATATAAACTGTCTACACGATGTTGATTATTATAATTACTAACCCATGTTGGAAGTTCCTTTGCATAATAAGTAGAACTAATGAATTTACCAGTTTTAGAATCATACCAAAATGCGCCATCAGCAGAATGGCCGGCTGGCAAAATTGCCCCTCTGTCTTTTATAGATAATCCGATTACTTTACTTTTAAAGTTAGTTGCCATTTTAAGTTCGTCACCAATGGTAGTTGTCCATAAATTGGCTGGGCTCATTTTTCCTGCAGCGCTATTCTCAATGCCTACAGAGTTGACAGTATTGTCTTCTACGCAATAAACAGATTTTTGCGTGTAATTATCAAACCAATTATTACCTGAAATACCATTTAATGCAGGAACTGAACCAGTATAAACCGTAGCATGACCAACAGCAGTAACAGTAGGTACATATGGTATCATGGTAAAGTCACAAGTAGCTCCTTCATTCAATAATCTCAAGAATCCATTAGCACTGCTAAAATGCGCTTTATACTTATTGATATAATCCCATCTCATTTGATCCACCATAATGCCCACTACTAATTTAGGCTTATTGCTTTGGGTGTTTTTAGTTTGATTTTGCGCTATAGCACTTAGGCTCAAAATACTGCAGGTAAGGATACTAAAGAATTTCATTGTTTGAATGTTTACTTGTTGTGCAAATTACGCTTATTTATTAAGCCTAAAAAGCCAAAAAATGATTAAATTTGCATTAATAATTAATACAATATGGCAGATATTTTTGAAAGGTTAATCAAGAACTACGGACCAATTGGTCAGCATCGTGAAAGAGCACATGGCTATTTTGCCTTCCCGAAATTAGAAGGTGAAGTGGGTTCTAAAATGAAATTTAGAGGTCAGGAAATGATTGTATGGAGTTTGAATAACTATTTAGGCTTGGCGAATCATCCTGAAGTGCGAAAAGCAGATGCGGATGCAAGTGCTCAATATGGATTAGCCTTGCCAATGGGTGCAAGAATGATGAGTGGAAATAGTGATTTGCACGAGCAATTAGAAAAAGAATTAGCCGAATTTGTACATAAAGAAGACTCCATTTTAATGAACTATGGCTACCAAGGTATCATGAGTGCTATTGATGCTATCTGTGGTAGACATGACGTGGTGGTATATGATGCAGAGTGTCACGCCTGTATTATCGACGCTTTAAGAATGATTCCTGGACACCGTTTTGTATTCAAGCATAACGATGTAGAGGATTGTGAAAAGCAATTATTAAGAGCACAAGCATTGGTAGACAAACAACAAACAGGCGGTGTCTTGGTTATTACAGAAGGAGTATTTGGTATGGCTGGTGACCAAGGTAAATTAAAAGAAATTGCGGCCCTTAAAAAGAAAGTGCCTTTCCGTTTATTAGTGGATGATGCGCATGGTTTTGGTACACTAGGCAAAACAGGTGCTGGTGCTGGCGAAGAACAAGGATGTCAAGACGAAATAGATTTATACTTCTCTACTTTTGCAAAGAGTATGGCATCCATTGGAGCATTCATGGCTGGGCCAAGAACCATTATTGACTATATCCGTTATAATATCCGTTCTCAAATATTTGCAAAAAGTTTACCCATGCCATATGTGGTGGGGAATTTAAAGCGTTTAGAATTATTAAGATCTAAGCCTGAATTAAAAGATAATTTATGGAAGAACGCATTGGCATTGCAAAATGGATTGAAAGAAAAGGGTTTTGATATTGGTAAGACAGATTCAGTAGTAACTCCAGTATACATGAAAGGTGGTGTGGAAGAAGCAACTGCTATGGTGATGGACATTAGAGAGAACTATAAAATATTCTGTTCAATTGTTGTATACCCAGTTATACCAAAAGGACATATCATTTATAGATTAATCCCAACTGCAGTACATACTCAGGAAGAGATTGATTTAACTTTAAAAGCATTTAGCGAAACAAAGGCGAAATTGGATGCAGGTGCCTATAAGGTTGCAGAAATTCCAGATATGGCGAACAAGGCTTAGTTAAAATAGTCAACCTGATCCTGCTCTTTTTTAAGTACTTCAATACTTACATTTAATTCGAAACCAATTAGTAGGATAAGGGCATTGATGTATATTAAAGTCATTACAATTAATACGGTACCAATAGATCCGTATACTTTATTGTAGGCACTAAAATTATTCACCCAATAAGAAAAGCCCAAAGTGGTGGCTAACATTAAGAATGTAGACATCAATGCTCCAGGAGACATTAATGGCCATTTCTCTTTAATATGAGGCGCGTATTTATAAATAAAGGCATTACCATAAAATAGTAATAAAATAATAACCACCCATCTAAGTGTATTCCAATAAGGAAGAATGGTTTTTTTCTTTATATCAAATACCTCTCTAAGTAAAATAGCTAATTGATCTTGTCCAATTAATACAATCAAACTTGCAAAGACCAATAAGAACAATATCAATGTCAATCTTAATGCGCGCATTCTTTGGTGTAAAAAGAATGGCTTGTTTTGCATAATCGACTTATCGAAACTTCTAATGATACCTGTCATCGCATTAGAAGCGTAAAAAAGTAATAGAATGAAACCGAAAGAAAATATACCCACATGTTTACTCAATAAATCGTTGATGATTTCCGAGATGAATCTATAGGTGCTTGAATTCGGAGAGATATCTTTAAAAATAGCTAGTATTTGTTTTTTGGCTTTTAAAGTTTTTGGAAAGTAGGGGATGATAGAAAACAAAAACAATAAACCTGCTGGTAAGGCCATAATTAAGTTAAAAGAAATAGCAGATGCGCGATCGTATAATCCAAGGGTATTTAACTGCTTGGTTAAGAACTTAATAATTTGGTATAGATTGATCTGCTGAAAACCAGGCAACTGAATGCTTTTTGCTCTTCTTTTCAAAAAATGAAATATAGGCAACAATAAAAGTTGAATAAAAGAAGCTATTTGTTTTAATTGTTTCAATTGTTTTATTGTTTAGCTTGTTGGGCTTTTTTCTGTTGGTATTGGTCTAGTTTAATCTGGTATTCTTTGGCATATTTGTTATGCTCTTCATATGTACTACTAAAATGATGGTAGCCACTAAAATCTGCCTTCGCTACAAAATATAGATAGTCAGTTGTAGGAGCATCCAACACTAAGTCTATTGTTTTTGGAGAAGGTGTACATATAGGCCCCGGAGGTAATCCACGGTGGTTATAGGTGTTATAGGGAGATGGGTTGGTTAAATACTTTTCATAAATTCTGGTTAAACTAAAATCTTGCATTGCGTATTTAATGGTTGGGCATGCTTGTAAAGGCATACTTTTTTTAATCCTATTTTGATATACACTAGCAATTAATCTTTTGTCAGAATCAAAATTAGTTTCTTCTTCTACAATCGAGGCTAAGGTATACACTTCTTTAATGCTCATGCCTTTATTCGCCGCTTTTTGTTGTCTATCTTTCACAGACCAAAAACGAGTTGCATTAGATTGCATTTTCTGCATAAATTTTGGAAGTGGCGTACTCCAATAAAATTCATAAGTATCAGGAATAAATAAACTTAATAATTGAGTGGTATCTGTATTAAAAGCAGCAAGTGAATCATTGTTATTAAAATAACTTGCACAATATGCACTATCCAAGTCGAATGTCTTCCCAACCAAGGCGGCAAGCTCGGCTCTTGTCCTCACTTTGTTTAATATAAATTTTACTGTTGCTTGTTGATTATTTCTTAGCATTCTAATCAAGCTTAGCAAGCTGGTTTTTCTTTTAACTAAGTATCTGCCTGGTTTAATCTTTTCTTCTACTTTAAAAACTTTGGCTAATAATAAGAAGCTAGTCTTTTCAAATATGATTTTTTGGGATACTAAACTATCTGCTAATTGATCCAGACCCTCCGCCTTGTATTCAAAATGGGCTTTCTCGCCATTAAAGTGTGTGCTTTTTATAAGCACCACAAAGAATAAATAAAATACTAGGGTACTTATTAATATGGATAGAATTAGTTTTTTCATCACAACTAAAATACAATAAAAATCCCCACCTTTTGAAGGGTGGGGACAAATAGCTGTAAGCTAAAAATTTATTAAGAGTCTACTTATTTCTTAGAAGAATCTACTGGAGCTGGAGCTACTGGAGTAGCAGTTTGAGCAGGAGTAGTGGTAGTAGATGTATTCACTTTGTCTAAAATACCTTTCTCAGAGCTAGTTGTACCGCCTTTAAGAAACATGGTAGATGTCATTGCTAAAATGGCAATTACAGTTGCGAAAATCCAAGTACCTTTTTCCAACACATCGGTTGTTTGCTTAACGCCCATGAAATTGTTGGTTAAACCACCTACGTTAGCATTTAAGCCACCACCTTTAGGGTTTTGGATCAATACCATAAAACCTAATCCAATACAAGCTGCGATAATCAATATGATAAATAGAGTAATCATTATTTCTTTTGTTTTAATTGTTCAATTCGAGACGCAAAATAAACGGATTTTTCAGGAAAAATAAAACTTAATTTAGAATAAGTGTCAATTGCCTTGCGTTTATTACCCTGTTTTGCCCATATTTCGGCCATAGACTCGGTGATTACATCTTCTGCTTTATTGGCTTTTTCTGCTATTGCAGTGATGATTTTCTCCTGTTCTTCGACTATTTCCGGGGTATTTTGTTCAATATCGGCATGTTTTAGCACTTTAAGCCATGCTGTGAAGCTTCTAAGCTGCTTGGTGAACTTATCCTGAGGAACTCTACTAAGGTCTATATCGATGCCCTGAGCAGCAAAATAATCTCTCTGCAGGGTTGGGTGCTCCTCGTGCTCAAAACTTAATTTTTCTTCTTTTAAGGGTTCCTGAAATTGGGCCAATTGTTCGGTTAGAATATTGGTCAACTTTACGGGGGCCTCATTGACTTCAGCGGATAACTTGGTTTGTATCCATTGATGTAAGTGTAAGGCGGATGGGAAGAAATTGGTTGTTTTTTGCACCTGTGCTTCAAAAAGAGGAGAACCATCTATTTGGTATTTTTTAGCCAATAACAAATTAGTACTTGGACTAAAAGGATATTCCTGTTGTATTTGTTCCAATAAACTGGTTTCAACCAATTCGAAATTGGTTGAGCCTGTCCACTGCTTTAGTAATGTCTGTAGTGCCGCTTCTTTCATATTCATTACCAGTTTGAAAAAATTTGATTAAATATATCGTCACTTATATTACGTACAATGTCTTCCATTAATTGTGCTTCTGCCTGACTTAAACTCAAATTGGCAGAGAAGTCAAAATTTCGGCTCACATCAAATTCTTGTTCTTTATTATCTAAGGTCTTTTTTAAGATGACATGAACAGTGACTGTTAATCTATTGGTACTTGCTTGTCTTTCACTAACACCGACTGTTTGGGAAGGATCGTAATTAGTGATAGTGGCATAAATTTGATAATGTGCATCATCGCTGTTGGTTCTAGTTAGTTTGGTTTGACTGATAATTTTTTGCTGCAGTTTATCGGTCAATAAAGGGGCTAACTGAGGATTCACATACCTTGCTTTGTTTTCTATAAAACCAATTTTTATGGTTTTAACATTTTCTGGAATCACTGCATCCTTAAAACTATAAATACCACAGCTTGAAAAAAGTGTGGCTACTATCAGAACGATAGCTAATTGTATAGTGAATAATTTATTCTTCAATGTCGTATTCTTTAATTTTTCTATATAAAGTTCTTTCACTTATGCCTAAATCTGTTGAAGCATCTTTTCTTCTTCCTTTATGCTTCTTTAAGGCTTTTAAAATTAACTCTTTTTCTTTATCCATTATATTTAAAGACTCATCAATCTCATAATGCGTAGGCATCTCGTTGTCAATAATAACAGGCTGATTTTGTAAAACAGGTACTGGAGCAGGTAAGTTATTGTTTTGTATGGATGTTGGCACTAGATCGTCTTTTAATTCATTTAACATGGCGTCTCTAGTATAACCATTGTTTTGTTGTGCAATATTGGGATTTTGTAAAATCTCAAAAAACATTTTTTTCAATTCATTGACATCTTTTTTCATATCAAAGAAAAGCTTGTACAATATTTCTCTTTCATTGGCAAATTCTCCAACAGGGGTAGAGCCCGTAACCAATGACCTATTTTGATCCTGAGGTTTGGGAAGAAAACCAGCAAGGGTATCTGCATCAATATGTTCTGATTTACTTAAAACAGAAATTTGTTCTGCCATGTTTTTTAATTCACGCACATTGCCTGGCCATGCATAGGTTGTCAATAAATTTCTTGCAGCTTCGTCTAAAAAAATAGGTTTGGTCTTATATTTCTCTGCAAAGTCAACAACAAATTTTCTAAATAATAAAGGAATGTCTTCTTTTCTATCTCTTAAACTTGGTACACGAATAGGGACAGTATTTAAACGATAATATAAGTCTTCTCTAAATTTACCTTTTTGCGTAAAAGTGGATAACTCTCTATTTGTTGCGGCAATTACACGCACGTCTGTTTTTTGAACCTTTGAAGAACCCACACGAATAAATTCACCAGTTTCTAATACGCGAAGTAATCTTGCTTGTGTACCTAAAGGCATTTCTCCAATCTCATCTAAGAAGATGGTTCCACCATTTACAGTTTCAAAATAGCCTTTTCTGCTATCCACTGCACCAGTGAAAGAACCTTTTTCGTGGCCAAATAATTCAGAGTCGATAGTGCCTTCTGGAATAGCACCGCAGTTTACTGCAATAAATGGATTATGCTTTCTTGCAGATAAGCTATGTATAATTTGAGAGAATACTTCTTTACCCACACCAGATTCTCCCACAATCAACACAGTCAAATCTGTTGCAGCAACTTGTTCTGCTGTATTTAAAGCATGGTTTAGCGAAGGCGTGTTGCCTATAATACTAAACCTGTTTTTTAATGCTTGTAAATCCATATGCTTTATTTTTTTAACGCACCAATTAAAGTGCCTTTAGTAAAATGATTTACCGTAACCAATGCATAATCGCCTTTTTGTAAATGGTTTTGCTCTTTAGGAAACACTACTACTTTACCTTGACTATTTCTACCCATCCAATCTTGGTTACTTTTTTTACTCTCTCCTTCAATCAATACTTCAAAGGTTTTTCCAAGATCTCTTTTGTTACTTTCATTAGACAAGATCCACTGTTTGTCAACAATTTCTTGTAATCCTCTTCTCTTTATTTCTTCAGGAATATCGTCTTCGTATCTTTTTGCTGCTAATGTGCCCGGTCTTTCAGAATAGAAATACATATAGCTTAAATCATATTGTGCAATATCCATTAGGCTTAATGTTTCTTGATGATCTTCTTCTGTTTCGGTACAGAATCCAGCAATAATATCCGAAGTGATACTGCAATCTGGTATGATTTCTCTAATGCGTGCAACTTTTGCTACATACCATTCTCTTGTATACGTACGATTCATTAATTGTAGCATTCTAGTACTTCCACTTTGAACTGGCAAATGAATATGATTACAAATATTATCATATTTAGTCATGGTAAATAATACTTCATCCGTAATATCTTTAGGATGAGAGGTACTAAATCTTACTCTCAATGCTGGATCAATTTCTGCAACAGAAGCCAAAAGTGATGCAAAAGTTACGGACTCGTTTGTTTCTGGGTTGTTCCAATAATAGCTATCTACATTTTGTCCTAATAAAGTAACTTCTTTATACCCTTGATTAAATAAATCCCTTGCTTCTGCAACAATACTATAGGCATCTCTACTGCGTTCACGTCCTCTAGTAAAAGGCACTACACAGAAGCTACACATATTATTACATCCACGCATAATAGATACAAAACCAGATATGCCATTTCCGCCTAATCTAACAGGGGAGATATCGCCATAAGTTTCATCCCTGCTTAAAATTACATTCACTGCTTTTTGACCTGTTCCTGCTTCTTTAATTAAATCGGGTAGGGTTCTATAAGCATCTGGGCCAACAACTATATCTACTAATTTTTCTTCTTCTAATAATTTTGCTTTTAATCTTTCAGCCATACATCCTAAAATGCCCACTAATAAACTAGGCTTGGCTTGTTTAAGCTTTCTAAATTCTGTAAGACGCTTACGGACCGTCTGTTCTGCTTTTTCCCTAACAGAGCAGGTGTTGACTAAAATTAAATCTGCTGCTTCTACATCTCTTGTACTACCATATCCATTCTCTTCTAAAATAGCTGCAACTACTTCACTATCTGCAAAATTCATCGCACAACCATAGCTCTCTACATAGAAGAATTGATCAAATTTTCTATCTTTTCTTTCAGACAAAAATGCCTCACCTTGTCTGTTTTCATCATGCACTCTTGCCCCAGTAGCGTATAATTCCATTCAATATGCTGTTTGAACTGCAAATTTAACGTAAAAAACTATAATATGTCAACTTGTCAGCCGTATTTAAGGTCTTTCTAGAATATCTTTGTAAAAAATAGCAATGATGCTTAGATCCCCCTTGTTTGTGCTGTTCATTTTTTGTTTCAATAGCTTATTTGCTCAAGACCTTACCTTACTTAAATTAAGGTCTGAAACTTCCAGAAGTATCAAAAAAGAGGCAGATACTTCCACTTGGAATTGGAAACAGGGTGGTATGTATAATTTTAACCTTTCACAGAGTTCTTTAAGTAATTGGGCTGCTGGGGGAGACAATTTTAACATGGCGATCAATAGCTACTTTAACTATTTTACTTTTTTTAAGAGAGATAGACATGGTTGGGATAATAATTTAGATGTGAACCTGGGTTTTGTTCAATCCACTTCTTTGGGAGGTCGTAAAAACGATGACCGTGTAGATTTTTTGAGTAAGTATGGTTATAAAATTGATACCACAGGTGTTTGGTATGTATCTGGCTTATTCAATTTCCGTTCTCAATTTTTTGATGGCTATAGTTTTGGAGCAACCCCAATATTTACTTCAAGTTTTTTATCTCCAGCATATATTATTTTATCTGCAGGTTTGGATTATAAACCTGATAACACTTTATCCATATTCTTTTCTCCGGTTACTTCAAGAACCACATTGGTATTGAATGAAAAACTTTCAACCTTGGGTAAATATGGTGTACAGCCGGGACAAAAAGTAAATAGAGAGACGGGTTTATTTGTCACCATTAACTATAATAATAAGATTTTTGAAAATATCAATTATAGAGGTCGTGCCGATTTCTTCTCTAATTATTATAATAAGCCAGAGAATATTAATTTGTACATGACCAATATGTTTACTTTTAAAATTTTGAAGAACTTCTCTGCAACCTATAATTTAGATTTAATCTATGACGATAAGATACGCATATTCGGACCACTAAAAAAATCACCAGGACTTCAAGTAAAGAGTATGATTGGAATTGGGTACACTAAGAATTTGCAACAAAAGAAAAAAATTATTCCTACAGTTATGAAGGCAATGAGCACGAATTAAGCAATTACTTTTAAAGTATGTTTAATTTTATTGGCTTTATGCGTTAGATCTTGATAGTCTTTACTAATAATAGTTACATGTCCCATCTTGCGTCCAGGCTTGGTTTGTAGCTTGCCATATAAGTGCACAAATACATTGTCCATTTTTAAGACTTCTTCTAAACCTTCATAAATAACATTGCCACTATAACCTTCAGCACCAATTAGGTTTACAATCGCAGAGGGTAAGATTTCATTGGGGTTGCCTAAAGGAAGACCTAATAAAATTCTCCAAAGCATATCGTATTGGCTACTATAATTGGCTTCAATAGTATGATGTCCGCTATTATGTACTCTAGGGGCTGTTTCATTCACCCAAACATCTCCCTCTTTATCGATGAATAATTCCACTGCAAATAGTCCAGGGCTTTTCAAACCGGTCACTACTTTTCTAGCAATGGCTTGTGCCTTCCATAATTGTTTCTCTTCTAAATGGGCAGGGCTTAATTGATAATCCAATAAATTATATACTGGATCAAATACCATTTCTGCCGGTGGATATATGGCTGTTTCCCCTTTTGCATTCATTGCTACAATCAGCGCAATCTCTTTAGCAATATTTACTTTCTTTTCTAAAACTGCAGGAGCGTTAAAGCCTAATTCAATATCTGCTTCTTGATTAATTACTTGAACACCTTTGCCATCATAACCACCTTCCCCCAATTTATGTACGGCAGGTAAAAAACTGATATGATTTAATAAGTCCGATTGATGTTGTGTAATATGAAAAGCTGAACTTGGTATTTCTTGAGCGGCGTAAAATTGCTTCTGCAAGATTTTGTTCTTGATAATTCTTATAGCAGCTGGAGTAGGGTATACTTTTACCCCTTCTTTTTCTAACTTCTCCAAAGCATCCACATTAACTGCTTCTATCTCTATAGTTAACGCGTCTAATTGTTTACCGAATTGGTAGACTGTTTCAAAGTCTTGGATATCGCCTTTAGTAAAATGATGACATAAATGAGCAGCAGGGCAGTTATTGTCATTTTCAAGTACATAGGTTTGAACATCATAGTTAGCGGCAGCTTGTAATAACATTCTACCCAATTGCCCACCTCCAAGAATTCCTACCTTCATTTGATACTATTTATAAATTAGTGTTGCTTTTAACAAAGATAAGGCACAATGCTTTAAATTTGTTTGAACTAATAAAGTCTATGACAAAATCACCCATTATATCGGTACAACATTTGGTTAAAAATTATGGCGATTTTAAAGCAGTTAAGGATATTAGCTTCGAAGTAAATGAAGGAGAGATTTTTGGCTTATTAGGGCCCAATGGGGCAGGAAAGTCTACCACTTTAGAAATCATAGAAACTTTGAGAGAAAAAACTTCAGGTACTATCATGGTAGATGGGTTGAATTTAGATACACACCCAGAAGCCATCAAAAAAATTATAGGGGTACAATTACAAACTGCCGGATTTTATCCTAATCTTAATCTGGTTGAATTAATTCAGTTATTCGTTGGTTTATATCAAACTAATATTGATCCAATTGCTTTACTAGAAAAAGTTAATTTAGTGGATAAAGCTAAGTCCAAATTCAAAGAATTAAGTGGCGGCCAAAAACAAAGATTTTCTATTGCTACAACGCTAATCAATCAACCCAAAATAATTTTCTTGGATGAACCTACTACAGGCTTGGATCCACAAGCAAGAAGAAATTTATGGGATTTGATAAAAGAGATTAGACAGAACGGTACTACAGTAATTATTACTACACACTATATGGATGAAGCAGAAGTTTTGTGTGATAGGGTGGCTATTATTGATAGTGGAAAGATCATTGCGATTAATACTCCCAATGAATTGATAGACGAATTGGTGGCTTCTGGTTTTGAAAAAACCAAAGAAGTGAAAATGGCCAATTTAGAAGATGTATTTATTCATAAAACAGGAAAAGCATTAAGAGATGCATAAAAAATAAACTATGACAAAAGATCCTAGATACCCAATTGGCAAATACGAGACTGCCCCTTATTCTGAAGTACAAAAAAATAAATGGATAAATGATTTACGCCATTTACCTAAAGATCTAGAAATGGCGATTCAAAATCTAGATGCTGCACAAATTCAAACACCTTATAGAGAAGGAGGTTGGAAACTGCAACAATTAGTACATCATATTGCAGATAGCCATATGAATGCTTTTGCAAGGTTCAAACATGGTTTAACGGAAGAAGTACCTACCATAAAGGCTTATGACGAGAATGCATGGGTATCTATGGCAGATGCTATGGATACACCCATTAATTATTCGATTACTTTATTATATGCATTACATGAGCGTTGGGCTAACTTATTAGATAGTTTAACAGAAGCGCAATGGCAAAGAAAGATATTTCATCCAGGTAGAAATGCGGAAGTAAGTTTATGGGATTTATTTGCTGTGTATGCCTGGCATGGCAAACACCATGTAGCGCATATTACTACATTAAGAGAAGAGAAAGGTTGGTAATTAAGTTCGGGATACTTCAGCTACTAAGAAAATACTGCCCATTACAATGATCAAATCATTTGGATGGGCATTTTTATTGGCTGCAGCTATGGCATCATTTACATTTTCATGAATTGTCCCTTGTATGCCAATTTTTAATGCTTTTTCAGCCACTTCGCTTGCTGGCATGGCTCTAGGAATATGTGCATTAGAAAAATAAAACTTAGCTTCTTTTGGTAGAAGCCCTAAAACAGTATCTACATCTTTATCTTTTACCATACCAGTGATGATATGTAATTGATTGTATTCTAAAGTGGATAATTGTTCTAATAAAGCATGCATACCATGTTCATTATGGGCAACATCTAAAAATAATTTCGGGCTTTCTTGTATGCATTCCCATCTGCCCATGAGCCCAGTACTTGCTTTAATTTGCTGCAAACCTTTTTGTACAACAGCATCTTCCAAACGCCAGCCCATATCTTTTAATAAATGTATACATTGCAAAACCCCTCTAATATTTTTATATTGATACTTGCCCGGTAAATCACAGTCCACAGAAATTTTATCGTATTCGAAATGGGCAGTGGTCCAATGATTGGTAAATGACTTGAATTGTAAAAAGTCTTCTGCAAAATAGATGGGTGCATGAAGTTTGGCAGCAGTATTTTCAAACACTGATTGGGTTTCAGTAATTATTTCGCTTATTACAACAGGGGTTTTTTCTTTAATGATACCAGCTTTTTCAGATGCAATAGCTGGTAAGGTATTGCCTAGTAAAGCCATATGATCCCATCCAATATTGGTGATTAAACTAAGTATGGGTTGAATTACATTGGTGCTATCTAATCTACCCCCTAAGCCTGTTTCAATTATTGCGATATCACATTGTTCTTGTTCAAAATAATCAAAAGCCATACCTACGGTTATTTCAAAAAAACTTGGTTCAATTTCTTCAATGATGGGTTTTACTTTATTGGTAAAACTTGTTACAAATGTTTCAGGGCACATTTGACCATTCACTTTTATTCTTTCTCTAAAATCGTATAAATGCGGAGAAGTATACAATCCAGTTTTGTAACCAGCGGCTTGAAAAATACTTGCTAGCATATGACTAGAAGAGCCTTTGCCATTAGTACCTGCAATATGTATACAAGGATATTTTTTTTCAGGGTTGCCTAAGAAAGAACAAATGGCCAATGTATTATCTAGATTATTTTTGATTGCAGCAGCACCAATCCTATTGTACATAGGTAGTTTAGCATATAAATAATCTAAAGTGTCTTGATAAGTGGACATATATATTAATTGTTCACTTCAAATTTGAATTTCACTGTAACAGTAGAGCTGTGGTCGCTTGTATTAAAATTAATCTTAGTCAAATATTCTACAATTGCTCTTTTGTATTTTGAATCGTTAGATGATGAGCCTTTTGCAATTTGTATAAATCTACCTTGACCATTTGGGCTCACTTCAATTTCGGCGTAAATTGTTGCAGGTTCTACATCACCATTGAAAGAATAGGCTTTGGTAATTTTTCTGTCACCTTTTGTTACAAATGGACCACCAGTGCCTGTATAAGTATTGCCATTAATACTTCCGTTTGCAACACCTTGGTCACCTTTACCTCCAGCAATACCTTGGTCTTTCACATTATTATAACTGTCTTGGTTATTTCCGCCTTTCCCATTACCGCCAGCGTATTTTCCCATAACTGCTTTTGGTTTTGAATTGGTGGGTAGTGGACTTGCTTTGATATTTTTATTATTCTTAGAAGCAATGCTTTCATCGTTCTCATTGTATGCTCCATTATTTACTTTAATGGATTGATTGTTTGCACTTGCTTTGGAGAATTTATTGGCACCTAGTTCTGGAGCAGGAGCTTCTTTACTTAATGGAGGGATGGTACCTTCTCCCGTTTCGCTATTTCCCAAATTTACTTCCATGTATTGTGGAGCTGGAGGAGCAATTGTTGGTGCTGTTTGTTGCCATTGTAAAACAATGAATATAGAAGCTAGCGCTACACAGATGATCGTTGTGTAAACAGCTGCTTTAATATTTTTGGATTGTTCAAAGCTTAATTGCATGGCTTAAAATTAATGTAAAAATACATCATAACCCAATCTACATAGAGTTGCAATTATTACGATCAAGAAAAATGATCTAATAAATTTATTTCCTTTTGCAATAGCCATTTTGGAACCTAAAAATCCACCAAGGGCATTACAAATAGCCATAGGAATGGCTATGCTCCAAAGAATAGAACCTTTTAACATAAACAATACAATAGAGCCAAGATTAGTCGCAAGATTTACCACTTTGGCATGAGAGTTGGCTTGTAAAAAATCAAACCCCAACCAACTTATAAAGGCTAATACCAATAAACTGCCTGCTCCCGGGCCGATAAAGCCGTCGTAAAATCCAATGACTAAACAAATGGCTGCACCCTTATACCATGGGAAATTAGTTTCTTTGATAATAGAAGAAAGACCTAAATCTTTTTTAGTGTAGGTATATATTGCAATCAAAACCAAGACAAAAAAGATAATAGGCTTCATGAATTGGTTGCTCACCAAAGTCATACAGTAGGAGCCTGTAAAAGCAGCAGCAAATGCAATACTGGTAAACAATACTAATCTGGCAAATGGAATAGGAGCTTTCTTAAGGTATTGTTTTGCCGCAAAAATAGTGCCTGTAAAACTGGGTATTTTTAAAGAACCAATAACTCTTGCGACTGGTTCGTTGGGAAACATAATTAAACCCGCAGGTGTTTGAATTAAACCGCCACCTCCAACAATCGCATCTACAAAGCCTGCTAAAAATGCAATAAAACAAAGTAAAACTAAAGTGGTACTCATTTATTTAACAGCAGTTTGATCTATAATTTGTGTTTGCTTGGTAGGCCAAGTATTTATTAATATACCCACAATTATAATAAGCCCACTCGTAATCTGTGCCTTATTAAAAGTCTCACCTAAGAATAAAACTGCTTCATAAGAACTTAGTAAAGGCGCCAAAGTTGCAAATAGGGCAGCTTTTCCTGGACCAATTTTTTGAATGGCCATATTCCAAATTAAATAAGAGATAGTTGAATTACCAATTCCTATGTACAATACAATCCAAAGCAAAGTAGTGTTGAATTGAACTGGATGAAAATAATTCATTTCAATCATCGCAGCAGGTAATAAGAATATTGCACCTAAGCTAAAAATGCAAAACAGAAAAGAAGTATTGGAGATACCTGTAGGTTTTTTTCTTACAAATACATTGTAAGTGCCAAAACAACATCCTGCTAAAATCATGATTAAATCTCCCGCACCAATTTTAAAATGCAAAATATTCACTAGCTCTCCCTTTGTTAATAAGTATAGTGTACCAAAAATACAGAGCGCTATTCCAGTGATATTCTTCCAATGTAATTTCTCGTGAATGATTGCTGCACCTAATAAAGCGGATACTACTGGATGCACGGTGGATCCAAACAAAGCCATATTAATTGCAGTCGTGTAATGACCAGAAGTATAAATTAAAGTATTATAAATAGCAATACCTACCAGACCCATTAAAAAAAAGTACAATTTATTTTGCTTAAAAATGGGCCACTCTTTTTTAATGGCAACATAAGCGAAAGGGAACATAGTTAAACTTGCAATAGTCCATCTAAAAAAAGCCAAACTAATAGGGCCTGCCAAATGAATTGCGTACCTGGATACAATAAAATTGCCTGACCAAATGATTGTACTGGTAATGGCTAATATTGCACCTAATTGATTTTGTTTTCTCAATGGTGTGCAAAGTTTTGATTGAAATCTCCTTTGATTCTTTCCATTGGAGGATTAAAATAACCAAATTTCAAATCAGGGAATTCTTCTCTAATTAATTCCATCATTTGTTTGATACCCATTAATTCATCGGTTTCAATAACATTGATTTTGCCTAAATACCAATCTGGATCAATATTGAAATTTCTCCACTGAATCATTTTCAAATTGGTGTCGATAATTAATTTTCTTAATGCCTCATATTCTTCTTCACAATCTGTCATACCAGGGAATACAAAATAATTGATGCTAGTCCATTTGCCTGCAGCGCTCATTACTTTTAAACTTTCAACGATATCTGAAAATTGATAATTATTGGGTCTGTAATATGCAGTGTAAATATTTTCTCTTGCAGAGTTTAAACTCACTCTAATACTATCTAAACCAACTTTCGCCAATTCGGCCACCGCTTTTGGATTAGATCCATTGGTGTTAATATTAATACTTCCTTTATCGGTATGCTTTCTTATTTCTATAATCGCTTCTTTAATGGTCTCCCACATTAATAATGGTTCTCCCTCACATCCTTGTCCAAAACTTACAATAGGGAATGGGGCATTCATTAAATGGGGAACAGTGTATTCAACTACTTCGGCAGCAGTTGGTTTGAAAGTCAATCTATCTTGAGTAGAAATAATTTCTTCCTCTTGTGGTTGGAAAGAAATGCATCCTATACAGTTGGCATTACATGCAGGTGAAATAGGTATCGGACATTCCCATCTTCCCATGGCAAAATTTCTTGCAGCTGGGCAGTCATAGGTTTGACAACAGTTATCCATTAAATGCTTCACTAATCTATTTTGATTGAATGCTTTTAAAAGATTTTCGGTACCAGCATCAATAATTTCTTGATCATATCCTTCGCAATCTTGTCTAATATCTTGTTCTATTCTTACAGCTGGCACATAGTTTTTGCCATCTAACCAACCTACAGCAGTGTAGCAAAATAATGGTAAAGTAGGAGCGTCTTCGGAAGTCTCATAAGCTGCCACATACAATCCTGTATGCGCAGGTGGAATAAATGCAGCTACAGCCCAACCTTTTTCGCAGATACGCATCTCACCCGTTTCCACATCTATACCAATACCTCTTCTTCCAGGTAATTCATATAAGTTTCCACCATTGGGTAATTCTATCCAATCCTCAACAGGAACAGGGTAAGCATCCCATCCGGCACGGCCCGCAACATACAAGCTGGTGTCTTCGAAAATATTGCCTTCGCCATCAGAATATAAAATATAGGGAGATTGTTGTATTGACATAAAGTAAAGGTACTATTTTGACAATTGTCCTGAACAAAAAGCATTGAATTCGGCTTCAATAGTAGCAGTTACAGGTTCATTGATATCTTTTTGAACTAATTTATTGTTTTTAAAATCGATGGTTAAGATATTGTCTTTGATCAAAACATTCTGAAGCTCAGACCAGGCAATATACTTTTTAGGGAAAGTATTCAATACTACACCAGCCTCATCAAATGCAATTTCTGAAGGGAATTTAACCTGTCTTTCAAATAAAGCGGCAATTAAGAAAATGCCGGCAATGATTAAACCATTAGGTTGCAGGTACCAGCCCCAAGAAGCAAATAATAATCCAAGTCTATAGTAGGGCAAAACCCCTCTTTTTCTTTGAAATACACAAAAGATCCACCAACTAAGTACACTGGCACTGATGGCAATCAATAAAGCTGGATGAGGGTAAATCCCTTTTATGATCGAGTATATAAAGCTTATGATGGAGACAAAGAGCATAAACTGGCTCATTCTGTCAACATTCTTAAAATCAGGGCTTTTACAAACAATGATATAGTCAAAAACACGCATAAGTGGTTAGTTACGAATTGAGTAAATATTGGTGCAATTTAAGGCCATTTGGTTAACTTTGTGCCATGAAGAAAACACATATTATTTTATTGGTATTAATTGCTGCTGCAATTGTAGTATTAATAAGCTATACAGGTGATTTAAGTAGCTATGAAACGGTGAGTTCAGCAAAGCAAAAACAAGGCAAATTTGTGAATTTGATTGTAAAGATGGATAAATCGGTTCCAGTGCAATACGATCCAGTAAAAGATCCTAATTTATTAAAGTTTAATGTACAAGATAGTTTGGGTGGCAAAATAAGCGTGGTTTATCATAACACTATGCCAACTGATATGGAAAAATCTGAAAGATTGGTTTTAAAAGGGAAGGTGCAAGGGGATGTTTTTGAATGTTCCACTATTGTAATGAAATGTCCTTCAAAATATAAGGATACTCCAGAAGCAATGAAAGAGCAACCTACTACCTTATCTAATTAATATCATTACATGAATACTGCAACAAATCCTGCAACACTTCAATATATTGGGGAACATTTATTACCAGGTCAATTTGGTTATTTTTTTACTTTACTTTCTCTGATTGCTTCTTTGGTAGCGACTTATGCATTTGCAAAAGCTTTTTTTGCCAATAATATGGAAGAAGAAAATTCTTGGAATAAGTTAGCTAAAATTGCTTTTGGTATTGAAGCGTTAACTGTTTTAGCAAGTTTTGTTATTTTAACTTATGTAATCACGAATCATCTATTTGAATACAAATACGCTTATTCGCATAGTGATAAGAGCTTGTCTTTTGAATATTTATTAAGTTGTTTTTGGGAAGGACAGGAGGGTAGTTTCTTGTTATGGAGTTTTTGGCATTGTGTATTAGGGATCATTATTATGTATAGGGTGAAGTGGCAACCTAATGGCGTAATGATGTCATTGAGTTTTGTACAATTCTTATTAGCAACAATGGTGATAGGTGTGTATATTTTAGGATCTAAAATTGGATCAAGTCCTTTTATCTTATTAAGAGAAGAAATGAACTGGCCTATTTTGTCTAGACCAGATTATTTACAATTTATAAAAGACGGCACTGGTTTAAACACCACTTTGCAAAATTATTGGATGGTAATACATCCACCAGTTTTATTCTTAGGATTTGCTTCTACAACCATCCCATTTGCATTTGCAGTGGCTGGCTTATTGAAAAAAGACAATGGATGGATGAATCATGTTTTATCATGGGCCAATTTTAGCGCAGGCATATTAGGCTTGGGTATTATGATGGGTGCTGCATGGGCTTATGAGAGTTTAAACTTTGGCGGATATTGGGCATGGGATCCTGTAGAGAATGCATCCCTAGTGCCATGGCTGATATTGGTAGCAGGTATTCATACTACCATGATTTTTAGAAAAACAGGTTCTAGTGTAAAAGCTTCTTACTTGTTTATGGGATTGAGTTTCTTATTAGTGGTGTATTCTACTTTTTTAACAAGAAGTGGAATTTTAGGAGATACTTCAGTGCATGCTTTCACTGACTTAGGAATGAATACCCAATTACTCGTATTCTTATTAATATTTGTAATTCCATTTTTTGTTTTATACTTTGTTCGTTATTCTTTTATGGCCGAGCCTGCAAAAGAAGATGACATTTCTAGTAGAGAGTTCTGGATGTTAGTGGGATCTTTGGTGTTGGTTTTATCAGCCGTGGTAATTATTGCCATTACATCTATACCTGTATTCAATAAAATTTTTGGAACAAAGATTGCACCTCCTGAAGATCCTGCCTTTGCACATAATCAAGTGCAAGTATTTGTAGCCATTATAATTGGATCACTTTCTGCATTTGGTCAATACCTAAGATTTAAACATACTCCTAAAGAGCATGTAAAAAAACAATTAATTCTTCCAGGTATTGCTACTATTGTCATTAGCGTTTTGTTTTTTGTATTTGTGGGAGTTGCCTATACAGAAAAAGGCGCAGGTTATTTAGGTGCTTTATATGTGGGTATTTTTGCTTCCGTTTATACAGTGGTTGCGAATTTCCATTATTGGTTGGGGGTTTTAAAAGGTAAATTAAAATCAGCTGGTGCAAGTATTGGTCATATTGGTTTTGGACTAGTTTTATTAGGAATATTTTTATCTGCTTCTAATAAAACAGTGATCAGTTTTAATACAACAGGAATTAATGTTTTGCAAGAATCTGAGGACATGCGCAAGAGCCCTGTAGGCAATCCCAGAGAGAATATAACTTTATTCGAAGGTATCAATACTGATATGGGTAAGTACATGGTAGAGTATACTAGAGACACTACAGATGATTTAAACAAAAGATTTTTTGAATTAAGATTCACGGATAAACAAACCAAAGAACAGTTTTTATTGTATCCAGATATTTTAAAAAATAACAAGGGTGCCGAAGGTTTCTCTGCTAATCCAGATGCAAAGCATTATTGGTTAAAAGATATTTTTGTGTACATCACTTCTTTCCAAGATCATTCAGAAGAAGATACCGTTGCATTTAAAGCTGCTAAAATTAAATTAAACGACTCTATTTTTTATAGCAATGGTTATATCAAATTGAATCAGGTTTTGGTGAATCCAAATGCCAATAGGGCTGCTGGAACCAATGAATTGGTATTGGATTTACAAGTAGTTTCTAAAGAAGGTTTACAATATTCGGCGCAGCCAGGTATTGTGTTAGAAGGTATGAATATGCAACAAACCCTGGATACTGTGAAAGCGCAGAACCTGGTTCTAAGCTTTAATAAAGTGGTGAATCAGGAAGAAGGGGTTTTAGAGATTGGCATAAAAGAATCAAAGTCTTTAACCAACCTTATTACCCTTAAAGTATATGAATTCCCTTTTATTAATGTTTTATGGCTGGGAGTAGTGGTAATGACCATTGGATTTATGATGAGCATGCTACAAAGAATAAGAAAGAATAAGGCAGTTTAGGTTACCTTTTGTATATTAGGGTATCAATATTTATGAAAAAGGCATTTCAAATAATTGTTATAATAATGGGGTGTTTCCTATTGCATCAGCAAGTTGGAGCACAATCTATTAATTATGATACTTTAAGAGTTGAAGCCTATATAACCCCAGAAGGGGATACCATTCCACAATCTTGGTTGCCTAGTGTCGAAGTAAAAGCTATACAAAGCAAGGCTGTTGCTAAATTTTGGAGAGACTGGACAAGACTCCGCAATGCAGTGTATGTTACGTATCCTTATGCAAAATCTGCTAGCAAAGTAATTAACGAAGTGAATGCACAGTTAGTGAATGTGAAAGACGAGCGCACAAGAAAACAAATCATCAAATCCAGAGAGAAAGATTTGAAAAAGGAATTTGCGGATAAAGTAACCAATTTGTCGGTCTACCAAGGGAAGGTTTTGATGAAGTTAATTAATAGAGAGACCGGAAATAATTGCTACGAAATAATCAAAGAATACAAGGGTGGCTTTAATGCTGGTTTTTGGCAGGCCATTGCTTTTGTATTTGGAAGTAATTTAAAGCAACCCTATGAACCAAAAGGGGAGGATAGAGAAATTGAATTATTAGTCCAAGAAGTTCGTAAAGTATATGGTTATAAAGGCTAGTCCTTAGTCTTGGCCAATGGGGTAGGTTTTTGTATCTTTACCCGAATAGCATTGAAGTATTATGAGTGAAGAAAAAAGCCTGAATTTTATTGAAGAAATTGTGGCAGCAGATTTAGCTGCTGGAAAGCATAAAAGCATCTTAACGAGGTTCCCTCCAGAGCCTAATGGATATTTGCATATTGGTCACGCAAAAAGTATTTGTTTAAATTTTGGCTTGGCCCAAAAATTTGGCGGGGCTACTAATTTAAGATTTGACGATACTAACCCAGAAAAAGAAGAAACAGAATATGTAGATAGCATAAAAGCGGATGTTCAATGGCTGGGATTTAACTGGATTAAAGAATGTTATGCGTCTGATTATTTTGATCAGTTATATGCGTTTGCTATGCAATTAATTGAGAAAGGTTTAGCCTATGTAGATGATAGTACTGCAGAAGAAATTGCACAACAAAAAGGAACACCCACTGTTCCTGGAACAGGAAATGCCTTTAGAAATAGAAGTATTGAAGAGAATAAAACTTTGTTTGAGGAAATGAAGGCAGGTAAGTATAAAGACGGAGAGAAAGTATTAAGAGCAAAGATTGATTTAGCTAGTTCAAATATGCATATGCGTGATCCTTTATTGTATAGGATTAAAACAGCGCATCATCATAGAACAGGGGATAAGTGGTGTATCTATCCAATGTATGATTTCGCACATGGTCAATCTGATAGTATCGAAAACATAACTCATTCTGTTTGTACATTAGAATTTATACCACATAGAGCATTGTATGATTGGTGTATCGAGCAATTAGGTATTTATCCTTCTCATCAATACGAGTTTGCGAGATTGAATATGACATATACCGTTATGAGTAAGCGTAAGCTATTACAATTAGTGCAGGAAGGTCATGTGCAAAGTTGGGACGATCCAAGAATGCCAACCATCAGTGGTATGCGTAGAAGAGGGTATACTCCAGAGAGTATCAGAGATTTTTGTGATAGAATTGGTATTGCTAAAAGAGAGAACGTTATTGATTTTAGTTTATTGGAATTTTGTGTAAGAGAACATTTAAATAAAATTGCACAAAGAAG
>JBJOIU010000024.1:0-27841 GCA_046046935.1 Bacteroidota bacterium
TTACATTACTATTAGCTGGATATTTCTCTGGATCAACATCCATTAATGTATAAGTATACGATTCCATCTTCCCCTCTTTTACTTTGATGTCTAATTTTCCCAAAAAAGAGCCAAATGCGCCACATTCTATAACCCTTGTATATTTTCCCTCAATAGGCACTCTAACTCTTTCATGTGTATCTGCTCCAATAATAAAATCAACTCCTTCAACTGACTTGTCATTGGATAATCCAACTTGTTGTGCCAAACCCATATGCGTAACAACCATAATAATGCCGCATCCTTCCACTTCTTTTAAATGCTTTACATATTTAGCTACATTTTCAGTAGCATGGGTAAAACCAATTCCTTCACTATAAGCAGGTGATTGTCTTTTTGGAACCAAATGATCTGTATATCCTATAAAACCCACTTTTGCACCAGCAATATATTTGATCCAATAAGGCGGGTAGATTAAAGTTCCATTATCGGCATCATTTGTTTTATGCCACATATTGGCGCATATTTTTGCAGCTGTAGAATGTCCCATATCATACAGCATCTTTTTCTTTTTATAAACCACTTCCCAATTGCCAGGTAAAATTAAATCGTAATTAAAGGCATTCATTAGTGGAATTAATGCTTCTCCTTCAGTAATTGAAGCAATTGCATGACCATGAAAGTAGTCACCGCCATCGTATAATATGTTGTTAGGATTTTCTTTTCTTAATGTATCAATCATTGTCTTTAAAACAGCCAGCCCGCCTCTTCTTTTATACACCGCCTGTCCATTTTCCCAGAAAAATTCATCATGTGTATTAATTTGAGCATGTAAATCTGTAGTAATGAATATGCTAAACTCGTTATTCGCTTGTTTGCTAGCTGCAGTTGAAATATCAATTGATGAAGCTTCTTCTTTAGTTGCACTCGCTTCGTTCGAAATCATCAAGGCCGTCGGGACACCCAAACTTAGTACAGCTGCGTTTTTAATAAAATTTCTTCTATCAGCATTTTTGTTATTCATTTTCGCCTTATTTAGAATGGAAAATCCACATATTTATGTATAATCTAAGTGACTTTTATCACAGTACACTTATTTTTGGCGATAAAATTTAAAAATGAAAATTTAGAATTGTATTAAAATGTCCCATATCTACTTTATTTATATAATTTTTGGGGTCATTGTAAGTATTTCCTGTAGACCATTTATAAAAATAAACCATTTGTAATTCCCAGCCCTTCAAAAAACCTGCAAAAGCGTATCTGGCATCAATATTATATTGTACATAAGCTGGGAAACCATATTTATTAAGCGCATAGTTTTTTATATCTGGTAAATCAAAATAACCTATAGCTGTATTGATTATTAAGGGGTTGTTTCTTTTATTGTATTTGGCTTTAATAACATAAGCACTTAGATCACCAAAACCCTCATTTCTTTCACCAGCCAGGAAAGTATAAAAAGGATCTCGGCCCCATTCTCTTGGCATTAAATACCTTCCTTCTTTGGTTATTCTGGTGAAATTGAAAGAGTAGTCCCAATTGTTTGATTGTTTTCCTATTCTTGCGCCCCATACCAAAGCAGTTTGATTTGGATTAAAATAGGTTTTAGAAATTGATTCGTTACCCCCTTTATTAATTACTTGTTGTTTTATAAGCTGAATGCCATAATAAATAGAATTTGAACTAGAGACTGTTTTATCAAATTGCAAGAAGCTGCTATTGAAGATATTTTCAACAAATTGATTCCATACTTGCAACTTATACTGTTTGCTAATATTAATATCAGTACCAATTAGTGCAACACCTTTTGATTCTATATTATTTTTATACCCAGATTTAGACCCATCTACATTAACACCAACAGAGTAGATGCCAATAGACTCATTAGTTTTGTACCATTCTACAGTACTTCTTGGCGAGAAGCGGTTTAACCAGCCGCCATACCACTTCGTATGATTATTCTTCCACTGACCCCATAATCCTTGCACTTCGGTAGGTCTCATTCTTCCATCTTGTAAATTAATGAATGGCGTATTTAATAATTGTTTGCCTGCTGTAAAAGCAATGTTTTTTTTATTGTATTGGATGTATAATTCTTCTAATCTATCGATATCTGTTTTATTAGCAGGATTGGTTATATCAAATAAGCCTAACTCATACCTATTAAGTGCATTGGAAAGCGGGTGGGGCTTAGTTAAATCTGAAGAAAAAGCATCGTATACAAAAAAACCGCTTACCCCAATTTGAAGATTGAATAATGGTTTAGAGATAAATTGTATACCACCCCCAACTGCATTAGCATATTCTACAGAACTATTTTTATTAAATGTGCTACTATAAAAAGATCTAAAATGACCATGCATTGTACCCATCTGAAATTGATATAAAATATTATTACTATCAATTGTCTTTTTCGACTTTCCCCAAAGTTTCGGGTCTTCGTTTAATTCTTGGTGTTGAGCATTTGCATTATTATACAATAATAGTACAGTAGCTAAGCTAATGATAAGCTGCTTTAACATTTCTACAAATAATTTGGATAATTAGTGGCTGCCTCCGATTGGAAAAAATAATTGTTGTGTAATAATGTATACACCCATAATAAGGACGAACCAACCAAAGCCTTTTTTCAATTTATTCCCATCAATTTTTTTACTCAAAAAATCTCCTACAAATATGCCGCCAATTGCTAATGCTGTAACAGATAATAATAAAGTCCAGTTCATGTTATTATTGCCAAGGTCGCCCGTAAATCCGATTAGGGACTTCGCGGCGATAATCAATAAAGAAGTGCCAACAGCTTGTTTCATTGGCAATTTACTTAACATTACTAATGCTGGAATTATCAAAAATCCTCCACCTGCTCCTACCAACCCAGTTAGGACTCCTACAAGTGCTCCCTCTAATAATATCATTGGGTAGTTAAACTTTTGAGCCTCTTCTAAAATCTCCTCTTTTTTAGTTGTTGATTTAATCATTGAAATAGAAGCCGCCACCATTAGAATGGCAAATAAAAGCATCATCAATAATGACTTTGTAATAGCAATTTCTCCAAAATATCCAATTTCTGATGGAATAGCAGGCACTAAAAATTTTCTAGTAGCATACACAGATGCAATAGAAGGTATGCCGAAAATAATGGCAGTCTTGAGATTTACAAAACCTTGTTTATATTTTGGCCATGCGCCTACAAGACTACTTGCACCCACAATAAATAAGGAGTAAGCGGTTGCAAGTACTGGCTCTACATGAAAAAGATAAACCAAAACAGGAACAGTTAAAATACTGCCACCTCCGCCTATTAATCCTAATGAAATTCCAATTAAAATCGATGCTAAATAACCTATAACTTCCATCTTGTTTATTTTTAGCAAAAATGCTATTTATTCAATAAAAGCTAAGTGATAATTGTCACTTAGCTTTTATTTGTATGTAATATATCAATAAACAATTACATTTTTCCTTTTAAAATTCTAGTCCAATATAAATATGGAAGAATATATCTCTTTAATATAAACATACTCCATCGTTCTTTTGCTTGATTGAATGGAAAGGTTTCTTGAGGAATATTGTCGTAGTCGAATTCAGCTAAAATTAACTTCCCTCTTCCTGTGATCAAAGGGCAGCTACTGTAGCCATTATAACTAGCTAACATAGCTTCTCCCTTAATGGATGATAGTAAGTTTTGGACTAAAACCGGGGTTTGCTTTCTTATTGCTGCACCTGTTTTGCCAGTTGGTAGTGAAGATGCGTCACCTAAGGAAAAAATATTTGCAAATTTAACATGCTGAAGGCTATGTTTGTCAACATCTACCCAGCCAGTAGCGTTAGCTAATGGGCTATTTTTAATAAAATCTGGAGCCGATTGTGGAGGTGTAACGTGAATCATCTCATATTCTATCCAAGTTTCTACATCTCTATTGCTATCTCCAAAGCCTATAAATTTAGCACGCTTATTGGGGCCGTCAATTTCTACTAATTTATTGTAGTAGTTTTCTTTGATTTTAAATTTGGCAATTACTTTTTTCAGCGCATCTTCGAATTTTTTAACACCGAATAATTTAGTTCCGCCTGACCAAAATTCTACTTGAATATTATTTGATAAATTATTTTTCCTGAAATAATCTGCAGCTATATACATTATTTTTTGCGGCGCTCCGCCACATTTTACAGGAGTATGAGGGCTAGTAAAAATAGCTCTTCCGCTTTTTGAATTTTTTAAACATTCAAAAGTATATGGTGCAGTATTAAAACTATAGTTAGAGCAGACTCCATTTTTGCCTACATTTTCTTCCAGACCTTTGATTTCATTCCAATTTAACTGAATTCCTGGTGCTACTACTAGATAATCATATGCAACTGTCTTTCCACTTTTTAAGCTAATTGTATTTTTTTCTGGCTGAAAATCTATTGCTGCATCTTTAATCCATTTAACACCTTTTGGTATAAATGTTGCTTCTGATCTAACAGTATCATTAATATCATAGAATCCACCACCTACCATGGTCCATGCAGGTTGATAATAGTGCTTGTCGGAAGGTTCAATTATTGCAATATCTAATGTAGTGTCTTTATTAAGTAATTGTGCTGCTGTAGCAATACCGCCATTTCCGCCACCAATAATAATTATTTGATGTTTAATATACATTGTCATTAATTTAATTTATACATATTCAGAATAGTTAGCAATATCAAAAGTGATAAAAATCAATCAGAGAAAAAACTGATAAGAATCATATCATTTTAAGAAAGAATGATGTTCTTATGTGACTTCGATCACCGGAACTTGTATCAAATCGAATCAAATTTGTTTTATAAAATATTCATTTACCAAATTTAAAAAATACCATTATGAAAGTAGAACAAATTTACACTGGTTGTTTAGCGCAAGGAGCTTATTACATTGAAAGTAATGGAGAAGCTGCAATAGTTGATCCTTTAAGAGAAGTGGAGCCGTACATTCAAAAAGCAGCATTAGATGGTGCAAAAATCAAGTATGTTCTAGAAACACATTTCCATGCAGATTTTGTCTCTGGCCATATCGACTTAGCAAAAAAGACTGGTGCTACAATTGTTTATGGACCAACTGCCAAAGCTGGATTTGATATGCACACTGCTACAGATGGAGAAATATTGACATTGGGAAAAATTAAGATTAAAGTAATTCATACACCAGGTCATACTATGGAAAGCACTTGTTTTTTATTAATTGATGAAAACGGGAAAGAGACAGCTTTATTCAGCGGGGATACATTATTTATAGGCGATGTAGGCCGTCCTGATTTGGCGCAAAAAGTTATTGCAGAATTAACAGAAGATATTTTAGCAGGTCACTTGTATGATTCACTAAGAAATAAAGTGATGCCTTTAGCGGATGATATTATTGTATATCCTGCCCATGGCGCAGGTTCTGCTTGTGGTAAAAACATGAGTAAGGAAACAACAGACACATTAGGTAATCAAAAGAAAACCAATTATGCGTTAAATCCTACAATGACCAAAGAGGCATTTAAGGCAGCAGTATTAGATGGATTAGTTGCACCTCCGGGTTATTTCCCATTGAATGTTTTAATGAATATCCAGGGATATGATAGTATTGACAAAGTATTGGAAAGAGGTCAGCATGCACTAAGTCCAAAAGCATTTGAAGCTGCGGCTAATGAAACAAGTGCTTTAATACTAGACACAAGAGATGCACAAGTTTTTGCAAAGGGCTTTATACCAAACTCAATTAATATAGGTATTGATGGAAGTTTTGCACCTTGGGTTGGCGCAATGATACCTGATATCAAACAAGAAATATTGTTAGTTACAGAAGAAGGTAGAGAAGAAGAAGTAGTAACTCGTTTAGCAAGAGTGGGGTATGATTTTACTATTGGTTATTTGAAGGGTGGATTTGATGCTTGGAAAAATGCAGGAAATGAAGTTGATACAATTCAATCTATAACTGCCGATCAATTAGCAGATATTATTAAAAAAAATCCAAATGCCAATGTGCTTGACGTAAGAAAAAAATCCGAACATTTTAGTGAACATGTGTTGGATAGTGAAAATGCGCCTTTAGATTTCATTAATGATAGCATGGCTCAAATTGACAAGAATAAAACCTATTATGTTCATTGTGCAGGAGGGTATAGATCGATGATTTTTGCTTCAATTTTAAAAGCTAGAGGGTTTGATAATTTGATAGATATTAAAGGTGGGTTTAAGGCTATAAAAGAAACGGAACAGTTTAAGATTTCAGACTATGTGTGTCCATCAACGATGTTATAAATTAAAAATGTTGTAAATTGACTTATGAAAAAAATTCAAATCCTTCTTATTGCTATTACATTAGTTTTTGTCACTAATACCTATGCTCAGAAAGAAGAAAAAGTACACCATGTTGTAATGCAGCTTAATTCGGCAGACACTGCTGTATGGTCTAGTACCATTGGCAATATCAAAAATCTCCAAAAAATATGGCCTGGCTCAGTTAAAATTGAAGTGGTGGTACATGGGAAAGCTTTGAATTTTTTAGTAGCCTCAAAAACTCATTTACTTGAAGACATCAATTTGGTTGCAAATAAAGGGGTGGTTTTCTCAGCTTGTGAAAACACTATGAAAAAATATGCAATAACAAAGGAGATGTTGGTCCCTATTGCCTCTACAGTGCCTTCTGGTGTCGGAGAATTAGTCATTAAACAAGAAAATGGCTGGAGTTATTTAAAAACTGGACAATAATTTTTTGAAAATCAGTTAACTAATGTGATTTTTGTCACTGATTAATGGTTCTTATAGATCCATCTTTGTTAAAGCATGATGTAAATCATGCTTTAATATTTATAATTAAAAAAATATCGATTATGTTTTTTCAACATGTATACGACAAGACTTTAGCACAGGCAAGTTATTTTATTGGATGTCAAAAAGCAGGAGTTGCTGCAGTTATTGATCCAAAACGTGATATCGACACTTATCTTGAAATTGCGAAACAAAACAATATGCAAATCACGCATATTTTTGAAACACATATCCATGCTGACTTTTTAACTGGGTCAAGAGAATTAGCTGCGGTTACCGGAGCTAAGATGTATTTATCAGACGAAGGTGGTCCAGGCTGGGAATATGAATTTGCGCATGAGGGATTGAAGCATAATACAGAATTGATGGTAGGCAATTTAAAAATTCAAGTTTTACATACTCCAGGACATACCCCTGAAAGCATTAGTTTTTTATTGACTGATACACCTGCAAGTAAAGAGCCTGTGATGTTATTTACTGGTGATTTTGTTTTTGTTGGAGATATCGGTCGTCCGGATTTATTGGAAAAAGCTGCAGGTTTGGTTGGAACCCAAAATATAGGTGCTGAGCAAATGTATCAATCAATTAATTTGTTTGCCGACTTGCCTGATTTCATTCAAGTGTGGCCAGGTCATGGAGCTGGGTCTGCATGTGGAAAGGCCTTAGGAGCAGTTCCAAGTACTACTGTTGGATATGAAAAGAAAAGAAACTGGGCATTCCAATATGGAGCCGATAAAGATGGTTTTGTGAAATTCTTATTAACGGATCAACCCGAGCCACCTAAGTATTTTGCAAAAATGAAAGAGTTGAATAAGGTAAATAGACCTTTATTAACCGAAGTGCCAAAAATTAAATCACTTTCTACCGCAGAATTAAAAGCTGCAATGGATAATGGTATAAAAATCATTGACACTAGAAATAAATTAGATTTTCAAAATGGTTTTATTCAAGGCAGTATTAATATTCAAGGTAATAATTCATTTGCCACTTGGATGGGATGGTTTGTTTCTTATGAAGAGCAATTTATTTTAATTGCAGATCCTTTACAAATAGATGATTTGACAAGAAAATTAATGCGTATTGGTCTTGATAATATTTTCGGTTTTATAGATGCTACTAAAATTAAAGAAGCGTATCCACATGATTTGCAAAAATCAAATATGGTAAACATAGATGTAGTTAAAGCTAATAAAGAGGCAGAGATTATTGATATTAGAGGCGTTGCCGAATTTAATAGTGGACATATTGAAGGAGCTAAAAATGTTTTCATTGGAACTCTTTTACAAAACTTAGATAAAGTACCAAAAGACAAACCAGTAATTATTCATTGTCAAGGTGGCGACAGAGCTGCAATTGGCTATTCTTTATTGATTAAAAATGGCTATACTAATATTGCTAATTATAGTGGCGGTATTAATGAGTGGGTAAAAGAACAACAACCTATTGTAAGCTAAAATTTACTTTTTAATAAATAAGAACGGCGCTCAATGAGCGCCGTTCTTATTTAATTTTTATTCAAACTATTTTTTCCTTTCAATCTCTCTATTCATTTCTTCCATATCTACCGGTCTTTCTGTATTGTCTCCTAATAAATATTTAGAGAAATAATCTGCTGTTCTCCAGAACCAATATTCATTCATGTCTCCAAATCCATGTCTTTGAGTTGGTAGGATTAACATATCAAATCTTTTATTGGCTTTAATTAATGCATTCACTACTCTTATAGTATTGGCAGGATGTACATTATTGTCAATCTCTCCGTGAATTAATAATAGTTTACCTTTTAAATTTTTAGCGATATCGGGATTCTTGTCAATCATATAATTGAAAGTGGTATCTCCTTTAGCAGAAATTTCTTCTTTCACACCATGATGCTTTTCGCTCCACCATCTATTGTATACGCTATTATCGTGGTTACCTGCATTACTCACCGCAACTTTAAACACATCAGGGTAAACCAACATTGCTGCCGTACTCATAAATCCGCCACCGCTATGACCATGAATACCCACTTTAGTGCCGTCAATATAAGAGAAGCGATCTGCTAATTGTTCGATAACTGCCTTCTTATCTGCTAATCCGTAATCTCTCAAATTGCCATATCCATAATTATGATACCATTTACTTCTAGCAGGGTGGCCACCTCTATTACCCAAGGTCACCACTACAAAACCTAGCTGAGCTAATCTGTCTATGCGGTCCATGCCTTTGCTAAAGCTCTTATTTACTGATTCTGTTTGTGGTCCAGGATAAACATATTCAATAATTGGATATTTTTTAGTGCTGTCGAAATCGTAAGGCTTATACATCACACCAAAAATATCAGTAATGCCATCGTCTGCCTTTACTTTAAATGTTTCTGGAAATTTATAACCTGCTGCCATCAAAGAACTTAAATCTGCTGTTTCTAAATCCATTATCTTTTTACCATCAGCAGAATACAAAGCACTTACCGGAGTCGTATTTACTCTGCTAGAATTATTTACAAAATAACTTTTCTTATCATTCACACTAAAGCTATGATCAGAATTTCCTGCGTTTAATAATTGTAAACCAGAGCCGTCAAAATTTACTTTGTATAAGTGTAAGTAATAAGGATCTTCTTTAGTGTTGGCATTGATTTGCTCTCTTCCATTTCCAGAAAAATACAAGACTCTCTTTTCCTCATCAATTCCAACAATATCTTCTGTGTGCCAAGGACCTTGAGTGATTTGGTTTTTTAAATTTCCATTCTCGTCATATAAATAAAAATGTCCCCACCCATCTCTTTCACTCCATTCAATAATTTCCTTTCCTTTATTAACCAATCCAGGTTTTCTAATTTCAATAGAGGTATTTAAACTTTCTTCTATTAAAGTTTTAACTATGCCTGTATTTATATCTACAATACATTGATCAATCTTTTTAAGATCTCTACTAGTTCTTGAGATATACATTTTATCATTGGTTCCTAACCAAATATTTGGTTTGAAATCGTCATCTCTAGTATTTACATTTCTTGTTTTATCCCAGATCGCAATGTCTTGATCTTTGAATAAAGAAACATTGATTTCTTTATTGGTAAAGCTGTTTACATCAAATACATAAAGATGATCAACAGGAGCTTCTTTTTCCCCTGGCATCCAATATTTATAAGTCTCTAGGGTTGGTCTTGGATCTGCAATACTATTGATCACCCATAGGTCTTTCACTTTAGTATTGTCCACTTTGTTAATGGCAAAGTGCTTACTGTCTTCGCCCCAAATGGCATATACAGGCTTTCTCTTGTTTTTATTTTTTTCAATATCAACATTGGTTTCACCCCCGCCGCCATAACTACTTTCACTATGCCAACTAAAATATAATTTACCATCTGTAGTGATGGCGTGTTCTATAATTGTGGAATCTTCTTCATTCTTTAAAGCTTTTTCATAATTGGCTTTATCCATCCAATACAAATTATAATTTCTACCGAACAAAATTATATTTTGATCTGGTGACATATTCGCCCAACTTGGTTTCTTTTTTGGTTTCGTTAGACCTACTAATTCATTTAATTGGTTGGTCAATAAATTATATTCAAAATAAAATACCTTTTTAATTTTTTCGGGTTTACCATTTTTTGGAATAGAATCGCCTTTGTTTATCTCAATGCTACTTTTTACTTCAAACTGAATCCAGTTTTCATCTTTGATAAATTTTAAAGAATCAATAGGCAAGTGTTGGCCATCAAATGGATCCTTCACAATCTTGGTTAATTCTGCAGCAAGTTTGTCTCTATCAAACATAGCCTTCTTTTCGAGCTTTATAGGATCAACAATCAACCATTGTTTTCCTTCACTTGTTTCATAAGTGTACCAAAATTTATTAGATTGCTTTAACCAATGTGGATCAACGGCTAAAGAAAAAATCATTTTATCTAATTTTTTTGGAGCAAATCTTGCTGCCAAGTTATAATTAGCTTTTTGTTGGGCCCAACTTAAAATAGGAATAAGTAAAACGGCAAGTAAAAATTTACGCATGTGTTATAATTTATTGGAGAAAGTTACTGATATTTAAGTAAAATCGAAAACCATGCATATAAAAATTAATAGCATTCAACATATTGGTATACCAGTCACTGATTTGACAAAATCTGAAGCTTTTTATGAAGGCTTAGGATTCAAGAATGTAATGACTACTTTTTTTGAGATTAATGGTAATAAAGGGTATGTGAGCATGATGCAAAGAGGCGAGATGATGATGGAATTATATCAAATGCCAGAACCCGAAATTGCTGAAATAAAAACTAGAAAAAACGGACATATAGATCATGTAGCATTTGATGTAGACGATGCAGAAACAACTTACCAATTATTAAAGGCAAATGGGTATACTATGTTGGAGCCTGCCCCTGTATTTTTACAATTTTGGCAAAAGGGTTGCAAGTATTTTAATATTGCTGGCCCCGATGGAGAAAGATTGGAATTTAATGAAATCATTAAGTAGCAGACTTTATCAAAAATCTGCATAATCTCTTGCATACATTAATACAGTTTCATTTCTGTTCACTGAATTCTTGTATTTAGGCATATTAGAAATGCTTTGCCATTCTGGTGATGAGCCAAATGCCTTCCAGTGCTCATTTCTATCTTCCATATTATTGAAGCTAGTCATGTATATTAAATTAGGCATTCTAGCGCCTGCGATTGCTTTTGAATAAAATACGGCATTGAAATTTAAACGCTTAAATAAAACCACTTCGCCGCCTTGATTAAACATATGTACTTTGCGTAAATGCATATTTTCTGTAGGGCTCTCGTAACTCCTATATTCGTAAATACGATTTGCTGACTTAGTTAGTTTCGATTCTTTTACATATTTTGGTTGATCTATAAAAGATTTGGTAATAATACGTTCTACTCTTGTATAAGGAAGGCTTCCATCTACATTTTCTAAATCCACCACTTCATTCTTAGTCATTGGGTCTAATTGTTCAATAGCCTGATCTAACATATCTAATGTATTCAAGCTAGGCATAGGCAACCAAACGTAAATTCTTTTATCTGTAAGCGTATCATTATCAATAGGCGCAAATACACCTACCTTACTAATGCCCATTTTGTGTAAGTAGGGTAAATATGTATTTTTAAGATATGCATCAACTCCGTTGATTTGTTGAAGACTATTACAATGGTATATCTGAATTAAATAAAATTCTCTATCAGTATTGACATTTGGCTTAGACCAGCTATTGATTGCTATTGTAACCATTACAAAGAAGAAAATCATTTTTTTCATATACCAAGTTTGAGTAGTAAATGTATGAATTTAAGTATCTAATAAATGTTTTTCTTATATTTAAATAAAATTAATAGGATGAATAAAGTAAAGTCAACACAGATCCCTTTCATATTAATTACTTGCCTTTTCTTCTTATGGGGTTTTGCCCATAATTTGGATCCTATTTTAATTCCGCATTTAAAAAAATCTTTTACGCTAACTACTACTCAGTCAACCTTGGTTGACTCTTCTGTTTTTATTGCTTATTTTATTATGGCAATGCCTGCAGGATATATCATGAAAAGATGGGGCTATAAAATGGGTATTATCGCTGGCCTATTATTGTTTGCATTTGGTTCGTTTTTATTTGTACCTGCTGCGAATAATCAATCTTACAATTATTTTTTGATTGCTTTATTTATCATTGCCTGCGGTTTGACTATATTAGAAACTGCAGCGAATCCATATGCTTCAAGATTGGGAGATCCAGCTACTGCTACTCAGCGCTTAAATCTTGTACAATCATTTAACGGATTGGCTGTGGCATTGGCCCCGGCTATTGGTGCAAGAATCATTTTAACTAAAGGGTATAGTGATACAGAATTAGCATCTATGACTGATGTTGCAAGAAAAGCAGCATTGGCTATGGAGGCATATACAGTTAAAACGCCCTATACTATTTTAGGAATAGTTTTATTAATCATCGCTGCCATTTTTTATTTTATTCAATTACCTGATATCAGAGAATCTTCAGATCATAAAGCGACAATCAAAGAAACATTAAAGCATAGTCATTTAAGATGGGCAGTGATTGCGCAGTTTTTTTATGTAGGTGCACAGGTTTGTGTTTTGAGTTTATTTATTTTATACGTCACCCAATCTGCAAATATTACAGAAATACAAGCTGCAGATTATTTAAGCATTGGCGGTTTAGCATTTTTAATTGGCAGATTCTTAGGTACTGCTTTAATGAGATTTATTCAGCCTAAAAAATTATTAACTGCTTATGCGCTTATTTGCGTAGGCCTTTGTGTACTTGCTATAATTGGACACGGACTGGTTACAGTGTACACTTTAATAGCTATTTGCTTTTTTATGTCAATCATGTTCCCTACCATTTTTTCTTTAGGAATTGATTCTTTAGGAAAAGATACTGAAATGGCTAGTAGCTTAATTGTAATGTCTATTGTTGGTGGTGCTGTTTTACCAAGATTTTTTGGCTTAATTAGTGATAGCACAGGTAATATACAAAATGGCTATATAGTGCCATTAGTAGCATTCGCTGTAGTAGCTTATTTTGGATGGAAGGGATCCAAGGTAGAAAAAGTATGATTACTTTGATCCCTTGATTAGTATTGTGTAAAAGTTAAAGCATTTTTCAAAATCTGAAATAAGCATTCTTTCATCAATTCCATGATACCCTTTTGCATTTGTTAATGGAGTAAAATTAATCACCCCATCACTAATTGTTCTGTAATTTCTGGAGTCTGTTGCACCCACCATTAACATGGGCGCTACGACAACATCTTTTACAATTGAATTAATTGCAGCTTCTACTCTTTTAAAAGCAGGACTATTTATTTCTGTTGTAGAAGAAGGCATGGTTTCATAATTTGGATAGATACTTACTTTTACATTGGTATCATTCACAATTTTTTCAACATACTCTTTAACACTTTTTGGTGATTCGCCAGGAAGAATTCTTGAATTTACCATTGCAGTAGCAAATGTAGGAATCACATTATCTCTGACACCACTATTTACTACCGTTGGCACAAGTGTAGTTCTTACTAAAGCATTAGAAGACCTATTGTTGGTCAAATTCTTAAGCACTAATTTTTCAAACAACCACATATTGGATAATTGCATCTTCTCCAAAAAATTAGTATTATAACTACTTATTCTTTCTAAGTATGCTTTAATAGGGGGTGTTAGTCTTGTAGGTATTTGATTTTCCTCAATAGTGTGCAATGCCTTGCTTAGTATTCCAATAGCAGATGATTTTTCTGGAATGGAGGAATGACCCCCCGCTCTTTGAACCGATAAAACCATAGTTACATATCCTTTTTCTCCCACACCAACAGATGCAACAGGTTGTTGGATATTTTTATTGTCTTCTGTAGATATCTCGCCACCTTCGTCAACTACTAAATCAAATCTCTGTTTCTTTGATTCGAAATATTTCACCATGGCTGCTGCTCCTCTGCCATTAGATTCTTCATCTGCCCCAAAACATAAAAATATACTTTGACTAGGAGTGAACCCTGCTTTTAATTGAGCCTCAGTTGCTTCTAAAATACTGATCATGCTAGATTTGTCGTCTAAAACACCTCTTCCCCATATATAATTTTCTTTCACTTCGCCTCCATATGGTTTTGCATGCCATAATTTTATGGCAGAAGCTTCTACAGGTACTACATCGTAATGTGCCATTAAGACCATTGGCAATTTAGAAGTGTCTGTTCCTTTCCATTCGTAGATATAATGAAAGCTATCAATAATTGTTCTAGATAGTTTTTGATGAATTAAAGGGTAATTTTTTTCTATAAATTTTCTATAGGTATAAAATATTGCAGAATCGTATTGATATAAGTCATTGGGAGTTTCTGTTGCCATTTGAATAGCCTCACTCATATGCTCTATAGCGCCTTGCGGAAGTGCAATAAGACTTATTGCCTGGGTTTGACTGCTTGGCTTATTGTTGATTGTTTTAATAATTACTACAATACCAATAATAAGTACAAGTAGGGCTATAATTTGAAGCAACTTTTTCATATAAACAATATTTCTGTTTATGTAAGATACAAAAACTGCTTGAATAAAAGAGAAGCCCCCCAATTACTCGGAGGGCTTCTCTACCAAAACCTATTTAAAATCCCTACTATGCTCTAAATCCTCTTCTTTTCATCATTTCGCCTCTTAATGTTTTAAGAAATTCTCGTTCTATTTTTAAAGCCTGATTTACTCTATCGTCAGATTTTAATATGGGCTTTAATTCGTTTCTTAATTTTTTCTTGATGCTTAAAATATTTTCTTCGAATTGAATTTCATCATTCATTTTTGTTTTAACTAATTCGTCGATATTTTTCTTTGCATCATTGTAAACTGGCCAAAATGCTTCTGCTTCAGATTTAGTCAAGCTTAATTTTTCAGTAATAAACTGTACTTTAAACATTTCAATTTTTGCTCTTCTAGCTTCATCAATCGGAGGACTGTCATGTGGTCTGCCTCTATCTCTCATTGGAGGTTTGCCTGGTCTTCCAAGTTCGCGATGTTGCGCAAAGCTACTCATACTGATAAAGATGCCTAATACGATAAATACAATTTTTTTCATACAATTATTTTTATTTGTTAATCTATACTATCTTTTGACCTTATATCTATATCAAGGTTTAAGCCCAATTTGTTAAATTCTGTTTGCATTTCAGCATCTGCCATCCATTCATTATTACTTACATAGCTATCTATTTCCTCTGTAGGTATTTCATGTAATGCAATACTTGTTTTTTCTATAGTATTATTTGCATTTAAAAAATAAGCCCCTGCTATAATAATTATAAAAGCTGCTGCGATAGAAAGTCTGCCTAATTGTACAATTAAAGTAGGCTTCTTTTTTTGCTGAATTTTAGAAAGTACCATTGTCGGAAATTGTTCAAAATAATTTTCTGGAACAGTATTTACCTGCTCTTCAAAAGAATGGATGGATTCTTTCGAAAAAATATTTTGTACTATTTCTTTTTCTTTTTGCATAGGTATGTATTTGACAATTGGTTTAGGCCTTAGTTTAATCGACTTGTATCAATTCTTGCATTTTTTTTAAAGCTTGATGAAAATTGGCTTTTGCACCGCCAACCGTAGTATCTGTGATTGTGGCAATTTTCTCGTAAGGCATTTCTTCAAAATAGCGTAATAAGAATACAAAGCGTTGTTTTTCAGGCAGTTGCTTTATAGCTTGGTCTAATTTTATTTGTATTTGAGCTGGCTGTAAACCAAGAGTTACGGAGGATTGATTAGGGCTATCGCCCTCTTCGTCCAATAGAGGCGCAATGGCAATTTTCTTCTTTTTTTGAATAAAATTGATGCTTTCGTTATAGCCAATTCTGAAAAGCCAGGTACTAAACTCGCTTTCTAATTTAAATCCGTCTAATTTCTCCCAAACCTTTATCCAAACAGTTTGTGCAATATCGTCGGCGTCTGCATGCTCAATGACCATTCTTTTGATTTGATAGTATAGTTTTTGCTGATGTCTTTTGACCAATTCAGTGAACTGAAGTTCTTTTTGAACTCCAGCTTGAAAAGCTTCTATGATAATTTGATCAGACTGCATGAATACTAAGTTAGACATTCTATTTCTCAAAAGGTTTAATCCTTATCTTTAATACTTAAACAATAGCTATGAAAAAATTGACTTTATTGGGTTTGTCTTTGGTGATTATCCTGCAGGGTACGGCACAAAAAATGAATAAATTAATAGATGCATCAGAGACTGCAAGAATTGAAAAAGCTTTGTCTTCAGATGAAATGGAAGGTAGAAGAACTTTTACCCCTAGTATTGATAAGGCAGCTGCATTTATTGCAAATGAATTTACTAGTATAGGCATTCCTAGTTTAAAAGGTGATGGAAATTATTTACAATCTTTCAAAATAGCTAGACCAGCAAGATGGCCAAAAGATTTTGGTCCTCAGGGTGATTCTTTGTCTTTAGCCAATGTACTAGCTATTTTACCTGGAAAGTCTAGACCTGACGAATATGTGATTTTTTCTGGGCATTACGATCATTTGGGGATTAATGGCAAAAGAGCTGTGAACGGCGACTCTGTATTTAACGGCGCCAATGATGATGCAGCTGGTACAACTGCAATGATCATGTTAGCTAAATATTTTAAAGCATTAGGCAATAATGAGCGAACTATAGTATTTGCAGCATTTACTGCAGAAGAAATGGGAGGTTTTGGCGCATCTTATTTTTCTAAACAATTCAAGCCAGAGCAAGTGGTAGCCATGTTTAATATCGAGATGATTGGCACCGAAAGTAAATGGGGTAGAAATAGCGCATATATAACTGGTTTTGAAAAATCTAGTATGGGAGAGATTTTGCAAAAGAATTTAAAAGGATCTAATTTCCAATTTTATCCAGATCCTTATACAGATCAAAATCTATTTTATAGATCTGATAATGCAACCCTTGCTAGATTGGGTGTTCCAGCCCATACTATTTCTACTTCTAAAATGGATAGCGAACCAAATTATCATAAACCTAGCGATCAGTTTGAAACATTGGACATGGATAATATGAATGAAATAATCAAAGCAATTGCAATAAGTTCTAAAACAATTGTTTCCGGAAAAGACACTCCTAGTAGAGTAGATACGACGCAGTTAAAAAAATAAGCATAAAAAAAGAGTCTTCAATTGAAGACTCTTTTTTTTAGTAAAGTAGTATGAATTATGCTTTTGCTTCTTGTATTTTATGAAAATTAACATAAGAAGTAATAAGTAAACCAAAGAATACAATAGCCATGATAGTATTGCCTAATGGATCGCCCATTGCAACATGAGCTACTACTGCAGAAATGTATAAGATTCCAAATCCGACATAAGCCCATTCTTTCACTCTTGCAGGAACTGCTGGAACAATTAACAATACCAGGCCAATTAATTGACTAATACTAATTTCTAGACCTAGCCATCTTGGAACACCAAGGTGTTTAGTACCTTCAATAGCCATTTCCGAATTCATAAAAATTGCAGTAGATGCAAATAGGCAAATAATACTTGTGGTTACCCAATAAATTATTTTTGTTGTCTTCATTTTGTAAAAATTGGTTTATTAATGAATATCAATTTACATTTACTTATTGAAATAAAAAAATTAGCATGAAAAATTTGATTTTAATAGTATTGTCATTAACCTTTTGTACCTCAATAAATGCACAAATAAATAATAATAAAGACAGTGTAGAAGTTGCCCAAGTAATACATAATATGTTTACTGCTATGAAAAATAGCGACACTAATTTATTAAAAACATGTTTTAGTAATACTGCCGTATTTCAAACAATTGTTTCAAAAAAAGATTCTACTAGAGTTAAAAACGAGATAGTTCAAGATTTTATCAATAGTATTGGAAAACAAGTGCCAGGTTCATTGGACGAAAGAATAACCATCGGCTCTTTATTAATAGATGCTACAATGGCAAGCGTTTGGACACCCTATCAATTTTATTTTAAAGGCCAATATTCGCATCAGGGTGTTAACTCTTTTCAATTAGTTCGACACACTGAAGGTTGGAAGATCCAATACCTAATTGATACTAGAAGAAAATAGTTATTTGTTATTTTTTAAAAATAGGTCTGGGTAATTGGTCGTAATTAAACTAACCCCTTGTTTTTTTAGTAATTCAAAGTCTGTCAATTCATTCACCGTCCAACTGCCTAATGCCATTTTTTTATCAATGGCTTGACTAGCTAATTGTGGTTGATCTTTGAAATTAGAAAAATGGTAATTAATGCCATCAATACCAGCGCTTACGATTTCTTCTAATTTTTTATCAGCTTCTAAATATAAAACCTTTGCACTAGGATTAATTGCCTTAATCCATTTCAAAATTTCGAATCTAAAACTTATATAAACAATTCGATCTTCAATGCCCAGCTCTTTGGCTAGAGCTAGAGCGGATTTGGTGGTAAGCTCATCTAATGCGGGATCGGTAATACCTGCCTTTATTTCGCAAATTAGCAGTGTATTATGTTGTTCTTTGGTGCCAGTATAAAAATAGTTTCTTAAAGTAGGTAAGTCTTCTCCATTACTTAATTTTAATGTATTTAATTCGGCATAGGTTTTGTTTTCAATAGTGTCTTCAAAATAAGTGGGATCATGATTTACCACCAATATGCCATCCTTTGTTCTTCTTACATCAAATTCGCTACCATAGCATTGAAGCGCAATTGCTTTGTTTAGAGAAGCTATAGAATTCTCAGGTAGATTAAATTCTTTCCAAGCCCCACGATGTGCAATTATTTTAGTTTGAGACATACTATTGATTGTGCAGATGATGATAGCAATAAAGAGCAGTACAGTTTTTTTCATAAACCTTATTTATTTTCAAATTTACCCTCACTTGTATTTTTAATTACCTTGCCTGCTTCAAAAAAATGCCCATTCATTGCGATATAAACACCCTTGCCTAGTACCTGAACAAATGCTAAAGCACTTCCTAAATTGAATAATCCATCAGAGCTTCCAAACTTATAAGGTACCATTGCACCAGTTAAAACAATGGTTTTACCAGGGCAGGCGTTTAACAAATACTCTGCTGTAATCGTCATGGTATCAGTCCCATGAGTAATAACTATTTTATCTTCAGTTGCTATATTACAAGCACTAGCTATAGCTGCTCTATCTACTTCGGTAAAATCTAGACTATCTTTCATCATTAGGGTCTCGACAGATAAATCTAAGTTGGATCTTCCTAGTTCCAACATTTCATGTAAGTGCGTTTCTTTAAAAAATAGGGAACCATTTAGTTCATTATACTCTTTATCGAATGTGCCACCTGTTACAAGAATTTTTATTTTGCTTTGCATCAGTATTATTTTTGATGGAAACTGTCGCCTATAAAAGACAAAGCATCAATGATGCCAGTTCTCCAATAGGTCCAATTGTGTCCGCCGTCTCTCATTCTGAATTCATGTGGAACCCCTTTCTTTACTAATTCTGCATGTAGAATAGCATTGCTTACGGTTAAAAAATCATCATCACCGCAATCAATCCAATATCTAACTTTAGATAGTTCTTCTTTAGATTTATTTTGGATATAATTAAAGGCACTATTTTCCAAATAGTTTGGCGTCAATCTATCCTTGCCCACTAAATTATCACCTACAGATTTTCCAAATAAGGTATTATACATTCCTTTATCTAAATTCATAATATCATTGTCTGTCCAAACTGCTGCGCTCAATGGAGCTGCCGCAACAAATAGATCTGGATGTTTTAATGATAGAATTAAAGAGCCAAATCCGCCCATACTTAAGCCCGCAATTGCTCTGAATCTTCTTTCTGATTTAACTTTAAAATTTTTCTCGATATGAGGTATTAATTCTTTTACAAAGAAGTCTTCATATTTCATTTTTCCATCTCCAGAGTTAATATAAAAGCTTTGAAATCCATCTGGAGTTACAATAATCATTGGTGGAATTTTTCCAGAAGCAATAGCATCATCTGCCAATCTGTTAACTTCACCAAATTGAATCCAGCCATCATCGGCATCGCCATATCCATGTAATAAATAAGTAACAGGGTATGCTCTTTCGCTACTATTATAGTCAGAAGGCAAATAGATAGAAAAATGTACTTCTCTATTTAAGATTTGACTTTTAATAACTTGCTTTTCTTTAACAATGCCTTGTGAGAAACTAATAAAAGCGATAAATATGCCGATAAAAAAACCAAAAACTTTTTTCATGATAATAAACTTGAGATGAAAATTAAATTTACATCTCAAGTTACTAAATGAATACTAATTTCTATGCTCTATCCACATTTCTTTTCTATCTAAGATACGGCTATCACCCAAAGGCAAATTAGTTACTTGGGTTTGGCGCATAGGAGGATTAAATTCCAATGCATTTGCCTTAAAAGCAACCGGACTAATAACACTCAATGCTTTTCCAAAATAGGTTTCAGTAGGATCTCCAAATGGTTTAAATGGTATTACATTGTCTTTTACTAAGTAATCAGGCAAAAAACCATTTACAGTGCCATAATTAGATTCGTCTTTTGAATTCACCGTTTTGAATGTAATAGGTTGTAGACCAAATGACCATCTTTGTTTACTATCGGTAATTGTAAAAGATCCAACATTTTTTCCATAAGTGTGTTCTCCAATTAATACCACTTCCATAAATGGCTTTAAGTTATTTATGACTAGTTCACTTGCAGAAGCAGTTCCTGGAGAAGTTAAAACAAAAACTCTATTCAGTTTTCCAAGATTAGCTGATTCGGATTTGAAATTTGTCAAGAAGTATTGATCAGCGTTAGCTTCTTTTTTTAGAACAGCCGTATAAGCATTATTATATACTTTTTTATTCATTACAGTACCCACTTTACTTGGCAAATCTTTTACAATTAAACTTGTCAGCAAATCAGAAGATACTACATAACCCCCGCCATTAAATCTTAAATCTAATACCAATTCGTCAATACCAGTTGATTTGTAATTTTTAAATCTTGTGAATACAGCTCTTAAGCTATCGTCAAAACTATTTAGAAATTGAATATAGGTAAGGTAACCCACTTTTTTTCCTGCCCATTCAACAACTGTATCTTTTAAAATAGGATTAGTTTGCAGAGTAGTTTTTGTAATGCTAAAAGATTTTCCAGTACCAGTATAAACTCCGTTCACATAATTGGCTAATTCTATACTTAAACTTTGGTTTTGTAAAATACTTTGATAATTACTAACTGTAATTTGTTTTCCGTCTACTTTATAAATGATGTCTCCACGTTTTAATCCAGCAGCTTCCGCTGCGCTACCTTTTAATACATAAGATATAGCAAAGACTACATTACTTTGCGTATTATCTGCATAAAAAGCACTGTACTTAAGTCCCAACACGGTATTGATACCATTTAACTGATTGGTCAAATTAGTGGCGCTGGTATCCATCCAAGAAAAACGATCTATAGTATCATATCCATATAATAATGTATAGAAATAATCAATCGGCTTAATTTTTATTGCGGTACTTGAAAGAGTAGGCATCTGGTCTGCCCATAAATAGTAATCTTTCATGGCCCCATATATAAATGTATTCGCAGCCGAATCCGAGGTAGCACTGCCAGTATTTGTTGAAAAGCCTGGAGTGCTTGGCGTATCTACAGCTTTTTTGCATGCAGCAAATGCTACAACGATTAGTACAATATATAATAGCTTTTTCATACTTTTTATTTGTAGAGTAAATGTAAAGATTTTTTAATTCTCTTGATAAAAATATAACCCTACTAATTTTGTAGACTAAAATTATTTCCTATCTTTGTGCAACTAAATAGGCCAGATGGTGGTCAAACACTTAACTTTATTCTATGAAAAGATTAGTATATTTTCTAAGCCTACTTTTAATAAGTCAATTTTTGCCTGCTCAAAACAACGAAAGCTATAAAGTATCTGTTGAGAATTGGCATGCAAATAGAATTCAAGATCTAAAAAAAGAAAATGGCTGGTTGAATTTAGAAGGTTTGTTTTGGTTGCATAAGGGTAAAAATACATTTGGAAGCGCTCAACAAAATGATTGTTTTTTTGATAATAAAAATTTTCCTCCTCATTTAGGCGATTTTATTTTAGAAGGAGATTCTGTAGTATGGGTGAATCAAATAGACAAAGGTGCTTTGGTGAATGATCAGCAAATAGCAAAAAGCAAAAAAGTTACAGTGTTTAAGTGGACTTCAGATAATGAAGAAGCTGCCATTTTTACTTTCAAACGATTTACTTGGGTAGTGATTAAAAGAGAAGATAAAATTGGCATTAGATTTAGAAATTTAGATGCGAAAACATTAACAGATTTTAAAGGAATTGAAAGATTTCCCGTAGACCCCAAATGGAAGTTGAAGGCAGTTTTAGAAAAACCAGCAGAAAGCTTTTTAATGATTTCGAACGTGCTTGGACAAACTACCGCTCAAAAAAATGCTGGTAAATTAAAATTTGAAATAGAAGGAGTAACTTATAGTTTGGATGTGATTGACGAAGGGGGTGGCACATTTTTTATCACTTTCGCCGATGCTACATCAGGCAAATCCACTTATGGTGCTGGTAGATTTATAGTGGTGAATAAGCCCGATGCAAATGGTCATACAGAGATAGATTTTAATTTGGCCTATAACCCACCTTGTGCATTTACCGCTTTTGCTACATGCCCATTACCTCCGCCTCAGAATAGATTAAGCATAGCTATTAATGCTGGAGAAAAAAACTTCGGACATCATTAAAGATCCCCTAATGGTGCTTAACTTTGGCACCTAATGGATGCATCGTCAAATACACCTAATATCGCCATCATTGGCCTCGGCTATGTTGGCTTGCCATTGGCCATTGCTTTTGGAAATCAATATCCAACTATTGGCTATGATAATAATAAGCAAAGGGTTGCTGAATTACTCCAAGGGACAGATCTTACTTTACAATCTAGCAAAGCTTCAATTGAGTCTGCTGCTCAATTAAAATTTTCTGATGAGAAAGAAGCTATTAAAGATTGTACCATTTTTATTGTAACTGTTCCCACTCCAGTAAACACTGCTAAAGAACCGGACTTAAGTTTTTTATTAGATGCTTCTAAAATGATTGGAGAAGTATTGAAAAAAGGAGACATTGTTATTTATGAAAGCACTGTTTATCCTGGTTGTACAGAAGAAGATTGTGTGCCTGTATTAGAAAAATTTAGTGGACTAGTATTTAATCAAGATTTTTATTGTGGCTATTCTCCGGAGAGAATTAATCCAGGAGATACGGTGCACACTTTAACTACAATAAAAAAAATTACTTCAGGATCTACGCCAGCAATTAGTGAAAAGGTGGATCAATTATATAGAAGTATTATTACTGCGGGTACTTATAAAGTTTCTAGTATCAAAGTGGCCGAAGCTGCAAAGTCTATTGAGAATGCACAAAGAGATATTAATATTTCTTTTGTGAATGAGTTGGCCTTGATATTTGACAAAATGAATATTGATACCAATGAGGTTTTAGAAGCCGCAGCGACCAAATGGAATTTCTTGCCCTTTAAGCCGGGATTAGTGGGAGGACATTGTATAGGAGTCGACCCTTATTATTTAGCACATAAGGCGAGTAGCTTAGGACATACACCACAAGTGATATTATCTGGTAGAAATGTAAACGATCAAATGGGTGTATTTGTGGCAGATAAATTAATTCGATTAATGAAAGCTGCATCTATAGAACTTGCTCAAGCAAAAGTGCTTTTATTGGGAGTGACTTTTAAAGAAAATTGCCCTGATATTAGAAACTCAAAAGCATTTGATATTCTAGCACATTTAAATCAAGCAGGCATTGCGGTAGAGGTTTTTGATCCCTTTGCCAATGCAGAAGAGGTTAAAGCAAAACATAACACTAATCTAGTAACCGAATTAAAAACCTATGATGGTATTATAATTGCGGTGGCACATGATTTTTTCAAAGCATTGGATTTTGAAAAACTAAAGAGCAATAAAAAAGCCGTGATATTTGATACCAAGGCTTTTTTAGATAAATCTATTGTTACCGCTAGATTATAGTTTTTTATTTATTGTGGATGATATATAGCTTCTGCGTTTTTCAAAATGACTTGTTTATCTAATGTCATTTTCTTTACTTGTTGATTTTGATACATAGCTCTTTGGTCTGCAAAATGCTTGCTTTCTGGATGCATGCTAGCACCGAAAGTATTGACTGATTCGATGAATGGTAAACCACCATCTTTAGGAAAACGCACAAAGTTAATATACGCATCACCGCTATTCATTCTTCTTTTTCCTTCACCCCAAGCTTCGCTCATTACTGCTGCTAAAACATCTGGCATACCTGATTGTGGCCAGTTTTCCTTACCTCTTACTAATTTTTGTACATCTCCTAATGTTAAATTAGTAGTGCCAAAATGCTTCATTAAGAAATCATGAATGTATTGATATACCATCACCGCTTCTGGTATAGTCAACTTGTCATTTTTTCTACCTTCCATTACTTCTGGAACTTTATAATAAGCAAGATTGTATATTAATGCACCTTGACTATTCGCGACTGCTTCATGGTTCCAAGATTTTAATGCTTTAATGATTGGAGCTAATTGTTCATGTTTAGATTCATCAACCATGAATATACTATCTGCTGTAAAGCCGTAAGGAAATAAAATAGGTGTTGGCAAGGTTCGATCAAATTTTATTCTTTTAATGTCTTCATAGCTAATTTTATCTAAAGCATCAATCAAATCTTTAGCTCTTTGACTTCTGTTATTGTGATAGGTTTCATAGCCATCATTTTTATCAAATTTCGAAGGGTCTAAATTTTCTGAACTAGTGGTTGCCAAAAAAGGAGAATGGTTGGTGTTAAATAAGTAGCCGCTTTTTGGATTCACGTATTGAGGTAATGCACTAAGGGGTTTAAAAGTATTCCATAAAGTTGCTTTAGTATTTCCTGGAACAGTGCTGTTCCAATGATAACTAGTATCGGAATTGCGATAAGGCATTTTGCCATTAGAGATATAAAAAATTGTATCTCTTTTATCTGCATACATGATATTAAACATCGGCAGATGATTCTGTGTTAATGCAGCTTTAAATTCTGTATAGTTGGTTGCTCTATTCATTGCATACCATTGTTGTAATGCTCCTGCATCCATTAGAGAAGGCAATCTCATAGAAAAATATGCACCGCTAGGAGATTTAACTGTTGGTCCATAAATAGATTGGTAGGCAGTTTTATAAATAGGAAATGGAATACCTTTAATTTGCAGTTTTACTTTTTTGCTTTCTAAATTCAACCACTCTCCATCTACTTTGTATTGATTTGGATGCGCTTTGTCTGTTTCTAATTGGTATAAATCTAATTTGTCTTGAAAGTTTACAGTGTGTGCCCATGCTAGATTTGGTGTAACCCCATGAAAAATCAATGGACCTCCTGGAAATAATCCACCTAAGATATTCCAGCCTTCTTCGCTTTGTAAATGCGCCTCATAAAATGCAGTTGCGCCTTCAATGGGTTGATGTGCATTAATTACCAACATGTTTTCTCCTGAACTTGATTTGCTACTATGAATAGCAAATGCATTACTTCCTTCTCCTTTAAATCCTGCAAGGTGTGCAACCGAGCCATTTAAAATTTTTGGTAATGTTTTATCAACTCCGCAAAATACAGCAACAGATAAAACTGATGCAGATAAATATTCTTCTGTACTTACTGGAAAGACGTGTTTGTTTAATACTTCTTTAGGATGTGCTGATGCATATGCTTGAAGGCCTGCAAGATAACCTTTGATGAGTGCAAGAAATTTTGGGTCTAATGTCCCTATTTGCTCATCTACTAATTTTTTGGTGTTCAATAAGCCTACCACAAAATCTACAGGTGCGCCTTTTTTGCCCATATAGGTTCCTAGCTTACCCTTGCCAGTTAATATTAGTGTTTGAATAGTGGTGAAATCATCTTCTGCATGAGCCCATGCTAAACCGTATGCCACTTCCGGATCTGTAGGTGCAAAAATATGCGGTACACCAAAACTATCTCTAGCAATAGTAATTTGATCTTGCCTAATGATGAGCTGATTAGAAGTTTGAGCATTTAAGTGAATTAAGCAAAAACTAGAAATAGCCAATAGGGTCCATTGTTTTAAGTAAGCACGCATAAGTTGTAGGTATTTTGAGAGCAATAATTTATTAGAAAGAATGTAAATTTGTATAAATATATAACAATGATTGAATCAAAAAGGTTTGGATCTAAGAAGGCACTGATAGATATTGATGAAACAATATGTTTTTATGGTGAAAAACGTGCATATGAACTAGGAGAGCCAAATTTTGAAAATATTGCAAAGATTAATAAGCTGTTTGACGAAGGCTGGCATATTACTTATTGGACGGGCAGAGGTGAAGCTTCTAAAAGAGATTTAAGAGCACTTACATTGGAGCAGTTGAATAAATGGGGTTGTAAATACCACGACCTAATTACAGGATATTGCCCTAATGGTGGTCCAACTAAACCTCAATTTGATTTAGTAGTAGATGATAAGGCGAAAAGAATAGAAGAACTTTAAGCACTAGCCAATTTATTGCTTTTGGCAAATGGTAGATAAAGTATCCAGAAATGTATAATTGCCACTAATTCTAATACAATTATATAATAAGGCCAGTCACCCATTAACAATGGGTTATTTACATCAGGCTTTTTGGATAAATACATATAATTAGAACCTACCACATAATTTATAATCGTTGCACTAATAGCAAGTATCTGTGTATAACCAAAAATGCGCAACCAGGATTTTGTACTAGGCCTAAAATTATTATGTACAATCAAATAAAGTACCACTAATATTAATCCTCCATGTGCAATATAATATCCGTAAAAATTATATCCTTCCATTCCAACTGAAAATTCTGGCGTTAATAAAGATTGTATACCACCTGCTAATCCCCAATAATAAAGGCACTCCGCTAATCTTTGTTTGAAATTAAATAGTAGAATAATACAAAGAATACCACTTATACTACACAAGTGAAAAGGCAAGTTTTGTTGTAAATTCCAATAACCATTTACATAGTTATAGACATTCTCTAATACTGTATTAATTAAGATGATGATTCCAATAGCCCAGCCATACATCCGATGTTGTAAGGGCTTAATATATTTTGGTAGCCATACAATGAGCGCAATTATTGCCAATACAATTAATGTAGTCTTCCACCAAAGCGGAGAGAAACTTTCAATAATAGCAGGTGGATGATATTTACCCATGACTATTTTGCTTTTTCTATAAAGGTCTAATCCAGATATTTCTTAAGCTTATTGGATTACCATCGTCTCCATGATCTTGAAAATACAATGGTAATTTATCGGCATGTTTTTTATAAACCGGTTTAACTACCCAGTCTGTTGGTCCAGTAAGACTTACATTGTTTTGCACTAATACGCCATTATGTAATAATGTTATTCTAGCTGCAGACAATAAAGAACCATCTTCATTAAATCTAGGTGCAGTGAAAATAATATCATAAGCCTGCCAATTGCCAGAAGGACGACTTGCATTGACCAATGGAATATGTTGTTTATATACAGCCGCCGCTTGTCCGTTTA
>JBJOIU010000025.1:0-27760 GCA_046046935.1 Bacteroidota bacterium
GCTTATTGGTGAAGTTCTTGGATTATTACAATCTCCAGCTAAGCGCGTAATTGCTGCATTATTAAACCATGCTGAGAACGGATCTTCTGCAACAGAAACAGAAGTAGTTGCAGCAGCGGTAGAAGTAGCAGTAGCGGAAACTCCAGCAGTTGAAGAAGCAGCGGCACCAGAAGCGCCAGCAGCTGAAGCAGCTCCGGAAGCAACTCCAGAAGCGTAAGCAAACCTTTTGATGAAAGAGGAAATTTTCATCAACAACAGAGTTAATTTCAGAAGACTCGAATGAGTTTCTGTTTTTATATTGTTACATAATTTTTTTAAACCTTCCGCTGGAGCATATGCTTTGAAAGCGGAAAAAATTGAAACAAAATGGCAGACGTAAAAAAACTAGCTGAAGAATTAGTAAGCTTAACAGTAAAACAAGTACAAGAATTAGCAGACGTTTTAAAAGCTGATTACGGTATCGAACCAGCAGCAGCAGCAGTAGTTGTAGCAGCAGGTGGCGGTGGCGCTGAAGCAGCAGCTGAGAAAACAGCATTTGATGTTGTCTTAGTAAACGGTGGTGCTAGCAAATTAAACGTAGTTAAAGTGGTTAAAGACTTAACAGGTCTTGGCTTGAAAGAAGCTAAAGATTTAGTTGATGGCGCTCCTAAAGCAATTAAAGAAGGTGTATCTAAAGCAGAAGCTGATGATATTGCTGCTAAATTGAAAGAAGCAGGTGCTGAAGTTGAAGTAAAGTAATTTTACTTTAGCCAAGTGCTAAAATCATATAGAAGCCTCGGACATTTTCCGGGGCTTTTTATTTATCCTTAGAATTATAACACTTAGAAAAAACACTTAATCTTCTCCTCTCGGCTCGCAGGGCTCGAACGTTCGTCGAAGATTTGTATTTGTTTCTAAGTTTATTCTTTGTTAAGAATAATCTAAAATTCGCCAGAAATGGGGGAGTCTTCTATTTGAATTTTAAAATATATTAATGTAAAATATGCTTTATATCAATTATTTATGCAGTTAATAAATATGTAATGCGTCAATCTGTCCCGAATGGGCTTTTTTTTTGAAAAAATATTGAATTTCAAGGCTTTTGGTACAAAATTTGTTTTTAAGTGTGCCCTTCTTTCCTTAACTTTGCAATCCTTTATTTTGGGCGTATTGTCTATTGATCGTATATGGTGGCCACATATCTGTATCAGTTGATAGATAGTATTTGAGCAAAATGCTCCCCCAATATTTTATTGCAATAAAACCTGGTTTAGAAAGTATGTCAACAACAATCTTGAACAACAGAACCAATTTTGGTAAGATTAAAAATGTCGCAGAAGCTCCAGACTTGCTAGACATTCAATTAGAATCTTTCAAAGAATTTTTCCAATTAGAAACAACTCCAGACAGAAGAAACGTAGAAGGTTTGTTCCGTGTATTCAAGGAAAATTTTCCTATCACGGATACAAGAAACATTTTCGTTTTAGAATTCTTGGATTACTTTATCGATCCACCACGTTACACTATCGACGAGTGTATGGAGCGTGGATTAACTTATGCTGTTCCATTAAAAGCTAAATTACGTTTAAGCTGTAATGATGAAGAGCACGTAGATTTCCAAACAATTGTACAGGATGTATTCTTAGGAAACATTCCTTACATGACACCAAGAGGTACCTTTGTTATCAATGGTGCTGAGCGTGTTGTAGTTTCTCAATTACACCGTTCTCCTGGTGTGTTCTTTGGACAATCAACTCATCCAAACGGAACTAAGATTTATTCTGCTCGTGTAATTCCTTTCAAAGGTGCATGGATGGAATTTGCAACCGATATTAACAACGTGATGTATGCTTACATCGATCGTAAGAAAAAATTCCCTGTAACAACTTTGTTGCGTTCAATTGGTTTTGAAACAGATAAAGATATCTTGGAATTATTCGGTATGGCTGATGAAGTTACTGCTGATAAAAAAACTTTAACTAAGCATATCGGAAAAAAATTAGCTGCACGTGTTTTAAGAACATGGGTAGAAGATTTTGTGGATGAAGATACTGGTGAAGTAGTGAGCATTGAAAGAAATGAAATCGTATTAGAGCGTGATGTAGTTTTAGACGAAGATGGTATTGCTTTAATCGTTGAAATGGGTGCGAAGAGTGTATTCATTCAAAAAGAAGATGTAGGTGGTGATTATGCAATTATCTACAACACATTAAACAAGGATACTTCTAACTCAGAATTAGAAGCTGTTCAACATATTTACCGTCAATTACGTGGTGCTGATGCTCCAGATAATGAAACGGCTCGTGGTATCATTGACAAATTATTCTTCTCTGACAAGCGTTATGATTTAGGCGAAGTTGGTCGTTACAAGATCAACAAGAAATTAGGTCATGATTTAGCATTAGACAAGAAAGTATTGACTAAGAATGATATCATTGAAATCATTAAGTACTTAGTAAGATTAACGAATCAGAAAGCGGAGATTGATGATATCGATCACTTAAGCAATCGTCGTATTCGTACAGTAGGAGAGCAATTGTATGCTCAATTCGGTGTAGGTTTAGCGCGTATGGCGCGTACTATCCGTGAGCGTATGAACGTGCGTGATAACGAGGTATTCACTCCAGTTGATTTGATCAATGCGAGAACATTATCTTCTGTTATCAACTCTTTCTTCGGAACTTCTCAGTTATCTCAATTCTTAGACCAAACCAATCCATTGAGTGAAATCACGCATAAGCGTCGTGTTTCCGCATTAGGACCCGGCGGTTTAAGTAGAGAGCGTGCAGGTTTCGAGGTTCGTGACGTACACTATTCTCACTACGGTCGTCTTTGTACAATTGAAACACCAGAAGGACCAAACATTGGTTTGATTTCTACTTTGTGTGTACACGCAAAGATCAACGATATGGGCTTCATTGAAACACCATACCGTAAAGTAGAAAATGGTAAAGTAAACTTAAAGACATTAACATATTTAAGTGCAGAAGAAGAAGATACTGCAAAGATCGCGCAGTCAAATGTGCCATTAAACGATAAAGCAGAATTTGCTGAAGATAAGGTTGTATCTCGTCAAACAGGTGACTTCCCAATCTTAGAAAAATCAGAAGTGGAATATATGGACGTTGCTCCTAACCAGATTGTTGGTTTGAGTGCTTCTTTAATTCCTTTCTTAGAGCATGATGATGCTAACCGTGCGTTGATGGGATCAAACATGCAACGTCAAGCTGTACCATTGATTCGTCCAGAAGTGCCAATTGTTGGTACTGGATTAGAAGGCAAAGCTGCACGTGATGCGAGAATTCAAATTCACGCAGAAGGTGATGGTGTGGTAGAGTTTGTAGATGCAAACGAAATTCATGTTCGTTACAACCGTAACGAGATGGATCGTTTAGTAAGCTTTAACGAAGACTTAATTGTTTATAAATTAACTAAGTTCATTAAGACGAACCAATCAACTTGTATCAACTTAACTCCAGCAGTTAAGAAAGGTCAAAAAGTGAAGAAAGGTGATTTCTTAACGGGTGGTTATGCAACTCAAAATGGTGAATTAGCATTAGGTAGAAACTTACAAGTGGCATTCATGCCATGGAAGGGTTACAACTTTGAGGATGCGATTGTAATCAGTGAAAGAGTTGTTCGCGAAGATTTATTTACTTCTATTCACATTGATGAATATGAATTAGAAGTACGTGATACTAAATTAGGAGAAGAAGAATTAACTTCTGATATTCCAAACGTTTCTGAAGAAGCTACTAAAGATTTAGATGAACATGGTATTATCAGAATTGGTGCTCCTGTTAAAGAAGGAGATATCTTAATTGGTAAAATCACTCCTAAAGGTGAATCAGATCCAACTCCAGAAGAAAAATTATTGCGTGCCATCTTTGGTGACAAAGCAGGTGATGCAAAAGATGCTTCTTTAAAAGCTGCGAATGGTACTGAAGGTGTTGTTATCGATAAAAAATTATTCCAACGTGCTAAGAAAGATAAGAGTGGTAAGGTTCGTGAAAAAGCACAGTTAGATAAAGTAGAAAAACAACACGAAGAAAACGAAACTTCGTTGAAAGATTTATTAATTGATAAGTTACAAACTTTATTAAAAGATCATACAACTCCAGGAGTAGTAAACAACTTCGGTGAAACATTGATTCCTAAAGGATCAAAGTTCAATGCTAAAAACTTAGCAGCGATCGATTTCCAAAACGTGAATCCATTAGGTTGGACTGGCGATAAGAAGACGGATGATTTAATCAATACTTTATTACACAACTATAGCATTAAGTACAACGAAGAGTTAGGTCGTTACAAGCGTGAGAAATTCAATATTTCTATCGGTGACGAATTACCAGCAGGTGTATTGAAATTAGCTAAAGTATACTTAGCTGTTAAGCGTAAGTTGAAAGTGGGTGATAAGATGGCGGGTCGTCACGGTAACAAAGGTATCGTAGCGAAAATCGTTCGTGCTGAAGATATGCCATTCATGGAAGACGGAACTCCGGTAGATATCGTATTGAATCCATTGGGTGTACCTTCTCGTATGAACTTAGGTCAGATCTATGAAACCATTTTAGGATGGACTGGTAAAAAATTAGGTGTGAAATTTGCAACCCCAATTTTTGACGGTGCTAGCACACAACAAATCGAAGATTTGTGTGACGAAGCAGGCATTCCTAATAACGGACATACTTATTTATATGATGGAGAAACTGGAGAGCGTTTCCACCAAAAAACATCTGTGGGTGTGATCTATATGATCAAATTACACCACATGGTGGATGATAAGATGCACGCACGTTCTATCGGACCATACAGTTTGATTACACAACAACCATTGGGTGGTAAAGCTCAGTTTGGTGGTCAACGTTTTGGTGAGATGGAGGTATGGGCATTAGAAGCATATGGTGCATCTAACATTCTTCAAGAGTTATTGACACTTAAATCTGATGATATCATCGGTAGAGCTAAGACATATGAAGCCATTGTAAAAGGCGAGAATATTCCTAAAGCTGGTATCCCTGAATCTTTCAATGTATTAGTACATGAATTGAGAGGCTTAGGATTAGATTTAAAATTTGATTAATAGTAAAACTAGAATCAAAACAAGTAACTAACATTCTTAAAAAAATTATATGGCATTCAAAAAAGAGAATAGACAACGTCCAGCTTTTTCGCAAATAACTATCAGTTTGGCATCTCCAGACAGTATTTTGGAAAGAAGCTTTGGTGAGGTGTTAAAACCAGAAACCATCAACTATCGTACATACAAGCCTGAGCGTGATGGTTTGTTCTGCGAGCGCATCTTTGGTCCAGTAAAGGATTACGAGTGTGCTTGCGGTAAATACAAGCGTATCCGTTATAAGGGTATTGTGTGTGACCGTTGTGGTGTTGAAGTAACGGAGAAGAAAGTACGTCGTGAGCGTATGGGTCACATTAAATTAGTAGTACCTGTTGTACATATTTGGTATTTTAAATCTTTACCTAACAAGATTGGATACTTATTAGGAATGAGCTCTAAGAAATTAGAGACAATCATTTACTATGAGCGTTATGTAGTTATCCAACCAGGTATCAAAGACAACTTGAAAGTTGCTGATTTATTAACTGAAGAAGAGTACTTAGATTTATTAGATACTTTACCAAAAGAAAATCAATACTTACCTGATGATGATCCTCAAAAGTTCATCGCTAAAATGGGTGCGGAAGCAGTTCATGATTTATTAGGTTTGTTAGATCTAGATACTTTAAGTTTCACTTTACGTGATGCTGCAGCAAACGAAACTTCTCAACAAAGAAAAGCAGATGCTTTAAAGCGTTTGAGTGTTGTTGAATCTTTCCGTGAAGCAAAAACACATATCACTAACCAACCAGAGTGGATGGTGATGAAATATATTCCAGTTATTCCTCCAGAATTACGTCCATTGGTGCCATTAGATGGTGGCCGTTTTGCGTCTTCTGATTTGAATGATTTATATCGTCGTGTAATTATCCGTAACAACCGTTTAAAGCGTTTGTTAGAAATTAAAGCACCAGAAGTAATCTTACGTAACGAAAAACGTATGTTACAAGAAGCGATCGATTCTTTATTCGATAACTCTCGTAAATCTAATGCTGTTAAAGCAGAGGGTGGACGTGCTTTAAAATCTTTATCTGATGTATTGAAAGGTAAACAAGGTCGTTTCCGTCAAAACTTATTAGGTAAGCGTGTGGATTATTCTGGACGTTCTGTAATCGTTGTAGGACCTGAATTAAAAATGCACGAGTGCGGATTACCAAAAGATATGGCTGCTGAATTATTTAAGCCATTTATTATTCGTAAATTAATTGAAAGAGGTATCGTTAAAACAGTAAAGTCTGCTAAGAAATTAGTGGATAAAAAAGAAGCTGTGATTTGGGATATCTTAGAGAACATATTAAAAGGACATCCTGTAATGTTAAACCGTGCCCCAACATTGCACCGTTTATCTATCCAGGCTTTCCAACCTAAATTAGTAGAAGGTAAAGCCATTCAATTACACCCATTAGTTACCTCAGCGTTCAACGCCGATTTCGATGGTGACCAAATGGCGGTGCACGTTCCATTAAGCCATGCGGCTATCTTGGAAGCACAGTTATTGATGTTGTCTTCTCACAATATCTTGAACCCACAAAACGGTACACCTATCACACTTCCTTCTCAGGACATGGTCTTAGGTTTATACTATATCACTAAGGGTAAAATCACTAACGAAACAGAGACTATCAAAGGTCAAGGTAAAGCTTTCTATAGCTTGGATGAAGTAGTGATTGCATACAATGAAAACCAAGTTGATTTACACGCTAATATCAAGGTTAGAACGAATGTGCGTGAAAACAACGGCACGATCGTTAAGAAATTAATTGATACTACAGTAGGTAGAGTTTTATTTAACCAACACGTGCCAGCACCTGTAGGTTTTGTAAACGCATTGTTGACTAAAAAATCTTTAAGAGAAATCATTGGTGATATTATTAAAATCACAGACGTGCCAACTACAGCTAAATTCTTAGATGATATCAAGACTTTAGGTTTTAGAATGGCCTTCCGTGGTGGTTTATCATTTAACGTAAACGATTTGGTTATCCCAGCATTAAGAAGTGAGTTATTGGAAAGTGCTAAATTAGAAGTAGAAGAAGTTTGGGAAAACTACAATATGGGTCTTATTACTAACAATGAGCGTTATAACCAAGTTATTGATATCTGGGGTAGAGTAGATACTCGTATCACTGATACTTTAATTCGTGAAATGGCTACTGATAAGCAAGGTTTCAACTCTGTATACATGATGTTGGATTCTGGAGCGAGAGGTAGTAAAACACAGGTTAAGCAGTTGGTAGGTATTCGTGGATTGATGGCTAAACCTCGTAAGAGTGGTAGCACAGGATCTGAGGTAATTGAAAACCCAATCTTATCTAACTTTAAAGGTGGATTGAACGTCTTAGATTACTTTATCTCTACACACGGTGCTCGTAAAGGTTTGGCCGATACAGCCTTGAAGACTGCGGATGCGGGTTACTTAACTCGTCGTCTAGTAGACGTTTCTCAAGACGTTGTAATCTCAGAAGAAGATTGCGGAACTTTACGTGGTACTGCAACAAGTGCATTAAAAGACAACGAAGATTTAATCGAACCATTAGCAGATAGAATTGAAGGTCGTACATCTTTACATGATGTATTTAACCCAATCACTAATGAATTATTAGTAGCTGCTGGTGACGAAATCACTATCGATACAGCGCGTGAAATTGAAGATGCTGGTATTGAAACGGTTGAAATCCGTTCAGTATTAACATGTGAAAGCAAGCGTGGTGTTTGTGTGAAATGTTATGGTAGAAACTTAGCAACAGGTTATATCACTCAAAAAGGTGATGCAGTAGGGATTATCGCTGCACAATCAATTGGTGAGCCTGGTACTCAGTTGACATTACGTACTTTCCACGTGGGTGGTGTTGCCGGTTCTTCTTCTGTTGAATCTAGCTTAAACGCGAAGTTTGATGGTACTATCCAATTTGATGGATTACGTACTGTTGATACAGTAAATAACGAAGGCAATAAAGTTAAAGTAGTAATTGGTCGTACAGGTGAAGTAAGAATTATGGATGTGAAGAATGACCGTTTATTAATCACTAATAACGTTCCTTACGGTGCAATCTTAGCAATTAAAGATGGTACACAAATTAAGAAAGGTGAAGTGATTTGTACTTGGGATCCATTCAACAATGTAATTGTTGCTGAACAAAATGGTACAATTAAGTTTGATAATATTACAGAAGGCTTTACATACCGTGACGAAGCGGATGAGCAAACAGGTCACCGTGAAAAAGTGGTTATTGAATCTAAGGATAAAACAAAGATTCCAACAATTATCTTAGAAGGTGGTAAAGACAATAAACATTATAACTTACCAGTAGGTTCTCACATTGTTATCGAAGAAGGTGTGGAAGTTAAAGCTGGTCAAGTATTAGTGAAGATTCCAAGAGTATTAGGTAAGTTAAGAGATATCACTGGAGGTTTACCTCGTGTAACTGAATTATTTGAAGCAAGAAATCCAGGCAACCCTGCGATTGTTTGTGAAATTGATGGTGTGGTTGCATTTGGTAATATCAAGCGTGGTAACAGAGAGATCATCGTTGAGTCTAAAGACGGAATGGTTAAGAAATACTTAGTACCATTAACACGTCAGATCTTAGTTCAAGATAGTGATTTCGTTAAAGCTGGTTCTCCATTATCTGATGGTCAAATTGCTCCTGCAGATATCTTATCAATCAAAGGTCCTCATGCTGTACAAGAATACGTTGTAAATGAAATCCAAGAGGTTTACCGTTTACAAGGTGTAAAAATCAATGACAAGCATATCGAAGTAATTGTGCGTCAAATGATGAAGAAAGTAGAGATTGTGGATGCTGGTGATACTAAGTTCTTAGAAGAAGATTTAGAAGATAGATTTGACTTTATCGAAGAGAACGATCGTATCTATGATAAGAAAGTGGTTGTGGATGCTGGCGAAAGTGCTAAATTAAGAGCTGGACAAATTGTAACTGTACGTGAATTAAGAGAAGAGAATTCAATCTTAAAGCGTGCTGACAAGAAAGTAGTAGAAGTGCGTGATGCAAAACCTGCTACAGCTCGTCCAGTATTATTAGGTATTACTAAGGCTTCATTAGGCGTTCAAAGCTGGATCTCAGCTGCTTCATTCCAAGAAACAACTAAAGTATTAAGCCAAGCTGCAATTCAAGGTAAGGTAGATATGATGTTGGGCTTGAAAGAGAACGTAATCACTGGTCACTTGATCCCTGCTGGTACTGGTCAAAAAGAGTTCGAGAAATTGATCGTAGGTAGCAAGGAAGAATATGAAGTATTGGCAACTACTCGTGAAGCAATGAGCTTCGACGAAGAAGAGTAGTCGTCTAATTTTATAAATTGTTAAAAAGCAGGAAGTAGTAATATTTCCTGCTTTTTACTTTTTTATATACCTGTTTTTTGCGTATTTTTAATTCAAATTAAAACTTGATGAAACCAAATTCTTGGATTGTAAATGGAGTGATGGCATTGGCCATAATTGTATTGTTTGTTTTGCATTTCAATAGCAACTCAACACCTATCAAAGCATCTGCAATGGCAGCTGGTGGAGTGAAAGTCGCTTATTTTGAAATTGATTCAATTCAAAACAGTTATAATTTCTTCAAAGATGTGAAGGCTGCATTACAAGCAAAAGATGTAGAGAATGCAAAACAATTAACTGGTCTTAAAAATGCATTTGCCATTAAGTACCAAGACTTACAAAAAAATGGTCAATATTTATCTCAAGCAGAAATAGGAGCAAGACAACAAGAGTTGGCGCAATTAGAAAAAAACTATACTAATAGAGAACAACAGTTAGCAGCAGAAATGCAAGAAGAAAGTTTTAAGCGCTTACAAGAAGTAAAACAAAAAATTGAATCATTCTTAGTAAACTACAACAAGAACAAAGAGTTTGCTTATATCTTCTCAAGCAATCCAGATTTAATGTATTACAAAGATACCGCTTATGATATCACTGCTGATATCGTTAAAGGGCTGAATGCGGAGTACAAGCCAAAAAATTAAACTAGAAATATTATCCTCCCCTTTTAATTGGGGAGGATTTTTTTTAAATACAACGATAGCATATGTCAACAGAAACTACAGAATTTAAACCAAGGTTAAGTGCATTAGACGCTACCATGATTGTGGCGGGTGGTATGATTGGTTCTGGTATTTTTATTGTGAGTAGTGAAATAACTCGATATGTAGGTAGTGCAGGTTGGTTAATTACTGCCTGGTTAATCACAGGTTTTATGACCATTACTGCAGCACTTAGTTATGGAGAGTTAAGTGCCATGTATCCAAAAGCAGGTGGGCAATATGTGTATTTACAAAAAGCGTATAATCCTTTAGTGGGTTTCTTATTTGGATGGAGTTTTTTCTCTGTAATTCAAACAGCAACTATTGCTGCGGTAGCCGTGGCATTTAGTAAGTTTACTGCATATTTAATTCCTGCAGTGGGGGAGCATAATATTATTGCAGACCTTGGATTTATTAAAATATCTGCTGCACAAATATTAGCCATTGGATTAATTGTATTTCTTACTTACACTAATACAAGAGGTGTGAAAGAAGGAAAGATTATTCAGAATACTTTCACTTTTACTAAATTGATTTCATTATTTGGTTTAATCATTGTAGGTTTCTTATTTGCTAAAACAAGTTATTGGGATGCTAACTGGGCGAATGCTTTTGCTGCTCAACAAGATGTAGTAAATACTGCTGTAGACGGAACAGTGAGTCATAGTTGGATGCCTATTGGCGGTACGGTTTTAATTGGGGCTATGGCAGCTGCGATGGTGGGCTCCATTTTCAGTAGCGACTCTTGGAATAATGTAACTTTTATTGCAGGGGAGATTAAGAATCCGCAAAAAAATATTGGACTTAGTTTATTCTTAGGTACAAGTATTGTAACCTTAATTTATATCAGTGCCAATTTAATGTATTTATATGTTTTGCCTATGCAAGAGATTGCCTTTGCAGAAAATGATAGAGTTGCTATTACTGCGGCCAATGCAGTATTGGGTAACGCAGGTACAATTGTGATTGCAGTGATGATTATGATCTCTACGTTTGGTTGTAATAATGGTTTAATCTTGGCAGGTTCAAGAGTTTATTATACCATGGCAAAAGATGGTTTGTTTTTTAAGAAAACTGCTGAGTTAAATAAAAACGAAGTACCTGCTTATGGTTTATGGATTCAGTGTTTGGTAGCTAGCTTATTATGTTTAAGTGGTAAGTATGGCGACTTATTAACCATGGTGAGTTTTATTGTGGTTATTTTTTATATCCTTACTATCATTGGTATATTCATTTTAAGAAAAAAAGAACCTAATACACCAAGACCTTATAAGGCATTTGGTTATCCAGTATTACCAGCTATTTATATTGTAATGGCTACTGTATTTTGTATTGGACTAGTATATACTAAGCCTTTCTATTCTTTATGGGGTTTGGTGATTACATTAATCGGAATACCTTTGTATTATATCGCATTGCGCAATAAAAAAACAGAAGCATAGAGATGTTGCAAGAAAAAGCTTTACAAGAATTATTCGAAGGGTTTAATCATACCAAAATTGGTGTGGTGGGTGATATTATGTTAGACACGTATTGGTGGGGAAATGTAGACCGTATTTCGCCAGAAGCGCCTGTGCCTATTGTGAATTTAAAAAGAAAAGAAATAAGGGTAGGTGGCGCAGCGAATGTAGCACTTAATTTAAGGGCATTAGGAGCTCCAACAACCATCTTTGCGGTAATTGGCAATGATCTAGAAGGAAAGGATTTAAAAGGGCTATTAGAGGCAGATAAAATAGATACCAGTTATATACATACTAGTGCAGACAGAGTAACTACCAATAAAGTAAGGGTTATGGGACGCAATCAGCAAATGATGCGTTTAGACCATGAACATACCAATGATATAAATGACGCAGAAGAAGCGCAGCTATTTAAAAACTTCTGTGCTTATGTAGATAAAGAGCAACCCTCTTTAATTATATTGGAAGATTATAATAAGGGTGTATTAACTGCTGGGTTGATAAAAAGTATTATTGATTACTGTAATCAAAAAGGTATACCCACTGCAGTAGATCCTAAACAAAAAAACTTTTTAGCTTTTAAAGGATGTACTTTATTCAAGCCTAATTTGAAAGAAGTGAAAGAAGGTTTGAAAATAGAAATACCTCAAATTAATGCTGCTGAATTATTGAAAGTACACAATGCATTGTTTGAGCAAATGGCTCAAGCTATTTCTTTTATTACTTTATCAGAACATGGTGTATATATTGCTGGTAATAATGAGCATAAATTAATTCCTACACATATTCGCAATATTGCAGATGTTAGTGGAGCAGGAGATACAGTGATTGCAGTGGCATCATTGGTATATGCTGCATCAAAAGATATGGTATTAGCTGCTGAAATAGCCAATATAGCTGGAGGTTTAGTTTGTGAGCTAGTTGGTACAGCGCCAATTAACAAAGAAGTATTAAAAGCAGAAGTCAATAAATTACTAGTTAGTTAAATTAATATATGTATTCTAAGAAAATAGCCATTATAGTAGCAGGTGGAACCGGTCAGCGTATGGGTTCAGTTATACCTAAACAATTTTTAGAGGTACAAGGCAAGGCTATTTTATTACATACTATCGATCAATTTACTGCAGCATTTTCTGATATTGAATTAGTGGTTGTTTTGCCAGCGGATTATATCGAAGAAGGAAAGGCTTTATTACAAAAGAATGGATACACCCATCATATTCAGTTAGTTGAAGGGGGAGAATCAAGGTACCAATCTGTAAAGAACGGTTTAACTAAAGTAACCGAGTCTTCTATTGTTTTTGTGCATGATGCAGTAAGATGTTTATTGACGCCTGCATTAATTCAAAGATGTTACCAGCAAGCTTTCGAAAAAGGTTCTGCGATACCTGCTGTAAGTGCAACAGATTCTGTAAGAATTGTAGAAGGAGAAGGCAATAGGGTTTTAGATAGAGAGCAAGTTATGTTAATACAAACTCCTCAAACTTTTCAATCGGACATTTTATTGGATGCTTTTAAGCAATCTTATATCCCTTTATTTACGGACGAAGCCAATGCGGTAGAAGCTAATGGTAAAAAGGTTTTTATGGTAGATGGAGAATTTGAAAATATCAAAATTACACGTCCACTTGACTTGACTATTGCAGAGCATATCTTAGCCAAGCGTTTCAGTTAATTTATTAAGTATTTAATTAGGCTTTTACCTTACCAATTTTTTCTAGAATTTGGTGTGCTACTTCCATTGCTAAAAATCCATCAATCTCGTTAACCACAGTAGGCTCGTCATGTTGAATAGCGTTTACAAAACTGGTTAATTCAGCCAATATAGCATTGCCATCTTCAACTACAGGATTAGAAATGGTAATCGTTTTTGTGCCTTGATGTGTTTCAATATCAAAAGAAAAAGCGTCGGCGTCTTCTGGCTTTTTAAGCTGTATAATTTCTGTATTTTTCTCTAAAAAATCGATACCTATATACGCATCTTTTTGGAACAATCTTATTTTGCGCATTTTCTTCATGCTAATTCTACTACTAGTTAGATTTGCAACACATCCATTATTAAATTCTATTCTAACGTTCGCGATATCTGGTGTGTCTGTCAAGACTGCTACACCACTTGCAGAAATATTTTTAACACCACTTTTTACAATGCTTAAAATAATATCAATATCGTGAATCATTAAATCCAATATCACACTTACTTCCGTGCCTCTTGGATTAAATTGAGCTAGTCTATGCACTTCAATAAAAGAAGGGTTTAATGTAACATCTTTTAAGGCAGTAAATGCAGGATTAAATCTTTCTACATGACCCACTTGTAATTTAACACCAGCTTCTTTTACCATTTCCATAATGGCCTTGCCTTCTTCTATGGTATTGGCCATAGGCTTTTCTACAAAAACATGCTTGCCCATTTTAATGGCCATTTCGCAAACTGGAAAATGCAAATGGGTAGGAGTAACTACGTCGATAATATCTGAAGCTTGGATTAAAGCTGCTTCGTCCATGTATCTTTTTAAACCATACTCGGCTTCAACTGCCTTGGCGTTATCGTTATTTGGGTCGAAAAAACCAATCAATTCTACATCCGAAATTTGTTTCCAATTGTTTAAATGAAACTTTCCCAAATGTCCCACTCCAAAAATGCCCACTTTTAGCATATGCCTTGTAAATTTTGGTAAAGGTAAAGTATAAGTTATTGAATTGTAATGTATTTGAATGGGTGTGGATATTTTGTATCTTTAAGTATGCATCAGTCAATACAGCAGCTATACGATATTGCCAAAAAGCCTAGCAGAAAGGTTTTGGGCTTAATGAGTGGAACTTCTTTAGATGGGTTGGATATTGCGCTTTGTGAATTACATGGTTCCGGTAAAGACACTAAAATGATTTTATTGAATTTCACTACGGTGGATTATGATCCGTCAATGAAAGAAGCCATATTATCCGTTTTTTCTAAAACAACTGTTTCATTAGAACAACTAACATTACTGAATCCATGGGTGGCCTTACAACATGCTGCTATGATTAATCAAACAATTGCTCATTGGGGTATTAAGGCAAACGAAATTGATTTAATGGCGAGTCATGGTCAAACAATATATCATGCACCAAAATCATTGCATCCAGATGATGCATTTGGTCCCGCTACTTTACAAATAGGAGATGGGGATCATTTAGCAGTACATACTGGTATCATTACAATTAGTGATTTTAGACAAAAACATATTGCTGCTGGTGGAGAAGGTGCTCCATTGGCTGTGTATGGTGATTATTTACTATGTACAGATACAAAAGAAAATAGACTACTCTTAAATATTGGAGGGATTGCTAATTATACTTATTTGCCAGCAAATGGAAAATTAGATCAGGTATTTTCAACAGATACTGGCCCTGGTAATACCATGATGGATGCATTTATGAGAGCGCATTTTAATGCTCCCTATGATAAAGATGGAATGATAGCTAAGAAAGGCAATATTAATCAAGCTTTATTAACAGCTATGAAAGCAGCTTCTTTTTTTAATGTACCATTGCCTAAAACTATTGGCCCAGAATTATTTAATCTAGGGTTTATTGAAAATGCACAATCAGTATCTGGCACGAAGGATATTGCCAAAGAAGATATTATGGCAACCTTAAATAGATTAACTGCAGAAACTATTGTGGAAGCTATTCAAGTACATGTACTGTCCACGGACCAATATACTTTGTATACAAGTGGAGGTGGCATGCATAACCAATTGGTAGTTGACCATATCCAATCTTTGTTGCCTCATATTACTATTAAAAGCTCTGATGCCATTGGCATACATCCTGACGCCAAGGAAGCTATTTTATTTGCCATACTGGCCAATGAATGTGTAGCAGGGGAGCCTATGTATGCTGGAGGGAACGCTACAAAATTACCTGTATCAATGGGTAAAATAAGTTTGCCTAAATAAGCTCTTAAATAAAGAAGGGTCTCTGTTGGGAGACCCTTCTTAGCATTATTCTTTCTCTGCCATTTCTATTGACTTCTTTACGCTTCCGTATTTGGTCAATAAATTAGCAGCTTTTTGTTCATCATTGGTGTGAAGTTCATCCATAATCATTTTAACACCTCTGTCGAAGAGTTTTTGATTAGTAAGTTGCATGTTCACCATTTTATTGCCCTTGATTCTTCCAAGCTTAATCATAACCGAAGTGGATAACATATTGAGTACCATTTTTTGTGCAGTACCGCTTTTCATTCTGGTGCTACCAGTAATAAATTCTGGTCCTACCACCACTTCAATCGGAAAATCAGCTTCATCTGAAACCGGGCTATTCTTATTACAGCTTATACTACCTGTTGCAATTCCGGCTTCTCTACATTTTCTTAATCCTCCAATCACGTAGGGGGTGGTACCGCTTGCTGCGATACCCACCACTACGTCTTGATTAGAAATTTTATAAACTTGTAAGTCTAGCCAAGCTTGCTCTAAATCGTCTTCGGCATTTTCCACTGCTTGAAACATGGCTTGATGACCACCCGCAATAATACCTATTACTAAATCGTTGGGAACACCAAAAGTAGGAGGGCATTCACTAGCGTCCACTAAACCTAGTCTACCACTGGTTCCAGCACCTATATAAAATAAGCGTCCACCATTTTTTAGTTTTTCAGTTACTGCATCTACTAATAAATGAATATTGGGAATCACTTTTTCCACCTCATAGGCTACCTTTTGATCTTCTTTGTTAATATTGGACAATATCTCTTCTGTTGAAAAGTGTTCAATATCATTATACAAAGAAGCTTCTTCGGTAGTTCGTTTAAAAGTGTTACTCATACTCAGCTATTATTAATTTAGAAACTTGGGTCTGCTGGCGTATTGGTATTACCATCTCTTTCCTTAAATGGATAAGGGAAGAAATTACGCTTTCTTTCGGTTGTTGCTCTACCAAAACGACGCATGTCTTCTAGTTTCAAACCAGACATGAATAGTTCGATACATCTGTTTCTATAGATCTCTGTCAAGATAGCATCTGTAGTAGAAGCAGTAGATGCTGTTAAATTAGCGCCTACTTTGAAAGGATCAGCAGCAGCTGTTTTAGTAATTACCTTATTTAACTCAGTTAATGCAGTTGTTAAATTACCAGTTCTTGCACTAGCCTCAGCTTTGATTAAAGTAATCTCACTAGGCAAATACAATGGAATAGCGGCAGTAGTTGCATTGTAGAATCCATTGATTCTGAATCTTGGAGCTACAGTTGCATTGATAGAAGTATAAAATGCAATACGACCATCAGCAGCAATTGGAGCTAAATCAGCAGGTAAACCAAATGTAGAATCTTTCGGTTGATACACGTTATTAGTTGCAGTAGCTACTGTGAAAATTGGATTAGTACTAACGGCATCATAATTAAAAGTAGATTTTTTTGTAAGATCTACTAAATTGGCTGCAGTTAAAGCATCAGCATACTTGCCAGAGAATAATAAATATCTAGCTTTTAAAGCGTGTAAGGTATTTACATAATCAATGCCAGAAACTGCATCAGAAATATAACTTGCACTAATTGCATTCGCACTGATTTTGCTTAATGCATTATCAATTGTTGCAATAGCTTTTGCAAATCCATCTGCTCTGTCTATAAAAGTAGCATTAGCGCCAACAGTACCTGGTACTTTTTCCCATAACATACTCATACTTCCAATAGCCATAGCTTTTAAAATAGAAGCATGTGCAATTAAACCACTAGCATATGCTTTGTCGTTTAACGCTTCTGCTGCAGTAATCACAGAATTAGCATCATAGATTACTTTATTAGAGTTAGTCCAGATATTTCCCAATACAGTATTGGTTGCATCTACACTAGAACCTCCTTTGCTAAATTGAAACTCTGCAGTATTACCAGAGTTCATTAATATTACTTCATTAGTAGTAAATGCATTGGCAGTTACTACACCGTAAACAACACTAGCACCACCCAAAGCAAAAGTTCTTTGGTTGCCAATGTTTACGCCAACCAATCCTCTTGCAGAACTAAACACTTGATCTGTTGTTGGGGCATTTGGGTTGACGAATTCTTTCTTACAGCTGGTCAAGGATACTATCCCCAGCAAGAAAGCGCTTTGTATGATATATTGAATCTTTTTCATTGTCAATTAGTTTATTAATGATGGATTAAAAATCAGCTTTGATACCAAAACTGAAAGTACGAGGGATAGGAGTTGCACCAAAATCGATTCCTCTTAAAATAGTGCTTTGTCCACCAGAGTTTACTTCTGGATCGTATCCGTTGTATTTATCCCATGAAATAAGATTTCTTCCGCTAAAGTTGATACTTAGGTTATTTGCAAATGCAACTTTACCTAAATTATAACTAACAGATAATTCACGCAATTTTACATAGTCACCTTTATCAACTCTCCATTCTTCAATTGCATAAACACCACTGATATAACCTCTTGGTAAGAAACCTTGTTGTTCTTGTTGTGCAACTGTACCATTACCAACACCTTGACGAGTTCTGAAGTCTGCATTAAATACATCTACTCCATTCACCATATCAATTTGTGCTCTTACATTCCATTTCTTGTAAGAAACTTCGTTTACAATACTTGCAGTATATGTTGGATTCGGATTACCAATTACTTTTCTTAAAACAGTACCTGTTGGCAAACCTGCAGCATCTTTAGTTTCTGTAGGAGCTGTTACTGAACCTTGAGTTCCTTTAGCTGTTTGAGGTATACCTGCGGTATTAGTCAATAAACTTCCATCAGCATTTCTAGCAAAATAAGTACCATAGAAAACGCCAATTGGTTGTCCTTCTATAATTGCTACTGGAGCACCAGCATTCGTACTTAATAAAGTCAATGCTTGACCAATTTTCAATGCTTTGTTTTCGTTATGGTTGTAAATGGTAGTCATTTCCCATTTCAAATCTTTAGTTTGAACTGGAACTAAGCTCAACATTACTTCATAACCTTTGTTTTCTAAAGAACCGAAATTATCTAACAAGCTACTGAATCCATTAGTTGGAGCCAATTGTCTGTTGATTAATAAATCAGTTACTTTTTTGTTATACACGTTTAAAGTAAGACCCACTCTGTTATTAAACATGCCCAAGTCCATACCAAATTCTGTTTCTGCTTGTCTTTCTGGCTTCACATTCTCATTAGCTAGAACAGAACTTGAGTTCAATGCACTTCTGCTTAAGAAAGAGTTAGAAGAGTAAGAATTGAATCTAGAGTATGCGCCGATACCAGTAAGGTTTCCGCTCTCTCCATAAGCAATACGTACTTTTAATAAATCAACAAAGTTTTTCAATTTCAAGCTATTGAAAAACTCTGTGCTAGAAATTACATAACTCGCACTTGCTTTAGAATAAGTTTGGTTACGTTGGTTCTCGCCAAATACACTAGAACCATCTCTTCTTACCGCACCAGTTACAAAGAAATTATTTCTGAATTTGAAATTTTGTTGAACATAAGTACCAGTTACAGAAATTTCACTTCTGTCATCAATACCTGGTAATACAGTACTTGCTCCATTCACAGTTTGAATGAAAGGTGCGAAACCTCTACCTTGTAATAACACATAATTATTTTTCTCATATTGTTGAGAGAAACCTACTTGTGTAGTAGAAACTAAATTATTAGTGATGTTTACATTGTAGTTAGCACTAACATCATGGTTAATTTGGAAGAAGCTATTAGTAGAAGCACTTGCATAACCATTTTGAGTTGGATCTAAAGTTAAACCACCACCAAAGAAGGCTGGATTTGCATTATAAGCATAAGGTGGAATATAAGTAGTACCATTTTGAGCGTAGTTATCAATACCCATTACATAATCTATGGAAAGATTCTTAATAGGCTTCATTTTTACACCAAAGTTGGAGATGATACGACTTGTAGATTGTTTTTGCTTGATGTCTTCAATGACAGATACTGGGTTAATTCTACCTCTTTCGCCAACAGCTTTAATATTACCATTAGCATCTCTAGTCCAGATATCGTGGAAGTTACCAATAATAGTAACAGCGTTAGTAGGAGAGAAGAAAGATTGACCATCTGGTTTTTCATTTGCACTAGAATTAATATAATTTAAACCTAAGCTCATGCTCAACCATTTGTTAATGGTTTGATCAATATTTGATCTAAAACTAAATCTTTGAAAATCTGTATTTTTAATAATACCTTGATTCATAAAATAAGATCCACCAAAATAGTATTTCGTTTTATCTGTACCACCGCTTATAGAAATGGTATTATCAGTTCCAGAAGCTGTTCTGAAGATATAATCTTGGTAATCATATCTTTTTACTTGAGTCGTGGTTGTTGCAAATGGAGCAGTGATGATATCTTGTGTTAAAGCACCCGCACCATCTGTTGGTCCACCAAATTTCACTGTAGATTGGTTTACATCTAATTTCTTTCTTAATGAACTACTCATGAAAGTAGAAGAGAAAGAGACTTTAGCAGCGCCTGTTTTTCCTCTTTTTGTAAAAATTTGAATTACACCCGCGTTCGCTCTACTACCATAAGTTGCAGCAGCTGCAGCACCATTCAAAACCTCCACTCTTTCAATATCAGCAGGATTAATATCTGCCATTCTACTTTGTCCAATAGTTCCAACAAAATTACCACCATCATAGTTAGATGAAGTATTAGTTACTCTATTAGTTGCGTTATTGATGATTACACCATCAACAATATATAAAGGTTCAGAAGAAGATAACACAGAGCTAATACCTCTTAATCTTACAGACATTCCACCTGCAGGATCACCGCTATTTTGACTAATTTGTGCACCTGCTGTTTTACCTTGTAGAGCTGCTAAGATATTGCTGGTTGCACCTTTGTTTAAGTCTTCTGCATTTACAGAACTGATATAACTTCCTAATTGTCTTTTAGTAGTTCCAGCTGATGTACCTGTCACCACTACTTCGTCTAATTTAGAAAATTGCTCTGTTAAAGCGATAGAGATTCCTTTAGTAGTTCCTTTAGGATCTATTAGAATATCTTGACTTTTAAAGCCTACACCAGATGCTGTAATAGTGAATGCACTATTTGCATTATGTGTTAAAGAGAAATTACCATTATTATCTGTGTTAGTACCTTTCTTAGTACCCTTGATAACAATAGAAATTCCTTCCAATGCACTATTGTCTTTTTGATTCGTGACTTTACCTGTGATCGCAACCTGTGCTATACTGGAAAATCCAAATGCCGACAACAGTGTTAAAACCATCATAAGCCTTGTTAGCAAAGGCTTTTTTGTTTTTTGTAGTTTCATAACTGTGTTTTAATTATTAATAGATGATAATTCCGCGTTGTTTATAAGGAGCTAATATGGGATCGTTCGGATCTAGTTCTGTAATTAAAATATCGATCTCGTCCAAATTGGCCACTTTGATTTTTTGTTGAGAATTTAATTTTTCAGAAATTCCAATACAGATTGTTTTTTTAGAAGCTTTAATCATTGCTTTTTTTATTTGTACTACTTCCCAATCATTTTCACTTAATCCAAACTGAGTATCCATAGAGTTAATACCCATGATACATAAATCTGCTTGTATAGATTCAATTGCTTGAACTGCATTAGCTCCAGTGGCTAACATAGACTCTTTGGCAATTTTGTCGCCAATCATCACCACTTCAATACTAGGGTGGTGTGAAAATTCAATCGCTGCGTTTAAACTACAGGTAAAAAAAGTGGCATTTAAATTATGGTCTAAAGATTTTGCAAATTCTAAAATGGAAGTACCGCCAGAAGTTAAAATGTACATACCGTTTTGTACTAATGCAGCAGTTTTTTTGGCAATGATATTTTTGTGTTCAATATTATACACCATCTCTCTGTCAAAAGCAGTGTGAAAAGATTTACTTAATGCGCCACCATGAACTTTGATCAATTTGCCTTCTTGTGATAACTCTTGTAAATCTCGTCTAACGGTATCGTCGGATACACCCATCTTGCTGCTTAAATCCGCACATAATACTTTATTGTGCAGGTTTAGCTGATGTAATATGTATTCTTGTCGTTCTTGTTTAAGCATTATGCGGTTTTGACAATTCAAATTATGCAAAAAACCGCAAATGCGAACAGCTGTTAATAACTAGCTCTAAAATGTGCAATTCAGCCTTTTTAAGCTCCTGCTAGCGTCTTTAAAGCTTTGACAAAAACATCTAATTCTTGGGTGGTTGTATAGAGATTTGGGGTAATTCTACAGCCATGAATATTGGCATAGTCTATTGCAACAGTAAAGATGTTAAATTCTTTCAATAGTCTTTGTGCTAAATCGGCTGGTGCTATCCCTTCAATTCCTACATTGGCAATACCACAACTTCTTGCGGCATCAGCAGGCGTATTCACTATAATCTTTGGAATATTTCTAACTTTCTCTGACCAGTATAATTGCAAATAACGCAATCTTGCTTCTTTGCGTTCATGTCCAATCATTTCGTAATAATCAATAGAATCATTAATAGTTAAATCTGTATGAACAGGGTGGGTACCCACATGATTCAATCTTTTGATTTTATTTTTTTGTTTTTCACCATCAGCAATTAGTGGCCAAGTATTTTCTATACTACTTTTATTTACATACAATAAACCTGCCCCCAAAGGAACACTTAACCATTTATGTAAAGACGCAGCATAATAATCGCAATGTAAATCTTCAATTCTAAATTGAATATGAGCAAATGCATGTGCTCCATCAACCATTACTTTTATACCATGTTCATGTGCCATGTCACATATTTTTCTGACAGGTAAAATTTGACCAGAAATATTAATCATATGACTTACCAAAATGACTTTCGTTTTTGGCGTAATAGCATTTTTGTACAATGCAACAATCTCTTCATCGTTTTTAGGATGAGTTGGAACAGAGATAATTTTATTCACTACACCATACCTGTCTTTGACTTGAACAAACATATCTAACATGGCGCCATAATCTTGTTCTGCCATAATCGCTTCATCCCCTGGATTCCAGTTTTGTCCACCAATGGCAAGGTCTAAAGATTCGGTGGTATTTCTTGTAATCATTATTTCTTCTGCACTACAACCTGCAAGAATAGCTAATCTCGCAGCTACTTTATTTTTATTTTCCCATTGCACTGTGCGCATATAATATGACCCCTGATAGTTTACTTCTTTTATATGCTCAATATATTTTTCTAAAATTGGCTGTGGTAAAAAATTATAATAACCATTTTCTAAATTGATATAGTCTGGCTTTAAAATATATTGCTTTCTGATAGATTCCCAGAACGCATCATCTTTTGCAAGGGTTGTTGCAGATACATTAGCTTTAGATTCAAAACTTTTTGCTAAAGCGCTGAATCCAAGTGGAGCAGCTACAGATGTCATCAATACATTTTTTATAAATTGTCTTTTATGCATAAGAAGTTTTTTATTTTTTATAATCAATTCTAGAAAGGCCTGCATCTTCATTTTTAGAAAACCATCCCTTACCATATTCCAATACATAGATTCTTCCATCAGGTCCTAATTCCATATCTATGGCACCATTCCATCTATGTGATCCCATAAATGGTTCCATTCTTACAAAATCTCCTTTATCATTCATGGTTACAGCTTTTATATAACCGCGCATCCATTCGTATAAAAAGAATTTGCCATCATAATAAGAAGGGTAGCGTGTTGATGCAGGATATAAATCACTATAATAAACAGGACCTGCCATTGCAGTTCTACTTCCACTGCCCATGCTTGGGAAATCTGTTCCAACTCCATAAGGATAATAAATGAATGCAGGTTGTGCCGCAGGTAATGCTTTTAAGCCAGTATTATTTCTTGAATTATTCATTGGCTTTGTAGGGTCTTGCGTTGGTCCTGATTTCCCAGTAGCATAATCATACATATGGTATGCATAATTGTTGCCTATAAAATATGGCCAGCCAAAAAATCCAGGTTGTTTTGCTTGGTTGACTTCATCATATCCTTGTGGTCCTCTTGTATCTAAACTATCAGTTGGCGAATCTGGTCCAACTTCACCCCAATATAAAAATCCATTCTTCGGGTCTACTGAAATTCTGTATGGGTTACGATGCCCCATGGTATAAATTTCTGGTCTTGTATTAGCAGTTCCAACAGGGAATAAATTGCCCTTAGGAATTTCATAACTACCATCTGCTTTTACTTTGATGCGTAAAATTTTACCTCTTAAATCGTTGGTATTGCCTGATCCTCTTTGTTCATCATATTGTTCATGACCTGGTCTGTCATCTAATGGAGCATAACCATGGCTTGCATATTTTTGATTGGGCTCATCAAATGGGGTAGTATTGTCACCTGTAGAAACAAATAAAGTTTTATCTGGACCAAAAGCAATAGAGCCACCTGTATGACAACAAATATCTCTTTGAGAATAAAACTCTAATACCACTTTTTCTGAACTATTTAAAATAGTATCGTTTTCAAAAGTAAATCTTGATAATCTATTTACTGATTTATCTGCAGGGCTGTAGAAAATAAATACATGATGATTCTTTGCAAAATCAGGATCTGCTTGCATACCTAATAAACCTTCTTCTGCATTAACCCCTGGTGCTTCTGTTTTATGATATACATTTAAAAAACCTACTTGCTTTGCTTTTTTTGTTTCATTATTATAGTAATAAATTTCTCCTCTTCTTTGTGCTACCAAAACATCTAAATCTGGAAGTACAGTTAATTCTGTTGGCTCAAAGAAAGTACCAGTTACTAAATCTGTTTTAATAAAACCTTTTTCTTCTGGAGCGAATACACTATGTGCTTTTGAATAGTTGCCCGTATTATCGCCCATTGCATATTGAATACCACCCAATAAATGCCCTAAGAATAAAGGTTCTGTATAAGATTCAATAGTATGACCTAATTCTGTATAGAAAACTCTACCACCATCAAATTCATGGTACCAAGCCATTGGATGATTTTGTCCATTCTTTCCACCTTCATAAGAACTTTCATCAATGTTTAGCAATACTTTAATATCCTTACTAATATTTTTAAAATTATACCATTCGTCTTTACGCTTCCATTCTTTTGGTAATGCTTTAGTAGATGGATGTGTTGCATCTGTAACTACTAATTTGGCATCTTGTTGTGCAGGATGACTTTCAAAATAGGCGCCAATCATATTGCCATACCATCTCCAATCATACTCTGTATCTGAAGCGGCGTGTATGCCGACAAATCCTCCACCAGACTGAACATATCTTTCTAAAGCAATTTCTTCATTACCGCTTAAAATATCTCCAGTGGTTTGCAAGAAAACAATGGCTGCATATTTTTTCAAACTATCTTCTTGAAAATAAGAAGCATTTGTTGTAGTGTCTACATCGAAACCGTTTTTTGCACCTAGGTCTTGCAAAGCTTTTACACCAGCCGGAATGGCATCATGATGAAATGCTGCAGTTTTTGAAAATACTAAAATGGTTGGCTTCGAACTTCTTTTGTTACTGCAAGCAGACAATAACAAAATGGCCATAGCGAAAAGGCCAAAGGATAGGATTTGTTTTTTCATATTGGGAGTTAAATTCCTACTTTTTTGGCGCAAAACAAAATAAACTTGGGTACATTTATACTCTAAATTCAAACATATGAAGCTTATCATGCGCATTTTCAGTGGTTTATTCATTTTTGCCCCAATTGTGGTATCTGCTCAGGAAGTAGATATGTCTATAATGCAAAAAATTAGAGAAGAAGGTTTGCAAAAATCTAAAGTGATGGATATCGCTTTTAATTTAACAGACAAAAATGGTAATAGATTATCTAACTCAGAAGGATATGCGCGTGCGGCAAATTATGCTAAAGATGCTTTGACTAGTTGGGGTGTTCAAAATGCAAGAGTAGAACCATGGGGTGAATTTGGTAAAGGATGGGATTTGCAAAAAATGTATGTTGCCATGACTGCACCATATTATAAACCTTTAATGGCTTGGCCTAAAACATGGACTGAAGGCACAAAGGGTTTAAAGAAAGCAGGTTTGATTGTAGTGGATGCTAAAGACTCTGCAACGGTGATGGCATATAGTGGTCAATTAAAAGGCAAATTAATTATCATCGATCAATCAACTGCGTATAAACATAGTTTCAAAGCAGATGCAATTCGTTTTTCTGACGAAGATTTAGCGAAGATGGCAGCTGCAACAATGTCTGCAGGTGCAAGAAGTGGTCAAATGGACACAGCACAACAAAGAAGAATGAGAGAAGCGATGGCGAGAAATGGTAATATGCGTGCTATGACAATATTAAAAGCCTTGGCTAAAGAAGAAGGGGCTATTGGAATGTTTACTTCTAATGTAAGAAACCATGATGGTACAATATTTTCTCAAGGAGGTGGTGCATACAAAGCAACTGATGCAGCAAACTTTTTAGATATGGCTTTGGGCATTGAAGATTACAATACTTTATTGAGATTAGCAAAGGCTGGAACAGAAGTTAGTATGGAGGCAGATGTTAAAACAAAGTTCCAAGAAAAAGATATGCAAGGGTATAATGTGATTGCAGAGATTCCAGGGACAGATCCAATATTAAAAGACGAGGTAGTGATGATTGGTGCACACTTGGATTCTTGGCAAGCAGGTAATGGTGCTACAGACAATGCGGCAGGTTCTGCAGTAATGATGGAAGTAATGCGCATTATGAAAACAATTGGAGCAGCACCAAAGAGAACTATACGTATTGGTTTATGGAGTGGAGAAGAGCAAGGTTTATTAGGATCAAGAGGGTATGTGAAAAACACTTTCATGGATGCGACTGGAAAACCAAATGATGCACATCAAAAATTTGCTGGATATTTTAATATAGATAATGGTACGGGTAAAGTAAGAGGTATTTATTTACAAGGTAATGAGGCTTGCAAACCTATATTCACTAAATGGTTAGCGCCCTTCAACGATTTAGGTGCTACAACAGTTACTATTAGTAATACGGGTGGTACCGATCACCAAGCATTTGATGCAGTTGGTTTGCCAGGTTTTCAATTCATACAAGATCCAATTGAATACGACACAAGAACACACCATAGCAATATGGATGTATACGAGCATTTAAGTGAAGACGATTTAAAACAAATTGCAACTATAGTAGCAGCTTTTGCATACAATACTGCACAAGCAGATGCAAAATTGCCTAGAAAGGAAAAGAAATAATTACTCTATAGATACAACCTTAAAAAGGTTCATTGTATAATCTAATAAACTGTTGTTACCTGGATCACCATGTCCGGGGACAACAGTTTTTAGTTTGGGGTATGCCAGTTCAATCTTACGCACCGTATTAGACCATTCAGCAATATTAGCATCGCCTAAAAATCCTTTAGTGGCATCTATTTCTTTTATCAAGCATCCCCCAAATAGAATAGAATCGTTTGGATAATAAGCAACAACATTATCTATGGTATGGCCTTCTCCAAAATGTTTTATAATGGCAAAAGATTTTCCAATTTTTAATAAAAGAGAATCTTCAAAACTGTTTGTTGGAATTTCATATTTATTTTCTTTTGCCAAAGCAATGGTTCTGTTAAATGCAAAAGAGGGAATATGATTATGGTGAAATGCTTTTAATCCTCCCAAACAATCATTATGAAAATGAGTAGGAATGATAGCAATAATTTTGCTTTGTAGTTTTTCTTTGATCCAATTAATTAATTCTACACTACTGGAATCATTAGTGGGCGTATCGAAAATGGCTACTTCCTTATTGTTTTTAATAATTAATCCATTACATGGCACATTGCCAAAATCGTTGGTTTGCAAATAGGAGATATGCTGAAAAGAATTGGGTGCAATTTGACGGATGACTAATTTATCGGATTGGTAAACTGTTCTAGGAAGTAAATGTTCTTGAGAGTAAACCTTACTTACAATACAAATAAAAAATAGGCTGATGAATACAATACTGCGCATATTGTAAACTTATTCAAATTCTAATTCATTTATAAATGTTTCCCAATCTTTCATGATAGTGATTTTAGCAATTGATAAATTCATATATACTAATAACAACATATTATCTAAATTGTTTAACAATATCCCTAATAAGTTAAACAAAATGAATAGGGACATTAAAAAACCCTTGCAAATTATTCATTAGCAAGGGTTTAATTTTATTTTGCGGACCGGACGGGACTCGAACCCGCGACCTCCGCCGTGACAGGGCGGCATTCTAAC
>JBJOIU010000026.1:0-27648 GCA_046046935.1 Bacteroidota bacterium
ACTTTTGATATTATCAAAAAGAACTTCAAATTGTTGATCATCAAAAAGAATATCAAAATATTCATCACTTCCAATTCTGTGATGAAAATTACAATTAGAACAAATGTACAAATGCTCTTTTAATTCGGCGCTAGTACAAATGTGATTACAAGAAGGACATTTGCTCCAAAGACCTTCTGGAGTTTCTTTTTTATCAGCAGTAGACGTATTGATACCTTTTCTAATACGCTTAAACCATCTTGATTTATCAGCAGCATCAGATTGATTCGCTTCGTCTCCAGTTAAATTAAGTTCAATATCTTCTTCTCTATTCTTCATAGTTAAGCGTTTCTGTTAATACAGTTTAAGTCGTCAAAAGACTGTTCCAATCTCTTGATGAAAGATTCTTCTCCTTTTCTTAACCAAACTCTTGGATCGTAATATTTCTTATTTGGTTTATCTGCTCCTTCTGGGTTGCCTAATTGCGTTTGCAAAAATGCTTCATTCTTTTTGTAATATCCTAAGATACCTTCCCAGAATGCCCATTGTAAATCTGTATCTAAGTTCATTTTGATAGCACCGTATCCAATAGCTTCTCTGATTTGATTTTGAGGAGAACCTGATCCACCATGGAATACAAAGTAGACTGGTTTTGGACCAGTACCTAAAGTCTTCTCAATATGTAATTGGCTATTATGTAAAATTTCAGGCTTTAATTCTACATTACCTGGACTATAAACACCATGTACATTGCCAAATGCAGCAGCCACTGTAAATAAGTTACCAACTTTGCCTAATTCAGTATAAGCATAAGCAACGTGTTCTGGTTGTGTATATAATTTATCATTTTCTACTCCGCTATTGTCTACACCATCTTCTTCTCCACCTGTTACGCCTAATTCAATTTCAATACCCATTCCCAATGGGGCCATTCTTTTGAAAAATTCAACAGATGTCTCGATATTCTCTTCGATTGGCTCTTCAGACAAGTCCAACATATGAGAAGAGAACAATGGTTGACCATGTAACTTATGGTATTTTTCACTTTCGTCAATCAATGCACTAATCCATGGCAACCACTTTTTAGCTGCATGGTCAGTATGTAATACTACAGGCACATCGTAGAATTTAGCTACTTGATGAACGTGTAATGCACCTGCAATTGCACCTTGAATATTCGCTTGTAAATTATCGTTAGGCATTCCCTTACCAGCAATAAATTGTGCACCGCCGTTTGAGAATTGAATAATAATGGGAGACTTTACTTTTGCTGCTGTTTCGATAGCCGCATTAATTGTATCTGTACCAGTCGTATTTACTGCTGGGATAGCAAAATTGTTTGCCTTAGCATCATTATATAATGCCTCTAATTCTTTACCAAATAAAACACCAGATCTGTACTTGCTCATAGTTTATAAATTGAGTAACAAATATAGCATTTCTGCCCCAAACATATGTTAGCCTATGGGCAAGAAAAATCCCCAAAATAAGAGGGGATACGCACAAAAAAGTCAATAAAAGGGGAGGTATTAAAGGTTCTCGAAATTAGTCGTAATAATTTCACAGAATTTAGTTTCTATCATTTTTTCAGCTAACGCAATCATATTGCAAAAAGCTTTTGCATTGCTAATACCATGTCCTATAATCACTGGTTTATTCACCCCTAAAACCGGAGTGCCTCCATAATTTTCAAAATGGAATCTGCCAAAGAAGCTATCATTTGCTAAACCTTGATGCGCTGCAGCTTCATACATTGCTTCTGCAGTTTTTAAAATAATATTTCCAGTAAAGCCATCACAAACAATGACGTCGGCTTTATCATTGAAAGCATCTCGGCCTTCCACATTTCCAATAAATTGAATTGCAGTATTTTCTTTTAATAAAGGATAAGTTGCTTGCGCTAATAAATTGCCTTTACCTTCTTCTTCACCCACATTTAATAAACCTACAGTTGGATTTTCTATATTTAAAATATGCTTGGCATATAAATTACCAAGTATACCAAACTGATTCAATTGTTCTGGTTTACAATCTGCGTTCAAACCAACATCTACCAATAGGCCAGTCTTGCCACTTAATTTAGGAAGTAGGGTAGCAATAGTTGGTCTTAATACACCTTTGATTGGCTTGATGCTAAACATTGCACCCACTAACATAGCACCTGTATTACCAGCGCTTAAGAAAGCATCTATCTTACCGGTAGCTAATAAACCAAAACCTATAGCTATTGAAGAATTAGGTTTTTCTTTTAAAGCCTTAGTGGGATGTTCATTGTATCCAATTACTTCTGATGCATGTACTAAATGCAAAAAAGGTGAAGAAATCCCATGTTGTTGAAATAGTTCATTCAACTGGGTTTCATCACCTATGCAGAATAAATGATTTTCAGAAGTAGATAAGTATTGTTGAACGCCTTTAACAGCTTCTAATGGTGCAAAATCACCACCCATCATATCTATTCCAATATTCATTCTATTGGTTTAACTATGCTTTTAAAGGAGCTTTTTCAGCTACTAATTTACCTTTGTAGTATAATTTTCCTTCTTGAACATGCGCTCTATGACGAACGTGGATTTCACCAGTTGTACCGTCTTTGCTTAATGTTACTTCTTGAGCAACATAGTGTGTTCTTCTTTTCGCGCTACGTTGTTGCGAGTGTCTGCGTTTAGGATTAGGCATCTCTTATTTTTTAAAAAGTTATTATTTATTTTTCTTGTTCTGTTTCTTCGTTTCTTCTTTTTCGCTCTCATCAAGACCTTTAAATTGTTCAAGACCTTTCCATATATGATCGTTCTTGATCTCAATGGGTGCGGCTTTCAATTTATTTAACGCTTCTAATGCTTTTTCATTGCATGTAGATTCGCCTTTTTCATTTTCTGGACAAATATGTTGTAACGGAAAACTCAATGTTACAAATTCATATATCCAACTACCTACCGAAAGATGACTTTCATTTCTGTCAATATAGAAGATGTCAGCATCTTCTTCCTGGTTATTCATGGTATCCGGATCATCTACTAATTTAACGATTAGGTTAAACTCGTCCCATAATTGAATCGTTAGGGGATTGCCACAACGATCGCAAATGGTATCAACGGAGCCATCCACATCAAAACGTAGTTGCATAAAACCTTGGTTTTTCTCCAAGTGCAATTTTACTTTGGTGTGACAGTTGTCAAATTCCTGAGGGCCATAGTCTATAAAGAACTTATCCTCAATAAGGTACTCGAACTCGTGTTCGCCGGGCTTCAAACCTACAAATGGAATTTCAAATGTTCTGTTATGGCCCATGACCGGTACTTTAAGGGTTGGCAAAGTTAGTAAAAACCTAGCAAAAGACAAAGTTTATCCTAATTTTACCCCATAAAATTATCTATGGCCCCAAGTAACCAATTTAGACCTAAAATGCTCCAATTGTTGGGTTGGCTAATTGTGGTATTGGCCCTACAATGGCTTTTGGGATATCCTGAATTAATTCAACGTTTTTATACTGAGCGTCTCTTTGTTTGGATAGCCAAGCCAATTAGATTTGTATCAGGTTTATTTCCATTTGCCATTGGAGAAATTGTTTATATAATTGTTATTTTAATATTGATATTCAATATTTTAAGATATTTTATATCAAATAAAAATTCAATTAAAAATGTTATTTATTCGATATTAATAATCCTCGATTTAGGTATAGTGCTGTGTAAGTTATACTTTATATTTATGTTGTTTTGGGGCTTAAATTACTATAAGCCTGACCCTTCAGATGCCTTTCATTTGAAGGTAAATCAGGGATATACCATAGCCGAAGTGGATAGTCTTTCATTGGAATTCATCCAAGAAATGAATCATTCTAGGACTCTAATAAGTGATTCCTTGATTGCTGATTATGAATTTACTCCTAAAGATCCCAGTGTAAAAACGGCCATTTTTCCCAATTGGGGGGATAAAATAGGCTATTTGGCATTTTACCAGCCTATCACTGGAGAAGCGATCATCAGATCGGATTTGCCTAAATTATTACTACCCTATACTGTTGAACATGAAAAAGCTCATCAACAAGGGTTCGCTTCAGAGACCGAAGCCAATTTTATCGCTTATACAATAGCTGATACTTCTGATGACCTTTTATTAAAGTATTCGATGCAGCTTCAACTATTTAGCTATGCTCAAAATGCTACGCTTTGGTTGGTAGCAAAAAAAGGGGATTTTAACTTATGGAAAAAAATTGCAGAACGCAACAAGCAATTGGTTTCACCAAAAGTCATAGAAGATAGAAGGAAGATTAGAGCTTTCTTTGCATCAAGACAAAATGAACGTATACCTGGTTCAGATAAATTGTATGACCAATTTCTGCAATGGAATAACCAAGCGAAGGGATTGGAAAGTTATGACGATGTGATTAGATGGGTCTTAGCTTATAGAAAAACTAAAACTGATTCTTCCACATCATACTCTCAATAGGCTTATCAGGCTGGCCGCTATATTTTGCGTTGGCTTTTTGGTTATAGCTTACTTCGATTTCACCATCTACAGGGAAGTAAATCAATTGGCCAATCGGCATTCCTTTATACACTCGTACTGGTTGTTTTACTGAAATTTCTAAGGTCCAGTTGCCACAAAAGCCAACATCTCCTTTACCAGCTGTGGCATGTATATCTATACCTAAACGGCCTGTAGAAGATTTGCCTTCTAAGAAAGGAACATGGGCATGTGTCTCTGTGTATTCTAAAGTAACCCCTAAATAGAAACCAGAAGGTTCTAATACATAGCCTTCTTCTGGGATTTCAAAATAAGTAATGGTATTGTGCGCCTTAGCATCTAAAACATTGTTGTCGTATGTTGCCAACCATTTTCCAAGATGTACATCATAACTATTACTTCCTAAATCTTTACGATTGTATGGTTCAATTTTGATGGTTCCTTTTTCAATTTCTTCCAAAATTCGCTTATCTGATAAAATCATCTTAGTGTATTTATGTTTAATTTAGCGCCTCAAACGCGCTGCAATCTAACTCAAAGCTTTTTTTTATGCCTTTCTTTTATCAACAAAATATCAACGAGACTGAACATTTGGCTATTTGGTCAATTACAGAGCCCTTGTCATATTTTGAAGAAGGGATGAGTTTGGATGTGAATATTCAAAATGAAGAGCGAAGAATACAGCATTTAGCAGTGAGATTGCTTTTTTCATTAATGATGCCTGAAGCTAATATAAATGATTTAGTGATGGCAGATAATGGCAAACCCTATCTAAAAGGTGTTCCTTTTCATTTCTCCTTTTCACATTGTAAGGGTTATGCGGCATGTGCTGTGAGTGATCATTTCCCAATAGGGATTGATATTGAAATCATTCATCCAAGAATTGCTAAAGTGGCACATAAGTTTTTAAACGATGCAGAAAAAGCGATGCTTGCTAATTTATCTGAAGAAGATGCATTAAAACAATTGGCTTTCTTTTGGGCATCCAAAGAAGCCATGTATAAAAAACATGAACAGTTGGGTATTGATTTCGCTAGGGATTTTAATATACTTTCTTTAACCAATTTGGATAGGGGTGTAGTGTCTGCTGAAATTTCACATAAAGGCATTACAAGCTCTGTACAATTAGATTATCATTTTGGGTCAGATTATATCTGTGTGACATGCGTGAATTAATCTTCTAATCCTAAAACTTCATCGTCATCGGTAAGGTCTAAGTGAATAGTGTCTGAACCTGCAATGCCTTCAATGGAACCTTTGATATGCATAGCATTGAGTAATACTTTTTCTAATTGCTTTTCACGAGACTTCCATAATTTCTCCATGGCATCTCTTTCTTTTTGGATGCTTTGACGCATTTGACGAAAACCTTCGCCAATAGCTTTCCATTGCTCACCAAATTCGTTGCCAATTAAGTAATCGTATAATAAAGTCATTTTATCACCTTTGTTTACTTGACTCTTTCTTACTTCATGTATTTTTAAAATAGCATTTCTTAACAATAATGCCACCGATCTTACTTCTTGGAATGAACAGATATATACGCCATCTTTTTCCCCAAAACGATCCATGTCTTTAGGGAAAGTTTGTGTAACAATAATAGCAATATCCGCACCCTGACTGCGCATGTCTGCTTTTAGTTTCTCTATCCATTCAGCGGCAAAAGCTGTGGTTCTCTTACTTTCGTAAATTATTTTTCCAGCTTCTTGACCTATATTGTTTCTAACGGTTTGAATACAATCCGCGCCTCTTACACCTTTGCCCACTTCTGAAATTAGATCAAAAGGGAAGTTGGATTTCAATAATTCTTCTAATAATAATTCTTGCACTTCGCCCTGCATTTGCATGCTTCCTTGCTCTGCTTTTCGGCGCATTTCTTCAGCTAATTTTCTTTGATCTTCAATCTGCTTTTCCAATTCTTTCACCTTTAATTGGTGCTCTTGGTCTTTAATAGAAATTCTTTCTAATTCTTCTTTTTGAATTTGTTGTTTTAATAATTCACGCTCTGCATTTAATCTTCTTTGTAAGTCTAATTCTAATGCTGCTTCTTTTTCTTGAATAACTTGAACTTGTTTTAAGAATTCTAATTCTTTTTCACGAAACTCCGTTACTTGTTTAGACATTGCAGATTCGTTCTCTTGCATAATTTTGATCTTATGCTCGTATTCAGAAGAAATATTCTTTTTTAGTTGCTCGCTTAATTCGGTTTGAATTTTTTGCTTTTGTGCTTCTAGCAATTGTGCAGTTTCTTCTTCTTTCTTTTTCTGCCAATCGGTCATTTTACCTCGCAACTCTTTTTCTACCTCTTCTCTGATGGCATCAGTAGGTTCAAATGAATGTTGACATTTTGGACAGGTAACGGTATAGTTTGACATGATACAAATATAATTAAAGTTTAGATTGCCAGCACTCACTTCGTTCGGCTGTCAACTCTGTAGGATGGCTTGTACAAAGCCTCTACAAAAGCTTCGCTTTTGCTGGGCGTTTGCTTTTGTCTGCTATTGATCGCAAGCGCTCATCGCATCCAAATGCAAACGCCCCGACACTATCGTGTCGAGGCGTTTGTGCGGAAGAGGAGATTCGAACTCCCACGCCCGGGTATGGGCGCTACCACCTCAAGGTAGTGCGTCTACCAATTTCGCCACCTCCGCTACGGAGGTTACAATTTCTCCAATATCTCTTTTCCAGATCTTACGTAATCACCATTCTTAGCAGCTTCTGCTAATTTCACACAAGTTTCAGCACTTACTTTTGCACCTTTCTTGTCTCCTAGTGCAACTTGTGCTTTTGCTTTTAATAAAAATAACCAATATGCATTCGCATTAGATGCAATTGCCTTGTCTACAAATACTAATGCTTTATCATAATCTTTATCAATATCGTAGTAAAAATTTGCAGCAGCACTATATGCATTTGCATTAACATTGGCGCCAGTTGTAGCAGCTTCAATCTGTTTACGGATAGTTGGTTTGATATCTGTTTGAATAGGTAAACATACTTTAGTATTGGCCCACTTCAAACATATAGATGCAGTTTCTGGATTGATATTTTCTACGTTAATAGAAAAAGTTTCCGTAAAGCTATTAGTTGTTTCAGGCTTAACGGCAACTCTAACAACGTCTTCTGCTTCTTTGTACTCAAAACTTCCCCAGCCTTTAGAATTAGTATTTAAAATTACTGTCCATTCTGTTTTGCCTGGAATAGTAAATAAACCATAATCTCCTGCAGCTAATGTTTTACCACCAATGCTTACAGGATGAGAGAAAGTGATTTTAGTAGCCGCATTTGCACCAGTTCTCCAAACCACACCTGTCGGTGCCAATAAAGAACCTTCGCCAAATACAGATCTTCCTTTGATATTTGGTCTAGAGTAAGAGATGTCAATTTTACCCATTCCAAATTCTTGAGAAAGGGTTTGTGTAGGACTAGCAGCAGGCATTTTAATTTGAGCCGTAGCTTGCAAGCAAATAATACTTGTTAAAGCAAACAATATTCTTTTCATATGTTGATTTTTTGAATAACAAACCTACTACATTTTAGCCTATTAAAAGGTTAATTTTTAGTGTAGTTAAGCTTTTTTGAAGGCAGGATGAAATCTGTCTAGGGTATCTCTTAGATACTCTCTATTAATGTGCGTATAAATCTCAGTAGTAGTAATACTTTCGTGTCCAAGCATTTCTTGAACAGCCCTCAAATCTGCACCGCCTTCTACTAAATGTGTTGCAAAAGAATGTCTAAAACTATGTGGAGAGATTGTTTTATTAATACCCGTTTTTTGGATAAGGTCTTTAATAATATAAAAAATCATCACCCTGCTTAAAGCCTTACCACGATTGTTTAAAAACAAAATATCTTCACAATCTTTTGCTGGAACTTGATGTACTCTAAGAGTGTCTTTGTATAACTTAATGTACTTAATGGCATCAGAACCAATTGGTACTAATCTTTCTTTGTCGCCTTTGCCAATCACTCTTATAAAGCCTACGTCCAAATAAAGGCAAGATATTTTAAGATTAATAGCTTCGGTAACTCTAAGCCCCGAACTATACATTACTTCTAAAATAGCTTTGTTGCGACCTCCCTCTGGTTTGCTTAAATCAATGCAGCCAATAAGTTGTTCAATTTCTTCAAAACTTAATACATCTGGGAGCTTTCTTTGAATTTTAGGTGTAGGAAGTAGGGTAGTTGGATTGATCGAAATGATCTGCTCTAATAAACAATATTTGAAGAATGATTTGATACCTGATATTATTCTAGCTTGAGAACTTGGGGCCATCTCTAACTTCCCTATGGTTTGTATAAATGCTTGCAAGTTCTTTAAAGTCACTTCTGCTGGGCCAATGGCACCTACCTCATCAAATAGGTATTGTGCAAATTTGTCGATATCTCTTAAATAGGCTTCTACAGAATGAGCACTAAGGGACTTTTCTAATTGAAGAAATGCTTTAAAGCCTTTTTTATAAATGTCCCAATGCATTGAATTCATTAAAAGATTTGATAGTTAAGCAAGAATGATTTTATTTCGCGTCTCATTCTATTAGAATATGCAAGTAAATTTAAGGTCATTTAAGCAGAAAGTAAAGCGTAATGGTAAAGTATTAAAAAGCTTTTTAACAAAGTTAGATAAGAAATCACCAAAGGGATTAGATAAACTTACTCAAACATTAAGTCCAGAAGTATGGGCAGAAGTAGATTGTTTAAGTTGTGCTAATTGTTGTAAAACCATGAGCCCGACATTTACACCTGCAGATATTAAAAGAATTGCAGCACATGTGGAGATGAGTCCAAAAGAGTTTAAAGAGAAGTGGTTGGAATATGACAAGAAAGATAATGATTGGTTAAATCAACAGCAGCCTTGTCAGTTTTTGAATTTGAAAGATAATATGTGTAGTATTTATGAAGTTAGACCTGCTGATTGTGCTGGTTTCCCTCACTTAACAAAAAAGAAATTTACAGAGTATATCCACGTTCATAAACAAAACGTAGAATATTGCCCAGCAACTTATAAGATGGTAGAGAAGATGAAGGCTCTAGAAAAAGACATCTTCCAAAAATAATATTTCTATAGAGCTGCTTAATGTTATGGCAATTACATCAATTTGGATTTGTTTCCATTGAGGATGCTTTAATTGGTACATTGCTGTTGCGTTTCTCAAAAATCGCATTTTCTGTTTTTTAATAAATTGTTCAGGGTAACCAAATTGAATATTCGTTCTTGTTTTCACTTCAATGATATGCAGTCTCTGTCCTTTAGTTGCTATGATATCAATTTCTAAATGTTTATGTCTCCAGTTTTGTTCCAAGATGGTAAAACCTTGATTTATTAAAAATCCACAAGCAAGGTTTTCGCCAAAATTCCCAGTATCTTTGTTTTTCATAATATGTATTAATTCAACAATATAGCAGCTATCGGAATATGCAAAAAGCGTATAAATTACATGGAGTTCATAGGCATTATGATTGGGGAGGCACTCAATATATTCCTCAGTTAATGCATTTAAAAAACGAGCATAATCAACCCTATGCTGAGTATTGGATGGGGGCACATGCTTCTGCGCCAGCTATTATTGATACAGAAAATTATGGATCCATTACTTTAGATACATTATTACAAAAAGATCCTAGTTTAGGAGCTTTGCCTTATTTATATAAAATATTAGATGTGGCTAGTATGCTAAGTATACAAGTACATCCTAATAAGTCCAATGCAGTAATTGGTTTTGAAAAAGAAGAAAAATCTGGCATTGCAATAAACGCAGCAAATAGAAATTATAAAGACAAAAATCACAAACCAGAAGTAATGGTGGCATTGAGTGATTTTTGGTTATTACATGGATTTTTGGCACCAGCTTTATTACAACAAAGATTAGCCGAATTCAAACCGCTTAATAGTTTATCTGCCTATTTTAAGAATGAAGATTATAAGAATCTCTACCAATATTTTATGTTATTGGATACTGCAGCTGCTGATGCAATCTTAATTCCATTATTAGAAGATGCTATTAAATCAGTCAAAGAAGGTAAGGTAGATAAAATGCATCCACACTGGTGGGCAAATAAATATTATAATGGAATTGTGCCAACCAATAATATAGACAAAGGCATTTTCTCGATCTATATTTTGAATATTGTATACATACCTCAATACCAGGGTATATTTCAAGGGGCTGGTTTATTGCATGCATATTTAGAAGGACAAAACATAGAACTAATGGCCAATAGTGATAATGTTTTAAGAGGAGGTTTAACGCCAAAACATATCGATATTCAAGAGTTAATTGATCATGTAATTTTTAAGCCAACTTACCCAGCTATCATGGAAGGCACCCCGATCAATTCAATGGAAATCAATTTCCCTTGTCCAGTGTCAGATTTTGGTTTAAGTAAAATACAATTAAAGGGTGGTGAAGCTTACACAATCCATACGCAATCTTTAGAAATGTTATTAGTGATGGAAGGGGAGATGGCATTAGAAGGGGCCTTTTATAAAGCAGGTGAAGTAGCCATGGTAAAGCCTGAGCAAGCAATTCATATAAGTTCTGAAGGTGGGGCAGTGATCTTTAGATCTTTTGCTCCTTAGGTTATTCACAATTGAGGAAAATCAAACTGATCAAATAAAGGTCTAAAACCTTATTTTTGTATTCATCACCCAAAAGGGTTCAAATATTTTACTTATGAAATTGAATAGACAAATAATTGTAGCATTAGTTATCATGGTTGCAATGAGTGCATTATATAGAGTTTTGCCTGGTAGACCTCTTGGATTTGCTCCTCAAATTGCTTTTGCATTATTTGGTGGTTCTTTATTCTCAAGTAAAAAACAATTCGCATTTTTATTGCCATTGGTTTCCATGTTTTTGTCTGATGCTTTGTATCAGGTTTTATATATCAATCATTTAAGCCCTTTTGAAGGATTTTATGAAGGACAATGGATTAACTATATTTTAATTGCAGGAACTGCAGTATTTGGATTTGGTTTACAAAGCAATAAATTATCAAAATACATTGCTAGTTTCTTAGCAGCGCCAACTGTATATTTTTTATTATCTAATTTTATTGTTTGGGCAAGCTTTGGAGGATACAAGCATCCATTGACTTTAGTAGGATTGTCTCAAACAATGATTGACGGTTTGCCATTCTACCCAAATAGCGTAGCAGGAACATTGGTTTTTGGAGCTGTATTATTTGGTGCATTTAGATTAATGGTGCCAAAATTCAAAGCGATCTAATTTATTTCGCTAATTCGTTTTTTTCGAATTCTTCGTCAATATTCCAGGGCCCATTGTCAGCTGCAAGAGTGGCTAATTCATCACATCTATTATTGTATGGGTTGTCTGCATGTCCCTTCACCCATTCAAAATGTATTGTAAGGGTAGCAGCAAGTTGATGGTATTGAATCCATAAATCCTTGTTTTTCTTGCCACCTTTGAAATCCGTTTTAATCCAATTATCCAACCATTTTTTTTGTACAGAATCAACAATGTATTTACTGTCTGTATAAATATGTACAGGTAGCTTCTTGGTTTTTAATTGAAGTAGGGCCTTAATCACTCCCAATAATTCCATTCTATTATTTGTAGTGTTTCTATAGGCTTCTGCAATTTCTTTGACTTTACCATTCCACATCAATATAGCACCAAAACCACCCCGACCAGGGTTGCCTCTTGAAGAGCCATCGGTGTATATGATAATTTTATCCATTAAATGTCTAAAGTGTTGATAATAAGCAATATACAAATCAACTAGTAGAATCCTCACAAAATAACTAAGAAAATTCTTTAATGTGTTTTTAATACACATTATTTTTTATCTTTAAACTCGCTTAAAAGGATTGTAAACGATTGAATTGCTTTATACTATGTCAAATGTGGTGCCAAAGAAAGCTGCAACAACAAAAGTAGCTACAGAAAATCAAACAAAGCTGAAACTTAGCTTTCATTTAAAATATAAAACTCATTTTGGTCAGATAATCTATCTATATGGAGATCATCCGCAATTAGGTAATAATCAAATTGATGCTGCCATTCCTATGGTTTTTTTAAATGATGATTATTGGGTTTTACATGTAGATTTAAATTCGAATAATCAAGATAAAATAGAATACCATTATTTTATTTTAAATGCAGATGGCACAAAAGCCTTTGATGCAGGTAATAGTCAATCCATTAGCCTAAGTCAGATTAATAACAAAGAAATTGTTCTTATTGATAGTTGGAATTTTACAGGGTATAAAGAGAATGCTTTTTATACAGCACCTTTTGATAAAGTGCTCTTGCAAAAAACTATTAAAGAAACCAAGCCTGCACCATTTGAAAAAACTATAACCCATGTATTTCGAGTAAAAGCCCCTTTGTTGGATGCGGATCAGACCATTTGTATTTTGGGAGAGTCTTCCATCATTGGAGCTTGGGATAGTAAGAATGTAAAGTGCTTAAATAAAATTGAAGGAGAGCAATTTTTTGAAATTGCTTTAGATGTACAAAAAAGTAATTTTCCTTTTGTATATAAATATGGTATCTACAATACCAAGTCTAAAACATTTATTGCATTTGAAGAGGGTAACAATAGAGTAGTGTATGAGCCAGTGGGTAAGGATAAATTAGTAATAGTGAATGATTGCTTTGTACATTTAAATTCAAAACAATGGAAAGGAACCGGTGTTGCTATCCCTGTATTTTCATTAAGATCAAAACAAAGTGCTGGAGTTGGTGAATTTGCAGATATAAAACAATTAGTAGATTGGGCTAATCAGGTTGGTATTAAACTAATTCAGATTTTACCCATTAATGATACCACTGCAACCCATAGCTGGATGGACTCTTATCCATATGCAGCAATTTCTGCTTTTGCTTTGCATCCAATGTTTATCCGCATAGATGATTTGTTTGACAAATCACAAGCAGCATTAATAAAACTATTTAAGTCAACCATTGCTGCATTAAATAATTTACCTGAGGTAGATTATGAAGGGGTAATGAAGTTAAAATGGGAGGCATTTAGATTAGCATATAAAGAGAATGGTAGTGCTACATTGTCTAGTAAATCGTTTAAAGATTATTTTGAACTGAATAAAAATTGGTTGGTTTCTTATAGTGTATTTTCTTATTTAAGGGATTTACACGGCACCGTCGATTTTAATCAATGGCCAACAAATGCTGTATATGATGAAAAAGCTATTCAAGTATTGGTTAAACCAAGTGCTAAAACTTACGAAGCGATTGCATTTTTCTATTTTGTTCAATATCAATTACACTTACAATTATTAGACGCAACTGATTATGCACATCAACATGGTGTGGTAGTGAAAGGTGATATTCCTATTGGTGTGTATAGATATGGTGCAGATGCTTGGCAGAATAGACATTTGTTTCATATGGATATGCAAGCAGGTGCGCCGCCAGATGATTTTGCCATTGCAGGACAGAACTGGGGATTCCCAACCTATAACTGGAAAGAGATGGCTGCTGATGGATATGCATGGTGGAAGTCTAGGTTTGATCAAATGAAATATTATTTCGACGCTTTTAGAATTGATCATATACTCGGTTTCTTTAGAATTTGGAGTATTCCGATGCACGCAGTAGAAGGTATCTTAGGTCATTTTGTGCCAGCTATTCCAGTTTCTATCAATGAATTGAATGCAAAAAATATTCATATTGATCACTATAGATTAACCCACCCATTTATAAACGAAACAGTGTTGTTTCAACAGTTTGGTTATGATAATGAATTAATAAAGAAAGAATATTTAAAATCAATAGGGGATGGTCATTATGAGTTATTGCCTGCTTATTCAACTCAAAGACAAATAGAAACCTATTTTAGTATTATGCCTCAAGATGAATGGCATGCTAAGATTAAACAAGGTTTATTTAATTTAATTACTAATGTGATTTTGATTGATGACGAAAAGCCGCATCATTTTCATTTTAGATTCAATATGGAAGCCACTAGTTCTTTCCAGCATTTAGATCATGCAATACAATATGCTTTGAAAGAATTGTATGTAGATTATTTCTTTAAGAGACAGGATAATGCATGGGAAAAAGAAGCAATGGAAAAATTGCCCATGTTAAAACTATCTACCGATATGTTGATCTGTGGAGAAGATTTAGGATTGGTGCCATCATGTGTGCCTAATGTGATGTATCAACTAGGTATGTTAAGTTTAGAAGTACAAAGAATGCCAAAGGCTAATGAAAAAACTTTCTTCCATCCTAATGATGCACCTTATTTAAGTGTCGTAACACCTTCTTCACATGATACAAGCACAGTCAGAGGTTGGTGGGAAGAAGATAGAGCAAAAACACAGCAGTTCTATAATAATGAATTAGGTCAATGGGGAGAAGCGCCATTGTATTGTGAAGCCTGGATTTTAAAATTAATATTATTACAACATTTATATTCTCCAGCAATGTGGGCCATATTTCAATTACAATGCTTTTTGGGTGTCGATGAATCCATAAGAAGAAATGAACCTGAAGAAGAAAGAATCAATGTGCCTGCAAATTCTAAACATTATTGGAGATATAGAATGCATATTAATTTAGAAGATCTAATTTTGTCAAAGTCATTTAACCAAAGTTGGAAAGAAGCCATTCAATCCAGCGGTAGATAAAATTAATATTGTGCAATTAGATTTCTGGGAACAACAACTGCCTTTCGAATATCCTTTTACTATTTCTAATGGTAGAACCAAAACGCATCAGCATACTGTAATGGTAAGACTGTCTTTGGGTAATTGGGCAGGCTTTGGAGAAGCTCCGGCTATTGTTTATTATAATGTAACAGTAGAAGGAATATTGTCTACGTTGTCAAAGTATCAACCAATGATCGAAAAATTTGCATTAACAGATCCGGAAAGATTCTGGCATTTTTTGCATCATTTACTACCGAATGACCCATTCTTGGTTTGTGCATTGGATATGGCTGCTTGGGATTTATGGGGCCAAATGAAAAATGCCCCTATTCATCAAATGTGGGGTACATCATGGACTGTTGATACAATCACGCCCATTTGTGATTATACATTAGGTATTGATCCTATAGAAAAGATGGTGCAGAAAATGAAAGACCATCCCTGGCCAATCTATAAAGTAAAAGTGGGTACGGATTATGATATTGAAATGATTACTGCATTAAGAGAACATACCGATAAGCCTTTGAGAGTTGATGCCAATGCTGGTTGGACAACAGAAGAGGCGTTGGTTAAAATTCCTGCTTTAGCAAAATTAGGCGTTGAATTGGTAGAACAACCATTAGCCAAAGACAATTGGGAGGGAATGGAGCAACTCAAAAAACAATCGGTACTTCCTTTATTTGCTGATGAGTCTTGTGTGTTTGAATCTGATGTAGCAAAATGTGCTCAATATTTTCACGGTATTAATATTAAATTGACAAAATGTTCTGGTTTAACACCTGCTTTAAGAATGATCAAAGAAGCTAAGCTGTTAGGATTAAAAGTAATGATGGGAAGTATGAACGAATCGGTGATTGGATCTGCAGCCATTGCTCAATTTTTACCTCAATTAGATTATGTAGATATGGATGGCCCATTATTAATGACTGAATTAAATGGGGTAGGATTAGATTTTTCATTCAATCAACAAAATGGACTTATAGCTCCATTGAATGCTCCAGGATTAGGAGTACAATATAGACCTCCATTTAAGAAATAAGCTATGACTCCAGAAAGAAGTGAAAAACTATTAAATGTACTAAGTAAGCGTCAAGCAAATTTGACGGTGGTATTAGAGAATGTGCAAGATCCACATAATGCTTCAGCAGTGATGAGAACCTGTGATGCTGTAGGTATTCAAGAAGTATATATTTTAACTACAAAGATACCTCGTCATAAAAAATGGGGTTATAGAAGCAGTAGTAGCGCATTAAAATGGTTAACCATACACGAATTTGATAATTTAGAAGAATGTGTTACAGCTTTAAGAAAAAAGTTCTCCAAAATTTTAACGACTCATCTATCAAGTGATGCAGTGAGTTTACATGATATCAATTTCACCGAATCTATTGCCCTAGTCTTTGGTAATGAGCATGCAGGGGTGACAGAAGAGTTTAGAGCGCTAGCTGATGGAAATTTTATCATTCCTCAAATGGGTATTATTCAAAGTTTAAATATTTCGGTTGCTTGTGCTGTGAGTATTTATGAAGCCATGCGTCAAAAGATGAATGCAGGACATTATAATCAAGCAAGCTTGCCTAAAGAACAAATGGAGACTTTATTAACACAATGGGGTTTTGAAACAGAAGAGCCTGAAGTGTATAAGGTATTCAAAGAAAAAAGGAAGTAATCTCTTTATTGAATTACATCTGTTCTGGCACATCAATTCCTAAAGCACGCATTGCTTTATTTAATGTTGCTGCAGTTAATATTGCTAAATGTATTCTTAGTTGTTTTTTGTCTTCCGTCTCAGCATTATTAATAGAGTGCTCTGCGTAAAAACTGTTGAATAACTTAGCTAATTCAAATGTGTATATCGCAATTTTTGAAGGATCTAAGTTTTCAGCTGCTTCATTCACGGTGTCAGGGAAATTAGACAATGCAATGATCAAAGCTTTCTCTAATGGTAATAATTCACTTGCTTGAATAGTGGTATTCGTGCCAGTTTTTCTTAATATGCTTTTAATTCTAGCATGCGTATATTGAATAAAAGGCCCAGTAAAACCATGGAAGTCGATGCTTTCTTCTGGATTGAAAATCATTTTCTTTTTAGGATCTACTCTTAATAAAAAAAACTTCAATGCGCCTAAGCCAATTGTATTATATAAAGTAGTTAACTGAGCAGGCGTGAAATCTGCTACTTTGCCTAATGACTCTGTTTTCTCTTTAGAGATCTGAATCATTTCTTCTACTAAATCATCTGCATCCACTACAGTCCCTTCGCGGCTTTTCATTTTACCGGTAGGTAACTCCACCATACCATAACTTAAATGATAAATTCCATCTGATGCGGGTAGTTGTAATTTTTGACAAATTAATTTCAATACCTTGAAATGGTAATTTTGTTCGTCACCTACCACATATATACTTGCGTCTGTATTAAACTCTTTTTGCTTTACCTCGGCTAAACCAATGTCTTGTGTGATATATACAGAAGTCCCATCTTTACGACGAACAATTTTTTCGTCCAAACCGTCGCCGGTTAAATCAATCCAAACAGAACTATCTTCTTTTTGATAAAACACTTTTTTCTCTAATCCTTTTTCTACTAATTCTTTACCCAATAAATAAGTATTGCTCTCGTAATATGTTTTATAAAAATCAGATCCAATTTTTTTATAGGTAGTGTCAAATCCTTCATATACCCATGTATTCATGCGTTTCCATAAATCCATGGTAGCAGGATCACCTTGCTCCCATTTCAATAACATTTCTTGTGCAGCTTTTTGTATAGGCGCTTCTTTTTCTGCTTCTTCCTTACTCATGCCTTTCGCTACTAATGTTTCTACTTCAGCTTTATAAGCATCATTGTATTTTACATAATAGTCCCCAACAAAATGATCACCTTTTTGATTGGTATCAGTTGGAGTAGCTCCATTGGCAAATAATTGCCAAGCAATCATACTCTTACAAATATGAATACCTCTGTCGTTTACAATACAAGTTTTTACTACTTCGTTACCTTGCATTGCTAAAATTTCTGCAATACTCCATCCCAAAAAATTATTTCTAAGATGACCTAAGTGAAGTGGTTTATTGGTATTAGGAGAGGAGTACTCTACCATTATTTTTTTAGGACTTGCAATTTTGGGAAGTAGATTATCTACTTTTAATTCTTTTACGAATCTTAACCAATATGCATTGCTTATGGAAAGATTTAAAAATCCTTTCACAATATTAAAATCGGTAACGGTTTCTGGCATCGCTTCTTTAATAGCTTTACCTAATTCATTGCCTAAAACATCTGGAGATTTGCCTAATTGTTTTACAAATGCGAATAACACAATAGTATAGTCTCCCTCGAATTCTGGTTTAGTAGCATTCACTAATACCTGTTCAGGGGCGATAGATACACTATATAAAGTATTAATACAATTTGCAGTGGTCTGCTTAATATTCGTTATCAAATTCATAAAAAAGGGTTACCGACTGCAAAAGTAATTAATTAAGATTACCTTTGATACATCCATGTTGAAACTACACGATTTTATTAGCAAGCTCATTCTTGATCTAATTGATTGGGTATATCCCATTTTCAAGAAATTCATGCCTTTGAAGACATTCCGTTATGCCGCTTGTGGAGGTGCTAATACGGTCTTAGATATCTTACTTTTCTTTGTTTCTTATAATTATATCCTTCATAAAGAAGCCCAACATATTGGTTGGTTAACTATTAGTCCCCATATAGCTTCTTTTATGATTAGCTTTTGTGTCACTTTCCCTATTGGGTTCTATTTAAGTAGGTATGTGGTTTTTCAGGAGACATCGGTTAAAAAAAGCAAGCAGTTGTTTAAATACTTCTTTGTGGTACTGGGCTGTATCTTATTGAATTATATTTTCCTAAAGCTTTTTGTAGATTATTTTGGTTGGTTCGCCACGCCTGCGAAGATTGTCACCACCTTCTTTGTGGTGGTCTTTAGTTATACAAGTCAGAAGAATTTTACCTTTAAAGGCAGTCCAGAAAACGTATAATCTGCCATTTTCGGCCCATTTTAAGGCTAATTACTGCCATTGCTGACAATATTTCACCCCTTTTTACCCTTTGGCATTATGGCATAAAGATTGCTTATATCATGGTAATTAATCATTGAAAATCAATCATTATGGGAAAAATAATCGGAATAGACTTAGGTACTACAAATAGTTGTGTATCGGTAATGGAAGGTGGTGAGCCTGTTGTAATCGCTAATGACGAAGGAAGAAGAACTACCCCTTCGGTAGTCGCTTTCTTAAAAAATGGCGAGCGTAAAGTAGGTGATCCTGCAAAAAGACAAGCTATTACCAATCCGCAAAACACTATTTCTAGTGTGAAGCGTTTTATGGGACGTCGTTTTAACGAGGTAACAAGTGAGTTAAGTTTAGCAAGTTATAAAGTAGTTCAAGGTGATAACGATACAGTGCGTGTTCAAATCGAAGACCGCATGTATACACCACAAGAAATATCTGCAATGGTGCTTCAAAAAATGAAGAAGACTGCTGAAGATTATTTAGGTGCTGAAGTAACAGATGCAGTTATTACTGTGCCTGCTTATTTTAACGATGCACAAAGACAAGCAACTAAAGAAGCTGGTGAAATTGCAGGTTTGAATGTTCGCAGAATTGTGAACGAGCCAACTGCAGCAGCATTAGCTTATGGTTTAGATAAAAAGAATATCGAGCAAAAAATTGCAGTATTCGATTTAGGTGGTGGTACTTTTGATATCTCAGTTCTTGATTTAGGAGATGGTGTATTTGAAGTAAAATCAACTAATGGTGATACGCACTTAGGTGGTGATGATTTTGATAAAGTAATCATGGATTTCTTAGCAGATGAATTTAAAAATCAAGAAGCGATTGATTTAAGAAAAGATCCAATGGCTTTACAACGTTTAAAAGAAGCTGCTGAAAAAGCAAAAGTGGAATTGAGTTCTTCTTCTGAAACAGAAATCAACTTACCTTATATCACTGCGGTAGATGGTGTTCCAAAGCACTTAGTAGTTAAATTAACAAGAGCAAAATTTGAATCTCTTGCAGATAGTTTATTTGCACGTTGTTTAAAGCCTTGTGAAGCAGCTTTAAAAGATGCAGGTTACACAACATCACAAATAGATGAAGTTATTTTAGTAGGTGGTTCTTCTAGAATTCCTAAAGTACAAGAAATAGTAGAGAAGTTCTTTGGTAAAAAACCAAACCGTTCAGTTAACCCAGACGAGGTAGTTGCGATTGGTGCAGGTATTCAAGGTGGTGTATTGACTGGAGATGTTAAAGATGTATTATTATTAGATGTTACTCCATTGAACTTAGGTATCGAAACAATGGGTGGCGTAATGACTACAATGATTGCTTCTAACACGACAATCCCTACAAAGAAAACAGAAGTGTATTCTACAGCAAGTGACAATCAACCAGGTGTACAAATTCATGTATTACAAGGCGAGCGTCCAATGGCTAGTCAAAATAAAAGTCTAGGTATGTTTAACTTGGATGGAATTCCTCCAGCTCCAAGAGGTGTACCTCAAATTGAAGTAACTTTTGATATTGATGCGAATGGTATCTTAAATGTAAGCGCAAAAGATAAGGGTACTGGTAAAGAACAAAAAATAAGAATCGAAGCGGGTAGTGGTTTAAGCAAGGAAGAAATTGAAAAAATGAAAGCCGAAGCAAAAGCTAACGAAGCATCTGATAAGATTGAAAAAGAAAGAGTAGAAAAATTAAACCAAGCAGATAGCATGATTTTCCAAACGGAAAAGCAATTGAAGGAGTTTGGTGATAAGATCCCTGCAGACAAGAAAGCGCCTATTGAGACAGCTTTGGCTAGCTTGAAGGAAGCTCATCAATCTCAGGACACTGCAAAAGTGGACGCTGCTTTAGAAGCTATTAACACAGCTTGGACTGCTGCAAGTGAAGATATCTACAAAGCACAACAAGCTGGTGGTGCTGAAGCAGGTGCTCCAGGAGCTGATGCTAGTCAAAACGGTGGTGCTTCAAATGACACTGTTGAAGATGCTCAGTTTGAAGAAGTGAAGTAAATTCTTCTAGAAAATAGGTTATTTAGGAAAAGCCTCTCGGAAACGAGGGGCTTTTTTGTGTCATTTTATAAAAGTATTATATACTCAATTCATTGATTAATAATGCGTAATGAGATGTAACTAGTTAATATTCATTATAACTAGTAGAACTTGACTGATTAATTGGAGGGGTATATATTCGAAAAATTTCGAAAGTTAATTCTAATACATCCAACAATGATCATACATATGCGATTTAAGAAATTCTTCTATTACACATTTGCCCTTTTATTCTTTATTTCCTTGTCAACAAATAGCGCTTCAGCTGCTACTTTTAGTTTTAATAAACTATATAAGGGTTCAGGAACTTCTTATGATTTGAATACACAGTCGATTTTAGGTATAAATGAAATTTCTGGTACTTCAATTCAATTTTATCAAGCAGGAAGCCAATTTAGTGGTAATAGTATCAATGGAGTTTTGACATATTACGATAATAACAGTCAATTAATAACCATTTATGGAACTTTAAATAGGAAAGATAAAACAGGTAATAAAACAAATTCATTTTATTTCCTTGCATCAACTGATGCTACTTACACTAGTTATCCGGGTGATGCATATTTATTTGTTGTCCCTGGAAGTGAAAATTTATATTCTAATACTAATAATGTTTCAACATCATCAGACAATGTTGATGCATCACTTAATAATGAAGTTGCCAATTTAAATTCAATCAAATTAAGTTCATCTTCTGGTACAGATTCACAATCTATTTGTGTTAATACTTCAATAACAAGTATTACTTATACAACTACAATTGCAACTGGAGCAAATTTTTCTGGATTACCTGCTGGTGTTACCGGAGGGTGGTCTTCAAATATAGTTACTATAAGTGGTACTCCTACTGTTGCTGGTACATACACTTTTACAATTACTTTAACAGGTGGAACAGGATCAGGTTCTGCAACTGGAAATATTGTTGTGAAAAATATCAATACAATCACATTAAGTTCATCAGCAGGAACAAATTCACAAACAATAAATGATTATAGTCCAATTGCAAATATTACTTATAATACTACAAATGCAACAGGTGCATCAATAACTGGACTACCAAATGGTATCTCAGGTTCTTGGTCATCGAATATTTTTACTATAAGTGGGACTTCATCTGCATCAATAACAACAACAACAAGTTATAATTATATTATTACTAATACAGGTGGTTGTGGGGTTTTTACTGAAACTGGCTCTATATTGGTTAATCCAACTGTTTTAAATACAATTGTACTTTCATCAAATAATGGTTCCGATAATCAACAAATTTGTATTAATTCCTCTATAGCCAGTATTACATATACCACAACCACTGCAACTGGAGCAAATTTTTCAGGACTGCCTACTGGTGTTACAGGTGTGTGGTCTTCTGATATAGTTACAATAAATGGCACTCCAACGGTTTCTGGTACGTATACATATACTGTTACTTTGACTGGAGGAAATGGTAATGTTCAAAAAACAGGCAATATCACAGTAAGTCCAACAACTGTTGGCGGAACAATCGCTGGATCTGCTGCTGTTTGTTCAGGAACAAATTCAACAACTTTAACGCTCAGCGGTAATACAGGAACTGTTTCCAAATGGCAAAGTTCAACTAGTGCAAATTTTGGATCACCTATAGATATTACCAATACAACAACAAGTTTAACTGCTTCTAATTTAACAGCAACGAATTATTATAGAGCAGTAGTTCAAAGTGGATCTTGTAGTGCTGCAAATAGTGGGACAGCTACAATCACAGTTAGTCCAACAAGTGTTGGAGGAATAATTGCTGGATCGGCAGAAATTTGTTCAGGAACTAATTCAACAACTTTAACCCTAAGTGGGAATACTGGAACCGTTATCAAATGGCAAAGTTCGACTAGTGCAAATTTTGCATCACCAATAGATATTACCAATACAACAACAAGTTTAACTGCTTCTAATTTAACAACAACGACTTATTATAGAGCAGTTGTTCAAAGTGGATCTTGTACTGCAGCAAATAGTGGTACTGCTACAATTACGGTTAGTCCTTTAAGTGTTGGAGGAACAATAGCAGGTTCTGCATCTGTTTGTTCTGGATCAAATTCAACTGTATTAACGCTTAGTGGTAATACAGGGAATGTCACTAAATGGCAAAGTGCTGGAAAAGCAGATTTTAGTGGCACAATAACTGATATTGCAAATACAACATCAAGTTTTACAGTAACAAATTTATCTACTTCAACTTTTTATAGAGCAATTGTTCAAAGTGGGTCATGTACTGCAGCAAATAGCGGTACAGCATCTATTACAGTTACAGACTGTACTCAAGCAAACCCAGACAACAATACAACTTCAGTAAATATTCCGGTAAGTGGAAATGTATCAACTAATGATATTATTGCTGCTGGAACGAATTATGGTACACCAACAGCATTTATTACTAATCCTACTGGAGCAACTATAACAATGGATGCTACTTCAGGTACTTATACTTTCACTGCTACCAAGCCTGGTAAATATGAATTCTATGTTCCTGTCTGTGGTGCTGGTCAAACAAGTAATTGTCAACTTACTTTATTACAGATTACTGTATTAGATCCAACTATTCCAAATAACTTACCTGTTGCCAATGCAGACATTGCTACAACTAGTTTAAATACAGCAGTTACAACATACGTTTTAACCAATGATAAATCAGGTAATATTGGAACAGTTTTAGTTCCTTCAAGTGTAAGCGTTGTTACTCAACCTGTAAATGGAACTGCTGTAGCAAATGCAGATGGAACTATTACTTATACTCCAACAACTGGTTTTTCTGCTAATGATAGTTTAGTATATAATGTTTGTGATAACGCATCACCAGCAAATTGTCAATCTACTTTTGTTTATTATAAAGTTTTAGCATCAGGTGCAAGTTCTGTAACATCTGCTATTGATGATTATGCTTTTGTAAATAATAATAAAACAGGAACAGCTTCTGTTTCTGGCAATGTTCTTTCTAATGACAAAAATACTGCTGGGTCTGCATTAACAGCGACTTTGGTTACTGGACCTACAGCTGCTCAAGGAACACTTACATTCAATGCAGATGGATCCTTTACATTTGTTCCTGCTTTAGGATTTAATGGGCCAATTGATGTGGTATATAATGCATGTACTGGAGATAGTCCTGCAATATGTGCAAAAGCAACATTACACATTGTGGTAAATCCTCCACCTACAATTAATCCTGATTTCAATTCAACCAATATTAATGTACCAGTTCCAGGAAGTATCAATACCAATGATATTATTCCTGCAGGTACCACTTATGGTACACCAATTGCATCGGGGAATAATCCGTCAGGTGCTACTATTTCAATTAATGTTGCAACTGGTACTTATACATTCACTGCAAGTAAGCCTGGAAAATATATTTTTAATGTTCCAGTTTGTGCAGCAAGTCAAACCACTGGATGTCCAATAAGTCCATTACAAATTACTGTTTTGGATCCTAATATAACAACCAATCCTCCAGTTGCGAATAATGATTATTCAGTTACTCAATTAAATACACCTGTTGTTACAACTATTTTAGCGAACGATAAACCAGGTAATGCGAATACATTATTAATACCTACAAGTATAGTAATCAATACTGCACCGAAAAATGGTACGGCAGTTGCTAATAAAGCTAACTCTAGTTCTAGTTCTAAATCAACCATAAAATCATTTTCCACTAATGGTACCATTACTTATACTCCAAACCCAGGATTTGTAGGTTTAGATAGTTTAATTTATACCGTTTGTGATAATGCAAATCCTGCAAATTGCGAGGTTGCTACTGTTTATTACACCATTTCAACTGCAACACCTAATAATGAAATAGTTGCCAATGATGATTATAATACATCTATTAATAGATCGACCGCAACTGGGAATGTTTTATTAAACGACGATTACGGTGGGGCAGTATTAACAGCAAGTGTAGTAACTGGACCTACTACTGCTCAAGGAACATTTATATTAAGCTCTGATGGAGCATATTCATTTACTCCTTCAATTGGTTTCACAGGACCAGTTGATATTATCTATCAAGCATGTTCAGGAACAACTTGTATCAATGCAACGCTACATATTTTGGTAAATTTAGTACCACCTCCACCACCAACGGTGATAAATGCAACTTATGTTGCTGGAAGTAAATCTAATCCAATCAATATAAAATCTTTAGTAACCGTTGCACCAACAGGTACCACTTTAAAATGGTGTGATCCAACTGGGGTAAATTGTTCATCAACACCTCCAACAATTCCTAATTTACCTGGAACTTACGTATGGTGTGTTAAATCGGTTGATACAGTAACTCAGTTATCTAGTACTTGTGCAATGGATACAGTCATTATTCTTGCGCCTTATACAGTGATGGAAGTTACCAAGACGGCTAGAGCTGTTCAAACTAATCCTGATGGATCTGTTTTATTAACTTTTGTTTTAAAAGCTGCAAATAGAACGAATGCATTAATGGATAGTGTATCTATTAAAGACGACTTAACACAAACATTTAATACAAGTTCTGGATTTAGTGTGGCTTCTTTGGATGTATATGGAGGTTTGATAAAAAATTCAGCATACGATGGGGTTTCTAGTGTAGACCTCGTTACAAATCAATCAAAAATAGCAGCTAATTCTATGGATTCAGCCATTTTAAAAGTGTTGGTTGCTTCTCCTAATATCTTTGGTAGTTTAACTAATACTGCCATTTTAGGAGGTAAAACCAAATATGGTTATGTGTCAGTAAATTCAAATGATCCTATAGCTAATGCTTCAGACACAACAAAGAGAGTGCCTACTGCATTTAATGTGCCAAAAGCAGATTTAATCATTGCTGGTGGTTTTTCTCCAAATTATGATGGACTAAATGACAAATGGATTATTGTTAGACCATTTGGAACAAGGGTATCTGTTCAAGTATTCAATAGATGGGGAAATATTGTTTATCAAAATACCGATTATAAAAATGATTGGAATGGCATGGGCACAAGCAATTTTATGGGACAAGATGTTCCAGATGGCACTTATTTCTATATAGTTAATGCTATAGATCAAACTGGTGCTATTAAGAAATTTACATCAAGCTTAACTATAGTAAGATAAAATTATGATAATGAAAAAGAATAATATAATGCATAAATTATTGAAAATTGGTATGATGCTTTTAGTGGTATTCATTTCGGTGAATTCATTAAACGCGCAAACAGAGCCAATGTATTCTCAATATATGTTTAATATGAGCGCCATCAATCCTGCTTATGTTGGAAGCAGAGGTGCTGTTAACTTAAATTATTTTGGAAGAAGTCAGTGGTCTGGTATTGAAGGTGCACCAAAGACCAATTCAATTTCCATGGATGGTTCCAATATGAAAGGAAATTTGGGATTAGGTGTTCAGTTATATAATGACCAAATAGGTGTATTTAAAAGAAATGGTTTAAACATAATGGCAGCTTCTAGAGTAAAAATATCCGACAAAGGTGTTTTATCTGGAGGTATTCAATTAGGAGCATTAAACCAAAGAAAAAACTTTACTGATGTAGTAAATGTTTATGATAAAAATGATACTAGGTTTCAAGAAAACAAATCTGTAACAGATGCAACATTAGGTGCAGGGGTATTTTATAATACTGATAAATTCTATGCAGGCATTTCAATCCCCAATATTTTAAATTCTTCTGATTTAAATACTACGGGCGTAAAAAAAATTTCCTCAAAACACTTGTTTGTAACTGCTGGATATGTGTTTGATATCTCTGATGATGTGAAATTAAAGCCATCTTCAATTATGAAAGTGGTGAGTGGTGCTCCTGTTCAATTTGATTTCAATACCAATTTATGGTTAAAAGATATGATTGGATTAGGCGTTTCCTATAGGACAGGAGATGCAGTAGTGGGGATGGCAGAATTACAATTGAATAAGAACCTAAGAATTGGGTATGCTTATGATTATACTTTCTCAGCTTTAAAAGCATTCACAACAGGATCTAATGAAGTGATGTTTAGGTATGAATTTGGCAAGGAAACTAAAAATATTAAATCTACTAGATACTTTTAAATTATGCGTACAGTAATATTAACATCCATTTTATTTTGTTTTGGTTTTATTGTAAGCGCACAAACTAAAAACGAGAAATTAATAAAAATGGCTACCAATGAGTATAAGAATCTAAGATATGCTTATGCTATCCCTTTATTTAAAGCTTGTTTAAAAGATGATCCTAAAAATACTTTTACTTTATCATCCTTGGCAAATTCATATAAGGTCAATAATCAGTATGATAGTGCAATCAAGTATTTTGAAATGGCTAAATCAGCCGGGGCAAGTATTGGATACAATTTGACAGAATTATATGCCAATAAAGGAGCATATGGAAATGCATTAAAAGATAAATCAGTATATAGTTATAATGAAGCCAGATATAAAGGCTTTGAGAATATTGACCAATTTAAAGTTGATTCTTTAGATTATAC
>JBJOIU010000027.1:0-27052 GCA_046046935.1 Bacteroidota bacterium
CCAATCATATTGTACTTTTCTGCAAATTTTTTGATAGATGGCATATCCTTATAGCTATCCCATATAAATAATACATTCTTAAACTTATCTGCATATTTATTAATCTCCGCAGCTTCATGCTCGCAATGAGGACAATCTGGGCTAAATATGATAATCATTTGATACTTGTATCTTGGCAAATCTCTGTTGGTAATTTCTTTCCCGCCTACAGATACAATTTTGAAATTAGGTAAGTTCTTGTCTCTTTGAAAAGGCGCATTTGGATCAGTTTGTGCATTCGCACTCAATAATACAAAGCTGCATAAAAGGGTTAAAATGTATTTCATGGTTTTATTTTTTATCGCCTTCCATCATACGCATGGCTTTGGCGTCTTGTAAAAATTCTGATGCGAATATAAATTTGTTTAATAGTTCGTTCTTGCTGTATATAATATCTTGATTAGAACCTTCCCATTCTTTTTTTCCTTGATGCAGGTACAAGATATAATTACCAATTTCCATCACACTATTCATGTCGTGTGTAACTACCAAGGTGGTGATATTATATTCTTTAGTAAGGTCTTCAATTAATTTATCAATCACCATTGAAGTTTGGGGATCTAATCCAGAATTAGGCTCATCACAAAATAAATATTTGGGCTCCATTACAACAGCTCTAGCAAGGGCAACTCTTTTTTTCATACCACCACTTAGCTCGGCTGGATATTTGGCATTTACGCCTTCCAAATTGACTCTAGCTAAAATCTTATTAACCTTCTCTAATTTTTCTGCAGCATTTAATTGGGAGAACATGTCTAATGGAAAGCGAACATTCTCTTCCACTGTCATAGAATCAAACAAAGCGTTGCCTTGGAAAAGCATGCCAATATTATTTCTTAATTCTTTTCTCGCTTCCTTATCCATTTTGCTTAAAGCCTGTTCATTAAAATAAACTTCGCCTTGGTCTGCTTGGATAAGATCTACAATACATTTTGTCAGTACTGTTTTGCCGCTGCCACTAGCGCCGATAATTAAATTACACATACCAGGTTTAAATTGCGCACTTATATCATCTAAGATAATTTTAGTGTCAAATTGTTTACTGATATGTTTAATCTCTATCATGCTATTTAGTTAAAGGTACTTGTAACTGTAATAGGTCTTCAAAACTATCTCTTCTACTTATTAACTTTGCTTCACCATTTTCAATTAACACTTGTGCAGGCTTAAATCTAGCATTGTAATTGCTGGCCATTTCATAACCATAAGCACCTGCATTATAGAAAACCAATAAATCGCCTTCTTCTATTGTAGGAATGGCTCTATCCCAAGCAAAAGTATCCGTTTCGCATATATTACCCACTACAGCATATTCTTGTAATGGCTTATCTGGATGACTAAGGTTATCTATATAATGGTAAGCATCATAAAACATGGGTCTAATCAAATGATTCAATCCTGTGTCAATGCCAGCAAATTGAATATCCCCAGATTGTTTCAACACATTCACTTTGGCAATAAAGAATCCAGCTTCACTCACTATATATTTTCCTGGCTCAAACCAAGCAGTTAATTTCCTGCCAAATTGCTCAGATAATTTAGCCACTACTTTATTTACTTCTGCGCCTAGCATGGCCATATCTGTTCCTATTTCATCGGGTTGATAAGGTACTTTGAATCCCCCGCCAAAATCCAATACATTCACAGTAGGGAAATGAGGCAGAAGTTGTTCAAACACATCTGCAGATTGTAAAAATATTTTTACGTCTTTAATTTCACTACCTGTATGAATGTGTAAGGTAGAAATATTGATATTGAAACTAGACTGTATTTTTTTAAGTTCTTCCAATTGTGTTACAGGAATACCAAATTTGCTTTTATCATGACCAGTAGAGATTTTCAAATTACCGCCTGCCATAATATTAGGTCTAACACGAACACCAACAGGGTAGCTGTTGCCAAACTTCGCACCAAATTTTTCTAGATTAGATAAGCTATCAATATTAACATGGATGCCTAGTTCAACAGCTTCGCTAATTTCTTCAAAGCTTACACTATTACTTGTATATAAAACTTGATCGGGTGAAAAGCCCACGTGTAAAGCCAATTTAGCTTCATTGATAGAACTACAATCTATATTACCGCCAGCTCTTTTTATTACATCTAAAATATGAATATTGGTCAAAGCTTTACATGCATAAAATATGCGTGTACTATTGGCATCGAAATGTTTAAATAAGTCTCGGTATTGTTGGGCAATTTTTTCTGCATGATACACATACAAGGCTGTACCATAAGTGTTTGCAGCCAATTTTAATTGATCGTAGGATAAACTTGCATTCATACCACGAAGATACAATATTATGCTTCTTCGTCAGAAGACTCCTCTGTATAATCTCCTGTTTCTTCAGGTAAATTTGGCGTCTCTTCTTCTTCGCGTGTTTCTTCGGCAGCATCAGCGATTTGTTCAAAAACGCTATTGTCGGTAAAGTCTTCTGGTTTAATAACAGTAGCTTCTACTATTTGGTCAGCCAATACTTCTTTGATCTTAGGCAAATCATCTGTAGAGTTAATGCCAAAATAATCCATAAAGTTCTTAGAAGTGGCGTATACCAATGGTTTACCTGGTAAATGTTCATTACGGCCGCTGATCACAATCAATTCTTTTTCCAATAATTTTTGGATTGAGTAATCGCTGTTCACGCCTCTGATAGCTTCTACTTCACCTTTTGTAATAGGTTGTTTATAGGCAATAATGGCTAAAGATTCTAAAGCAGCATTAGAAAGGCGCTTTAAGAATTTGTCACCATTAAGTTGTGCAATCGTAGAGTGGAATGCAGGCTTAGTTAAAAACTGCCAGCCACCACCGCTTTGTTTTAATTCGAAAGGATAAAATTCAGTATCGTATTTCTCTTGAATACCATTTAAGGCAGATTCTACCTGATCTAAAGTAATACGCTCTTCTAAAAATCCAAAAGCGTTATTAATTAACTCAGTGATATCATTTGCGTTTAAGGCTTTATCACTTGCGAAGATCAAGGCTTCAATATGAGGAATAATTTGACTGATTTCCATATGGGTATTGCTTATCCGTTTAACGCAGCTGCACCAGATACGATCTCAGTTAACTCAGTCGTAATAGCGGCTTGTCTTGCACGGTTGTAAGATATTTTCAATGATTTTAATAATTCGTTAGCGTTCTCACTTGCCTTATCCATTGCAGTCATTCTTGCACCATGCTCACTTGCATTGGCGTCTAATACTGCTTTGAATAATTGCGTGTTCAAGATCTTAGGCATCAATTCATTTACCAAAACAGTTTTTTCTGGCTCGAAAATAAAATCAACTTTCTTTGCATTTGCGCCAGCATTAATTGTTGGTATAGGTAAGAATTGTTCTGCTTTGAAAGCTTGTGTAGCAGCGTTTTTAAATTCGCTGTAAATAATTTCAATAGCGTCAAATTCTTTATTTGCAAATGCATCCATTGCCGCTTTCGCTGCTAATTGAACATTGCTGAATTTCAAGTCTAAGAAAATATCTTTAAAATCTGCATTGGTAGTATAACCAGACTTGGTTAAACTCTCGTATCCTTTTTTACCAATATTCCAGATAGTTACTTTTTGAGTAGGGTATTTTTCTGCGATAGTCGCTTTAGTCAATTTAACCACATTGGCATTATAACCTCCGCACAAACCACGATCCGATGTGATCACAATGAATAAAACATTGTTCACTGGACGGGTTTCGGCAAGCGCTAAATTCATGTCACCATCCAAGCTGCCCACAATATTGCTCAACATGTCTTGCAACTTGTTGGCATAGGGTCTCATTTGGGTAATGGCATCCTGTGCACGACGTAATTTAGCAGCACTTACCATTTTCATAGCCTTAGTGATCTGCTGAGTACCTTGGGTACTTTTTATCCTATTTCTTACTTCTTTTAATTGTCCAGCCATATCTGTGTTTAATAAGCGAGCAAAGGTATAATTTTTTCGTCCATTTTCGCCTTTTTTGGGGGTCCAAGTTAATTTTTATACAGATAGGGCCTTAAAATGGCCAAACTGCCCTCAAATGCTTACCTTTAAGGCCCTCAAAACAGGTCAAAATGTATTTTGGCATGAACTTTGAGTATTTGGCTATAACACAATTATTTAGAGCATTTTATGTTGCAAATTATAAGTAAACTATTCGGCGGTTCAAAAAGCGAGAAAGACGTTAAGAAAATTCAACACTTAGTGGGTGTGATTAATGGACATTTTGCGTCTTATGCATCTTTGAGTAACGACGCCTTAAGAAACAAGACAAACGAATTCAAAGAGCGCATCAAAAAACATTTAGCGAGTATTGATGCACAAATTGCAGAAGAACAAGCCAAAGCTGAAGCATTGCCTTTGAGTGATTTAATGGGAAGAGATAGTATTTATCAGAACATAGATAAGTTAGGAAAAGACAGAGACCAATCTTTGGAAACTGTTTTATGGGAAATTCTTCCTGAAGCATTTGCTGTGGTAAAAGAAACAGCAAGAAGATTTACAGATAATGAAGAGTTAGTAGCTACTGCTACAGAATTAGATCGTAATTTTTCTGTTAAAAAAGAATATGTTACCATTAATGGAGATCAATCTGTTTTCCAAACAACATGGAAAGCAGCGGGTACACCGGTTACATGGAATATGGTGCACTATGATGTACAGTTAATTGGTGGTATCGTTTTGCATCAGGGTAAGATTTCAGAAATGTCTACTGGAGAAGGTAAGACTTTGGTATCCACTTTACCAGCCTACTTGAATGCATTGGCAGGACAGGGGGTACATATTGTTACAGTGAATGATTATTTAGCAAAAAGAGATAGCGAGTGGAACGGAACAATATTTGAATGGTTAGGTTTAACGGTGGATTGTATCGACAAGCATCAACCTAATTCTGAAGATAGAAGAAATGCGTATAGAGCAGATATTACTTATGGTACCAATAACGAATTTGGTTTCGATTATTTAAGAGATAATATGGTGCATACACCAGAGGAGATGGTGCAGAGAAAACATCATTTCGCAATGGTGGATGAGGTGGATAGTGTATTGATTGATGACGCTAGAACTCCATTAATTATTTCTGGTCCTATTGGTCACAAAACAGGAGAACAACAATTTTTCGATTTAAAACCAAGAATTGAAAAATTAGTAGAAGCACAGAAGAAAGCCACTAGCCAATTTTTAATCGAAGCAAAAAAGAAAATTGCAGAAGGTAATGATGATCCGCAAGACGGCGGATTAGCTTTATATAGAGCATTTAGAGGTTTGCCAAAAAATAGTGCATTAATTAAATTTTTAAGTGAGCCTGGCATTAGAGTGAAATTACAAAAATCAGAAAACTTCTTCTTGGCAGATCAACAAAGAGAAATGCCATTGGTAGACGAAGAACTGTATTTCCATATTGATGAAAAAAATAATTCGGTTGAATTAACAGATAAGGGATTGCATTTGATTACTGGTGCCGGCGAAGATCCTAACTTCTTCTTATTACCAGATATCAGTGTAGCATTAAACACAATTGATACAAGTGCTTCTTTAAGTGCAGAAGAAAAATTAGCACAAAAAGAAACCATCATAAGTGATTACAGTATTAAAGCAGATCGTATACATACTGTGAATCAATTATTAAAAGCCTACACATTATTTGATAAAGATGTGGAGTATGTGGTAATTGAAGGTCAAGTGAAAATTGTAGATGAGCAAACAGGACGTATCATGGAAGGTCGTCGTTATTCAGATGGTTTACACCAAGCCATTGAAGCAAAAGAAAATGTAAAGATCGAAGCGGCTACACAAACCTATGCAACCATTACCCTACAAAACTTCTTTAGAATGTACCACAAGCTTTGTGGTATGACAGGTACTGCAGAAACGGAAGCATCAGAGTTTTGGAGTATTTATAAATTAGATGTAGTATCTATTCCTACTAATATTCCAGCAGTAAGAATTGATGAGCAAGATATGGTGTTTAAAACCAAGCGTGAGAAATATGGTGCTGTGATCGAAGCTATTCAAGAATTAAGAGATAAGGGAAGACCAGTATTAGTGGGTACAACAAGTGTAGAGGTAAGTGAATTGTTAAGTAGAATGTTGCGCCAACAAAATATTCCGCATAATGTATTGAACGCTAAACAGCACGCAAGAGAAGCACAGGTTGTTGCTGAAGCTGGTTTAACAGGTGCTGTAACTATTGCTACCAACATGGCAGGTAGAGGTACGGATATTAAATTAAGTCCAGAAGTTAAAGCTGCTGGAGGTTTGGCCATATTAGGTACAGAGCGTCATGAATCAAGACGTGTAGATAGACAGTTAAGAGGTCGTGCGGGAAGACAGGGTGATCCAGGTTCTTCTCAGTTTTTTGTTTCTTTAGAAGACGATTTGATGCGCATGTTTGGAAGTGAGCGTATTGCAAAAGTGATGGACTTTGCTGGATACAAAGAAGGCGAAGTAATCCAACATAGCATGATCACCAAATCTATCGAGCGTGCACAAAAGAAAGTAGAAGAAAATAATTTTGGTGTAAGAAAGCGTTTGTTAGAATATGATGATGTGATGAACAAGCAAAGAGCAGTGATTTATAAGAAAAGAAGTCATGCATTGTTTGGAGAGCGTTTGGCATTAGATATAGACAATGCATTCTATCAAGTAATAGAAGGCTTGGTAATGGGCCATAAAGCTGCTAATGATTACGAAAATTTCAAATTAGATTTAATTGTACAAGCTGGTATTGATACTAAAATTAGTTTGGATCAATTTAATAGTAATAATACCAATGCATTGGTTGAGTCTGTATATCAAGAAGCCATTGCACATTACGATTACAAGAAGAATGAAATGATGCAGGATAGTATTCCTGTGTTTAAAAATATTCGTTTAACGCAGGGTAATCATATCGAGAATGTGATTGTGCCAGTTAGCGATAACAAAATGGTGTATAGTGTACTAGTGAATTTAGATAAGAACATTAGCACATCTGGATTAACCTTGGCAATGCAAGCAGAGAAATCTATTGCATTGAGTTTAATAGATGATGCATGGAAAGAGCATTTACGTGCAATGGACGATTTAAAACAATCCGTGCAAACTGCCACTTACGAACAAAAAGATCCATTGGTGATTTATAAAATGGAAGCTTTTGAAATGTTCCGTAAAATGGATATCTCTATCAACCATAGCCTGGTGCAATTCTTATGTCATGCACATATCCATATAGATGGCGGGAATGTAAAAGAAGGCAAGCAACAAAAAACAGACTTAAGCAAGTTGAGTGCAAATAGAAATGAAGAAGCACCTGCTGGACAAACGTATAACGATCCTTCAGAAACCAAACAAGCACCAGTGCAAGTGGGTCCAAAGATTGGTCGTAATGATGCATGTCCTTGTGGAAGTGGTAAAAAATATAAAGCTTGTCACGGAAGAGACGCCGTTTAAATATTGAATATGCTAGCTGTTAATCAATACATAGATCATACCATATTAAAGCCTACATGCTTGGTGGCGGACATTCAAAAATTGTGTGAAGAAGCAAAGCAATATCAATTTGCTGCAGTTTGCGTGCCACCTAATTTTATAAAGCTTGCGAAAGAATTGGTTCAAGGTTCTGCAGTACAAGTTGCTACAGTGATTGGTTTCCCTTTTGGATATAGTGCAACAGAAGCAAAAATTGCTGAAATTATTTTAGCGATGGTAGATGGCGCAGACGAATTAGATGTGGTTGCCAATATCTCTGCAATTAAAAATGGAGATTGGATGGCTATTGCAGACGAGATTAATCATATCATGCCAATCATTAGATCAAAAGGTAAAAAAATAAAAGTGATTATCGAGTCTGGTGTTTTAACAGACGAAGAGATTATTAAGTGTTGTGATATTTATGGAATAGCGGGGATTGATTATTTAAAGACCTCTACAGGTTATGCAGAAAAAGGGGCAAGTGTTGAAGCGGTCCAATTATTCAGAAAGCATTTGCCAGAAGCTATTCATATTAAAGCCTCAGGTGGTATAAGAGATTATGCTACTGCAAAGCAAATGATTGATGCTGGTGCTACTAGAATTGGATGTAGTGCAGGCGTGGCAATTGTTACAGGTGCTCAAATGGAAGGCACCAAGGCTGACTATTAATTTTAGATTATTAATTATCTCGAATATGTTACTAGAAAAAATCAAATCCTTAGCGGCGCAAGCACAGGCAGAAAACATTCAGACAAGAAGACATTTGCATGCGCATCCAGAATTAAGCTATCAAGAATTTGAAACATGTAAATATGTTCAAGCTAAATTAACCGAGATCGGCATTCCTTTTACCGTGATTGCAACAACAGGTGTATTAGGCATCATAGAAGGAAAAAACCCAAGCAAAAGAGTGATTGCACTTCGTGCAGATATGGATGCACTTCCAATTCTAGAAGAAAATAATATCGATTATAAATCTACCAATGATGGTGTGATGCATGCATGTGGTCACGACGTTCACACTACTATATTATTAGGTGCTGCAAAAATTCTTTGGTCATTAAGAAACGAGTTTGAGGGTACCATTAAATTATTGTTCCAACCTGGTGAAGAAAAAAATCCAGGCGGTGCAAGCTATATGATTAGAGATGGTGCATTGCAAAATCCTACACCACAAGGGATTATTGGATTACATGTACATCCAGGTCTAGCATATGGTAAATTAAGTTTTAGAGAAGGCAGGGTAATGGCTAGTGCAGATGAATTATATGTTAGTATTAAAGGTCCAGGGGGACACGCTGCCACACCACATCAAACCGTGGATACGGTTTTAGTAGCTGCTCAATTAATTACTAGTTTACAATCCATTATTTCAAGAAATAGAAATCCACAAAATCCTTCTGTATTATCTATCTGTTCTATACAAGGTGGACATACAACTAATGTGATTCCAAGTGAAGTAAAATTAATGGGCACATTTAGAGCGATGGATGAGCAGTGGCGTTTTGAAGCACATAAATTAATGGTGCAACAAGCGCAGGGTATTGCGATTGCAACGGGTGCGGAAATTGATTTCAGAGTAGACGTTGGCTATCCAACAGTAGACAACGAACCAAAAATTACTAAAGCTGCTTGGAAATTGGCAGACGATTATATGGGTGCAACTAATGTAGAAGAAACGGAGAAGAGAATGGGCGCCGAAGATTTTGGCTATTACTCTCAAGTCATTCCAGGTTGCTTTTTTAGATTAGGAGTTCGTAATGAAGAGCAAGGTATTATACATAATGTGCATACCCCACACTTTAATATAGACGAGCGTGCCATAGAGCATGGAGTAGGCATGATGGCCTGGTTAGGAGTGAGTTTACACGCCTAAAACCCCATTTCTGAGAATTTTGTAGCTTTGTGTACTATATAAACTAACATTCGTTATAAATCAATTGCATGTCAGATAAAACTAATAAAGATAATTTAAGAAGAGAACAAGCTTTGGAATACCATTCAAGTGGTAGACCAGGTAAGATAGAAGTCATTCCTACTAAGGAAGCAAAGACACAAAAAGACCTTTCATTAGCTTATAGTCCAGGTGTGGCTATACCATGTACCGAGATCAAGAACAATCCATCCGATGTTTATAAATACACCGCTAAAGGAAATCTAGTAGGAGTAATTACCAATGGTACGGCCGTATTAGGTTTAGGCAATATTGGTGCAGAAGCAAGTAAGCCAGTAATGGAAGGAAAGGCTGTCTTATTTAAAATTTTCGCAGATATCGATGTATTTGATATTGAGATTAATGAAACTGATCCAGATAAATTTGTAGAGATCGTTAAATCTTTAGAACCCACTTTCGGTGGTATTAATTTAGAAGATATTAAAGCACCTGAGTGTTTTTATATTGAGAAGCGTTTGAGAGAAGAGATGAATATTCCAGTAATGCATGACGATCAGCATGGAACGGCTATAATTAGTAGTGCTGCATTATTGAATGCATTGGAATTACAAAAAAAGAAAATTGAGAAAGCGAAGTTTGTAGTGAATGGTGCAGGTGCTGCAGCAATGGCTTGTATTAAATTATATGTTGCATTGGGGGCACGCTACGAAAACTTTACTTTATTTGATAAAGATGGTGTATTGCATACAGGCAGAACAGATTTAGGACAAGATAGAGTGCCATTTGCCATCAAGCAATCTAATATGACATTAGCGCAGGCAATTAAAACTGCAGATGTTTTCTTAGGTTTAAGTGTAGGTAATGTGGTAACCAAAGAGATGATTGCATCCATGCCAAAAAATCCCATTGTTTTTGCATTGGCTAATCCAGATCCAGAAATAACATATGAAGATGCAACAAGTGTGCGTAAAGATATTATCATGGCTACTGGTAGAACAGATTATCCTAACCAAGTAAATAATGTACTTGGATTCCCTTATATTTTTAGAGGCGCATTAGATGTGCGTGCATCTGCCATTAATGAAGCGATGAAATTAGCTGCAGTAAAAGCTTTGGCAGAATTAGCTAAAACAGCGGTGCCGGATTTAGTAAACATGGCGTATAATCAAAGCAATCTAGCGTTTGGTCCAGAATATATTATTCCAAAACCTTTGGATCCAAGATTGTTAAGTACAGTAGCGCCAGCCGTAGCAAAAGCAGCGGTAGAGAGTGGTGTAGCACAAATACAAATTCCTAATTGGGAAGCTTATGTATTACAATTAAATAAACGTTTAGGTTTAGATAACCAAATGATGCGTTTAATTAGTAATAAGGCAAGACGCGATCCAAAACGTTTGGTATTTGCAGATGCAGAGAATACAAAAATTTTGAAAGCAGCAAGTATTGTGTATGATGATGGTATCGCTTATCCAATTTTATTGGGTAATGAAGCAAGAATCAGAAATATTGCCGAAAAAAATAATATTGATATCACTGACTTGCCGATTATTGATGTAAGAAGCGATGAGATGGAAGCCAAGCGTGAATTCTTTGGTTCTTTATTATTCCAAAAACGTCAGCGTAAGGGTATCAATAAATATGAGAGCTTGAAATTAATGCGCACACAAAATTATTTTGGTGCCATGATGGTAGAAACAGGAGAAGCAGATTCTATGTTATCTGGATTAACCCGAAATTATGCAGATGGCATCAAGCCTGCTTTACAAATTATTGGTGTAGATGAAGGAGTAAAGAAGATTGCAGGTATGTATATCTTATTAACTAAGAAAGGGCCTTTATTCTTAGCAGACACTACGGTGAACGTAAGTCCTACTGCAGAAGAATTAGCGGATATTACTTTATTAGTTGCAAAAGAAGTAAGAAACTTTAATATGGAGCCAAGAGTAGCCATGTTAAGTTATTCTAATTTTGGAAGTAGTGATACGCCAGAAGCAAGATTGGTAGCAGAAGCAACTAGAATTGTAAAACAAAGAAATCCTTCTTTAATTGTGGATGGAGAAATGCAAGGTATGTTGGCTTTCAATAATGATATTTTAAAAGAGAATTATCCTTTTAGTGATTTAGTAGATGCAGACGTGAATGTATTAATCTTCCCTAATTTAACAGCGGGCAATATCGCTTATCATTTATTAAAAGAAATTGGTGGCATAGATGTAATTGGTCCAGTACTATTGGGAATGAAAAAACCAGTGAATGTATTGCAATTAGGATCAAGTGTTAGAAATATCATCAATATGGCCACTGTTGCTGTAGTAGATGCGCAATTGAAAACAAGAATTGACACCGAGGCAGAAGTGCAAAGAACAAGTTGGTGGAAGCGAATGAAGAAGCGTAAGAACTAGAAAATCCGTAACTTTACTGTATGGATGTTTTAACGCATTTTGGTAAATACCTTTTAATGTTAAAGGGCATGTTCTCTAAGGCAGACAATCGAATGATGTTCTGGAAAGAGTACTTGAAACAATGCGTTGATATTGGGATTGGTTCTTTGCCCATTGTAGTAATTATCTCTTTTTTCTTAGGTGCAGTAATGACGGTACAAACAGCAGCGCAATTGGTGAATCCAATGGTGCCCTTGTCTACTATTGGTATAATTGTGCGTGATGGCATGATCTTAGAATTTGCACCCACATTTTTAAGTATAGTTTTAGCGGGCGTGGTGGGAAGTAAGATTGCCAGTGAATTAGGCAATATGCGCGTTACAGAGCAAATAGACGCTTTGGAAATTATGGGTATCAATACAAAAAGCTATTTAATCTTACCTAAAATTCTAGCATCCTTTACCATGGTGCCTCTTTTAGTGGGCATCTCTGCGGTAATTGGTATATGGGGTGGTTATTTAGTAGGAGGATGGACCAATGCAGTACCCAACGAAGTATATATAGACGGTATTCGAAAGAGTTTAGAATATCATTATATCACAGTGGCTTTTTACAAATCTTTCATTTTTGCATTTATCATAAGCACTGTTCCTTCTTATTTTGGCTATTATGTAAAAGGGGGTGCTTTGGAAATTGGTAAGGCCGGCACCTTATCTGTGGTAGTGAGTTGTATCATCATTTTAATTGCCGATTATTTAGTGGCTGCCATTGCTATATAAGTTATCTTAGTGGTATAATACTTTCTTATGAAAATCAGTTTTCACGGAGCAGCTAGAACCGTTACTGGCTCTAAGCATTTAGTTACATTAGATAATGGCGAAACCTTCTTATTAGATTGCGGGTTATTCCAAGGAATGGGTAGAGATACCGATGGTTTAAATGCAGAATTTGGGTTCGATCCAAAATCAGTAGATTATGTTATTTTATCACACGCGCATATTGATCATTCTGGTTTAATTCCTAAACTAGTGAAAGATGGTTTCAGGGGAAATATTTATTGTACGCCTGCAACCAAAGCATTAACAGAGGTATTATTAGAAGACTCTGCAATGATTCAAAGAGACGACGCCAAGTATGGTAATAAACGAAGAGCAAAACAAGGTTTGCCTCCAATAGATCCATTATATGATATGGATGATGTTAATCTTGCAATACCAATGCTAGTGCCTATTGAATACAATAAGCCAACTCAAATAACACCTAGTGTTGAATTACTGTATACTGATGCAGGACATATTATTGGAAGTGCTGCAGTGAATTTAAAGATCAAAGAAAAAGAAGAAGTAAAGACACTGACTTTTAGTGGAGATATTGGAAGGTACAGAGATATGATTTTAAGATCACCTTCTGAATTTCCGGCTGCAGATTTTATCATCATAGAAAGTACTTATGGAGATAAATTGCACGATTTAATTCACACTACACCAGACGATTTATTAAAACATATTGAAGAAACCTGTGTGGGTAGAAAAGGTAATTTAATTATACCTGCATTTAGTGTGGGTAGAACACAAGAGATTTTATATGAACTAAATCAATTGTCTATTGAAAAGCGATTACCCCATATTCCTATATATGTAGATAGTCCTTTAAGTATTGAAGCAACTGAGGTTTTAAAAGCCTATCCAAAATATTTCAATAAGAAAATTCAAAAATTATTAGAGATTGATGAAGATCCATTTGACTTCGAAGGATTGAGATATATTAAATCTGTAGAAGAGAGTAAGGCTTTGAACGAAGACTTGCATCCTAAGGTAATTATCTCAGCATCGGGCATGGCAGATGCAGGCAGAGTAAAACATCATATCAAAAACAATATTGACAATCCTAAGAATACTATTTTATTAGTGGGTTATTGTGAACCACATTCTTTGGGTGGCAGATTAATGGCAGGTCAGAAAGAAGTAAAAATTTATAGTGAGTTTTATGAAGTAAGATGTCATGTAGCTTCTATCAGAAGTATGAGTGCGCATGGTGATTACGAAGACCTCATGCAATTCTTGGCTTGTCAGATACCCGATTTAGTCAAACAAATTTATGTAGTGCATGGAGAAGCCGAAGTACAGGATAAATTTGCCGAAAGATTAATGAAGAAGGGATTCAAAGAAGTGATCGTGCCACAAATGCATGAAGAATTTATAATGCAGTAATTTGCGTTCGGACTTTAAAATAAAGTCTGTGGCGTAAAAATAGCGAAGTTGGTGGGTGCTGTTGGATCTTCCGCTTGTTGAAAATTCTTTGCAACGGTATGTGATTTCATTTTTTCTGCAGGAAACTGATAAGATGCAATTTCTTGAATTTGTTTTTCGGTTAAATGTTCGTTTACCCAAGCGTTTGCTTTTTCATCATCCAATATGGTAGGCATTCTCTTTTTTACATTGTGAATCTTGCTCATCAAACTATTGGCTTCAGTAGTGATTATACCAAAGCTGTTCTTAGACTCCCCTGTGCTATAATCGGTCCAATTATTCCAAACACCTGCAATATAAAATAGGGGTGTGTTGTCAATTTGAATACAATGAGGGTATTTTTGTTTCTCTATTTCCTGCCATTCAAAAAAATGAGAAGCTAATACCAAACATCTATTGGTATGCACCACGGCCTGCGCCACTTTATTGGTGAAAATGCCTTCTGATTTAATATTGAGTGTCGTGTATTTTTTTCTAGACTCCACTAAGTCTTTTTGATTGCGGGTCCATGAAGGAATTAATTCCCAGTGCATGGGGCCTGGCCTTAATTGCCCTTGCTCTTTATAAATCACTGGCCAATTAGTATAGGCAAAACCAGATTGAACAGGTATCTCAATAGGGTCAATCTCTAATGGAGTATCGCCAATTTTAATAGTCTGCTTCTTAGGTACTTTAACACCAATTACATAACACATGGCTCAAAAATAAGTATAATTTGGGATGAACCATTGGGTGGGCGATTTGTTATATATTGTATGAAAGCGCTATACATACCCCTTATTTTAGCTGGAATTTACATTGTATTCCAGTCTTTTAAAACCATCGGCTCATTAAAGACAGAGAAACAAGCTTATCGTTTGGTCAAAAAAGAAGCCGGTTTTGAAATCAGGTTTTATCCTGAAGCTACTATGGCAACAGTATATTCGAAAGGGACCAATTATAAATCGGTGGCTAGTTCGGGGTTCAATAAATTAGCCAAATTCATCTTTGGAGGCAATCAGCAAAAAGAAAGTATATCTATGACTGCTCCTGTAAGAATGAGTATTACAGAAAAGGGGTCAAGCATGAGTTTTGTGATGCCTAAAAAATACAACGAAAAATCTTTACCAACACCCAACGATACTCAAATAGAAATCAAAAAGTCTCTACCAGAATATGTTGCAGTGATAAGTTTTAGTGGATATGCTAATGATGAAAAAATTAAAGAATACCATGATAAATTGGCGGGTATTTTGAAAGAAAAAAATATTGCAACAAAAGAGGGTTTTAATTTTTTAGGATACAATGCGCCATTTCAATTTATTGGTAGAACCAACGAAGTAATTATACCTATCGAATGGAAAGAATAGATATAGATAGAATAATAGAAATGGCTTGGGAAGATAGAACGCCATTCGAAGCCATTACATTTCAATTTGGGATTTCAGAAGCAGAGACCATTAAAATGATGCGTACAGAATTAAAGCGCAATAGTTTTAATCTATGGAGAAAGCGTGTGAATAGTGGGGTGAGTCAAAAACACTTGGTAAAAAGAAGTGCAGATATTAAAAGATTCAAATGTTCAAGGCAAAAAGCGATTTCGATGAATAAGATTAGCAAACGCTAACGCATCTGTCTAAAAGTTAAATTAATTCTTGGTGCTTGTACTTTTTTGGTTTTAGGTAAACTATGCCACCAGTATTGTTGAATAGGGCCTTTCATTTCTAGAAGGGATCCGTTTTCTAAAAGTAGATTTGTCGTTTCTTTAGTCAATTTATGTTTGAAAGCGAATTTTCTTTCAGCCCCAATACTCAAAGAGGCAATAGAACTATTGGGAATGATTTCTTTTTCATCATCACTATGCCATCCCATTCCTTCGTCCCCATTATGGTAAAGGTTTAATAAGCAGGCATTGTAACTTGCGCCTGTGTGAGATTGAATGAGCGATTTAATTTGTAGCAGTTCAGGAGTCCAAGAGAGGCCTTTCTTTTTCACATTAGAATAAGTATAGTCAATGCTATTGTTGGCATAAAAAGCCACTTTGCGCTTTGTGGTGATGGCTTTTCCGAACATGATAATCTGATCTTGTTCCCAAGCAATATTGTTGAACAATTTGGTGTAAAAAGACGTCATTTCTTCCATAGTCAAAATGGCCCCAAAGTATATGGCCTGGCCGTCTTGGTTTATGATATTTGGAAAATCGTTCTTCATTTTTTCTTTAAAGTGCTAAGGGAATATTTTTTGTAGTTCCTTTGCAAATCTAACAACAAACTAGGCATATGCAAGTAGTTAAACTAAAAGAAAATATCGAAGCTGCAAGAGTCAATTTATTGGCACACCCTGTGTACTCTAAAATCAATAATTTAGAAGGTTTACAAAAGTTTACACAATTTCATGTTTTTGCGGTTTGGGATTTTATGAGCTTATTAAAGTCTTTACAAATAGGTTTAACTTCTGTTCAATTACCATGGGTGCCGGTGGGTTCTGCCAATACAAGGTATTTGATTAATGAGATTGTATTGGGCGAAGAGTCAGATGTGGACGAGCATGGTAATAGAATTAGCCATTTTGAATTGTATTTAAAAGCAATGCGTCAAATGGGAGCTTCTACACATTTGATAGATGCTTTAATGCAAGAAATAGCAAAAGGAAAAACAATCAAGGATGCTATCGCGGAGGCGAGCTTACCTGAAAAAGTAAAAGCATTTTTACAATATACATTTGAGATTGCACAAAATGCACCCTTGCATGTAAAAGCAGCGGTATTCACTTTTGGAAGAGAAGATTTAATTCCTGATATGTTTACAGAGATTTTGCATAAAATATATGCAGATCATCCAGATAAGGTTTCTACCTTCAAATATTATATCGAAAGACATATTGAAGTAGATGGTGGACACCATAGTCAATTGGCTTTAGAGATGGTTGCCGATCTTTGTGGTAATGATGATGCTAAATGGGCAGAGGCAAGTCAAGCATCATTAAAAGCCCTAGAAATCAGAGCGCAGCTTTGGGATGCGATATTAGAAAACTAAGATGAATATTATTGTATTTGATGGGGTATGTAATTTTTGTAATCGAATAGTGCAAATCATTATCCGACACGATCCTTCTTGTCAAATACATTTTGCAGCACAACAGTCTGAGGCGGGGGAGAAGTTCCTAAATCAATATTCTATTCAAGAAAGTACAAGCTCTGTGGTATTTATCACCAATGGTATGGTTTATTATCAATCCGATGCGGTGATTGAAATCGCCAAATTTTTAACTGGCTGGCCTAGTATATTTAAGTACAGTATCATTGTGCCTAGGTTTATTAGAAACTATATCTATCAATTAGTTGCTGCAAATAGATATAGATTATTTGGCAAACAAGCGCAATGCATGATTCCAAAGGAAGAAGATAAGGAGAGGTTTCTTTAATTCAAACTTCCCATTGACCATAAGTTCTTGTAGATACTTAGGAAGAACTTAGTTTTTAAGGCAATTTGCTTTTGTTCTGTTTCAATAAATTTTAACTCTCTGCTATTGATTAAAAACAAACTACTTTCGCCCATCTGGAACTTAGTATTCTCTGTATCAAATAGAAGTTTATTAGCAGTTAAAATAGCTTCATTGGTTTTGATTTGTTGTTTTAAAGCATAAAAATCTGCGAAGCTTGCTTTTACTTTATTTTCAATCTCTAATCTGACATATCTTCTGTCCCAGTTTAGGTCTTCTATCTTATTTCTTGTCTTCGCTAATTCACCTCTTGCTTGTCTTTGAAATAATGGCATGGTTAGAGAAAGGCCATATTTATTATTATTCGAAGTATTGATATTGCCTGAGATATTATTGAAATTATTATCTAAAGCATTATAGTTCATTTTAAGAGAGGGGAATAGCTCTATTGTCTTTAATCGTTTTTCCAGATCTAAAATGGATGACTTATTGTTTATCATCTTTAGTTTTGGATGCGATTGCATAGCTTGATCAACTAATTCTTCTAATTTACCTAGTTCGGTTGTATTGATGATTGTTAGATCAAAATTATCAGTCGGTCTAATGCTTTCTTCTAATTCATAAGGTGTTCCATTGTCTGTCCAGAAAAAATTACTTAGTTCCAATCTTGCTTTTTGCAGGTCCAAAGCAGCTTGGGTTTGCATCATTTCAAAAGTTTGTAATTGAGTCAGCGCTTCGGTAGTGTCAATTGGGGCTCTGTCTCCTGATACAAAAGATTTTTTGATCACTTCATATCTTTCTTTATTGTTCTTTGCCGACTTAGAAAGGATAGTATAGTTATAATGTGCATTTACCCAATTCCAATAGGCACTGGTTGCATCTAATAATAAATCATTCACCACCAATAGCTGCTCATTCTTAGTTAGCTCTACAAAGTTCTTTGCTTGTTTTACAATAGCTCCTCTTTTATCTACAATCAATCCTCTAAATGGATCTACGCTTAGTCCTACAAATGCAGATTTATTCTTAGTAAGCATTGGATCTATTCTTTCGCCAATATTATTTTCTGTACCTGCTTTAATATCTAGTCCATACCATAGAGGAATTTTTAATTCAGAAGTATTGTATTTGTAATACAATTTATTATCGTAGGTTTTTTCCTCTGTATTGATTTGAATACTTGGATCAAATACACCCCTAGATGCCTTTAATTGGTTTTTAGATAGCTCATTTTGTAAAAAAGATTGCTTTATTACAGGATGATACTTTCTAACAATGTCTAAAGTGTTTTCAACGCTTAAGGTTTTCTCTTGACCAATAGCATTGCCCATTAAACAAGTTAATAGTATGGTATATATAAATGGCTTTCTAGTCATTTTATTTCTGTTTTACAGTGGTAGCTTTTGTTTTATAATAATCTGGAGGGAAGCCATTAATTTGACGCCATAACTCATACCAAATTGGTACGGTTTTTAATAATGCGAAACCTCTTGCTCCAGTTCCGGTTTTTAATTCCTTCGGCCAGATTTTGTCTTTGGTATCTGGTACTACTAGAATTCTAAATTTACCATTCTCGTTTCTATTATTTTCTACCATTAATATCTCTCCTGCAAAAGTCCCATAACTATTGTCAGGCCATCCTGAGAATACAATAGCAGGGAAGCCATCAAATATCATTCTCATTTTTTGACCTGGGTTAATCAACATTAAATCCATTGGGTCTATAAATAATTCAATCGCATGATCAATTTGAGTAGGTACCATTTCTACAATCATTTCTCCTTCTTTAACCATTTCGTTGATACCTGATTTCTTTGCCTTTATGATTTGACCATCCTGTGGAGCAATCAGCCATCTTTGATTACCTCTAGTGATATAATTAGCTAATACATTTTTGTTTTTTGCTACCTCACCAGTGGTTCCAGCAATTTCTCCTCTAGAACTTGCAATATCACTTCTTGATTTAAAGATTTTATCATCTGCTTCTTGTCTAATAGAACTAATATCTATTTTAAGAATATTAATTTCTTGTCTAGTATTTAGTAGTTTTTGTTGTTTCTCAGTTAATATAGCTAAAGCCTTATTGCTAGATGCAGTTCTTCTTTCTAATTCAACTAATGACACAACGCCCTGATTGAACAATTGCTTGCCTCTGCTTAATTGTTCAGTAGCTATTTTATAATCTACTTCTGCTGCCACAACTTCCGAGCTATCACTTATTAATTTTCTCTTATACTGCTCTATTTTGTTTTCGTAAGACTTAATCTTCAATTCTCTATTATTTTCAATGGCGTTTATCTGACTTTCGATAGCATTGATCTTCTCGCCATAGAACAATAATTTCTGCTCTTTAGAAACTAATTGATCTTTTGTACGCTCTACTAAATTTGAGTCCAGGTAATCATCCTTGGTGTCTGCTAATTGTAAAATGGTATCGCCCTTTTTTACAATATCTCCTTCTTTTACATACCATTTAATAATCTTACCAGGTATTACTGAGTTAATTTGTTGTGGTCTTTGGTCTTGGTATAATGTAGTCACATGCCCATAACTAGAAATATTCTGTGTCCAAGGCAAAAACAGTACAATCAATAAGAATACAAATACGCCCAAGAGCCAATAGCCAATTTTGCTATTCTTCTCATATCTATAAATAGATCTTATAGAGCTAGGCTTGAAATTAGATTCTGCGTTAATATTTTCTATTGTTCTTTTCATAAGTTATTTACTAAGGGTAATATAGAATCTGGGTGACCAATATGTTTGATTTGTCCTTTCTCTAGCCAGATAATCAAATCTGCTCTTTTTGCAAATGGGATATAACCACTTACTACCATACAAGTTGTATTTTGTAGCTCGATTAAGTATTTAGAAATCTTCTTGCTAGACTCTGCACCCGCTAATTCAAATGGTTCGTCTAATACTAGTAATTCAGGTTGATTAACGATGGCTCTAAGTAATAAAATCTTCTTTGCAATAATAGTGCTCAGGCCTTTACCAGTTGGTTGCAATGGAGTATATAAGCCTTCAGGTAAAAGACTGATGAATTCTTTTATCTCAAGCATTTCTGCCAATTTCATTATTTCAATTGGGGTTATATTTTCATTACCCATGCAAATATTATCATATACAGTACCATCAAAAATCTCTTGTTCGTTATAGAAAATACCTATATTTTTTCGGTATTCATTTTGATTGATATTGTTGATTGGAATATTGTTGATATTAATTACACCATCAAAGTTTTTCAATGTTCCCCCAATCAATTCTAAAAGTATTGACTTGCCCGAACCACCATCGCCCATTACACATATCTTGGTGCCAGGTTGAATATTAAAATTGATATTTTCTAGTAAAGGTCGGTTAGGCTCAAATTTGAAATTCAAGTTCTTCACTTCAATAGCAATGCCATTTCCATTAGATACAAAAGGCATTTTACCTTGTTGCTCTGTTTTCTTATCACTGATCACACTTAATTTCTCTACCCCAGTTAGGATAGTATACCCCACTTCTAGATTCAGAATTAACTTCTCTACTGCAGATAGTATTAATAAGATCACAATCTCAGCTGCTATAAATTGACCAATATTCAGTTGTTGTTTAATCAATAAGACTGCACCAATAATCAACATCATAGCAGAGATTAATAATTTAAACACAATTAAGCTCCAGTATTGAAATTTTAAAATTTCAAAATGCTTTGTTTTGGATACTAAGTAATCCTTTACAAATTCATCGGTCTTTTTTAAATGAAAACTATTTTGACTAGATATCTTGAAGGTTTTATAAGACCTAGCTATTTCTTCTAACCAGCTTGCTACTTCATACTTGTTCTCACTTTCATTATAAGAGGCGATTAATCCTTTTTTAGTAGTGTATTTGAAGATAAAGAATAGCAATAAGATTAATAAAAGACCAAGTACAATGAATGTTGAATTATAAAAAGACAATAAGACTAATCCAAACACAATTTGGATGACTGCTAAAGGGATATCCAATAAAATCTTTGATAAACCTTTCTGCAAACTAATGATCTCGAAGAACCTATTCATTAGTTCAGGTAAGTGATTGTTGTTTAATTCACTACTTTCTATTTTGGGTATTTTGTGTGCAAAGTCAAGAGAGAATCTTGTAAAGATGCTTTGCTCTATCTTCTCAACAATCTTCATTTGGTTTACTTGTAAGATGCCTGATACAAGTATACCCACTAATACAATGAATATGAGCAGGATAATAGATACTGGCAATTCGCCAATGCCTGCTGCTGCTTGAGAGAAGTTAATGATGGTTTGTATACCTAATGGTAAACTCAATTGTATTACACCACTTAAGATGGCGTAAAAATAAATGGCAGTCACTTCTTTTTTCTCTAGTCTTATGACTTTAAAGAATTTGTTGAGTGACTGTTTTATGGAGATATCGGTGTAATTTTTTGCCATTGTATTTTATTGAATACTTGAAAAAACGAGGTGATTTAAAAAGTCTATAATTTGATCTTCTTTTTTAGTCTTGTCGAAATCTGTTAATGCAGGTAAATTATGCATGAAGAAATTTTGTAAATGTGCCATTTCTATAATGGTAGATGCCAAAGAGTGGGGGTATTTATAGTTGGCATTACATTCCATTATAATTTCTCCTACCGAATTGCACAGATCTTTATAAGGCTTGAAGTACTGTTGTTTATTGTCTTCACCCACATGTTTGGTTAGATAAGACTTAGAGCCTTCTGCGATTAATATCTGATGTAATAAACTTTCATCTACATGACTTGTCATTAGATCGTCTACTACATTATTTGCTAGCAGGCTGATGACTTGTTTTAATTTTACAATAGGGTCTTGTACATTTTTGGTTTGGTATACTATTTGAAATTCTAACCATCCCCAATACCAGGATATAATGTATACTAATAGTTTATGTTTGTTTTCGAAGTATCTGTATACACCTGCTTCGGTGGTACCAATTGCTTCTGCAAGTTTCTTGAATGTGAATGATTCAAATCCATTTTTATGGATCAATTGTATACTATGCTTGATGATGTTTTTGCCTAATTCGGACTGCTCTGGATCCCTTAAGTAAAGGGTCTCATTCATCTTTATTTGTACTTCTAGCTTCATAGATTTGGTCTTATGAAGGCAAAAATAGTATAATTACCATTATAAATGATAGTATTACTATTATTTATTGAAGTTTGTTTGTAAGTGATTGGTTGTTAACAATTTAGAAAATATACGAGACGAAGAAATTGCATTTAGTTAGGGTGATGAGGAATTAATTCCTATTGTATTCAGGAAAGGGTATGATTTGGAATTTGAATTGTCAAGGATTACTCGGTAGTTCAAAAATGAATATTTAATTCAAGTTTAGCATCAAGTCCAATTTCAATCAATCGCTGTAGATTTGATAAACGTATTTCTTTAATATCGTTTTCTATTTTTGAAATGTATGACTTAGTAGTTCCTAATTTTAAGGCAAGTGCTTCTTGAGTCAAACCTTTTCTCAGCCTAGCTTCTTGGAGCATAGCTCCAAGCTTAAAATTTTCATATCCCTTTTCAAAAGAGTCTCTTTTTTTAGTTCCAATTTTACCATAATGATTCTCTACAAATTGATTTAGTGAAATCGTATTATTTTTCGTTTTCATAATTGAGTTTTATTTGAATTGCCTTGATGATTTCATTTTTAGGCGTCTTTTGAGTTTTCTTTTGAAATCCATTTCCAATTACGACTAAATTCTCTTTATCAAAAAAACAAAATATCCTAAAAATATCAAAGCCAGTTTGAATTCTAATTTCATATATACCATTTGTTCCTTTTATACTCTTTAAATAAATAGAAGGAACAACTTCAACATCTTCAATTAATCGAATAGTCCAAAGTATCTTTTCCTTTACTTTATTATTTTGTTTTACAAAGAACTGCTCAAAATAATTTTTATATAATACAGCTGTTCTAAATTTCTTATTTGTATTCAATATCAAAGTTAATTGAAGTTGCCCAAAGGGGCAACTATTTTAATAATAGTTTTTCAATGACTATATTAATAAATATGTAAACTTGAAATTGGAGTATAAATACGCATTGGGACTGCCAATGCTGCGCATTGTCTGCCCTTGCCATTGGCCTTACCCAAAGCCTCCCACTTGCGTGAGAGGCTTTGTAGACTCAACAGGAGCGAGTTTGGAAGAATTTGCTGGGGATGCTAGGGCAGTATTAGAATTCAAGCTTTAAAACTGGATCTTATATACAAAATTTGGGAAAAAGCCGAGTTGGTATTTCCAGCTTACATTTTGATCTCTGTTGTCATAGGTTTGTGAGAATACATTATTATGATTGGTGACATTTTGCAAATCAAGTGATAAAGTTTGTGAAACCTTTCTGATTTTGCTATTAAAAGTATATCCAAATTTCAAATCCATTCTAAAATACTCGGGGTATTGCGTTGAATAAACATTGGTTGATAATTGTTCACGGTTGGTGCTTTGAGAACTAGCCAAATCAATAGGTGTATAATACCTACCCCCTGCATTCGTGAATTTTAAGTCAATACTAGTTTTATTTCTTTTACTAGCACCCACATTCCATTCTTTACCAGCTAGTATATTATAGACATATTTCCCGTTAAAAGCCGAATTGCGTTCAATGCCGTCACTTCCTGTATATTTAGATTCATATAATGAAGATGTAAATAAACCATAATAGCCTTTGCTAAAAAATTTCTCTACAGTAAGCTCTATTCCATAGTTTTTGCCAGTACCGGCGTTTACTAAATTGTCTTCTAAGTCAGTTTTAAAACTAGCTCCTGTATTTAGCATGGAATAACTACTAGAGAATGTATTTACAGGCACATTGTATAAATTCTGGTAATATACTTCTGTTTTAATTCTCCAGTCTTGTGCAGGTTGCAAATTATAGCCGATCACAAAATGGTTACTCTTGGTAAAATCTAGATTTTTATTATTGTAACTATAAGTTCCATCTGCATTTTGTGTTTGTAAAAAATATACATTAATGGGTTGCATTTGTGAATGAAGTCCATAACCAAAGGTTAAACTACTTTTATTATTTATATCATATTTTAAACCCAATCTAGGCTCTACTGACATGGAGTTGTTTAAGAAAAACTTTTGCGCATGTAGACCTGTATTTAAAGTTAATTTCTCCGAGATATTGTATTTGGTTTGAATGTATGCTTGTGACAAATTAGTTTGACTATTATAATCCCAAATCTGGTTAAAGTTATCGTCAAGTCTTTGTTTCATTTTATAATCAAGATCCAATCCCAATAGTTGGTTGTCAAATCCTAGCTTTAAAAAGAATCGCGCGTTGATTTTTGAATTATAAGATGTGCTGAAATTATAACCAGTTTTGGCTGTTTTAGAAATCTCTTGTTCAAATGTGCTTAGTGTATTTCGCTCAAAACCATAATTGGTAAGGTCTGTTTTGGAATAATTTAAACCAATTGTTGAGCTAAAATAGGACTTATTGTTTATTTGTTTGAAATGACTTAACCCTAAAATACCTAGTTTACTAGCAAAATCTGCTTGATTGCCATTTCCATATAATGAGTTGTCTTTTCCTCCACTCTCTAAGTTAATAGTACTTGTTCCTAGTATACCAAACAAGGAGAACTTCCCAATTTTTGAAGTCCCACTATTAATTTTAAAGGACAAATCTTGGTAGGACGGTGTGGCAGTAGTGCCAATATTTATTCCCATTGCTTGTGCGATACCTGCTAATGAGTATCTATAACCAATTAAATAGGATGAACCTGTCTCTTTATTAATCGGACCTTCAGTAGTTGCTTCTAATCCAGTAATAACGCCTAATTGTAAGGTAGTCTCTCTTTTTTTATTATTCCCATTCCTAAAGCCAATATCAAAGACGCCCGCATTGGCATTTCCATATTCTGCCGGGAAAGCGGAGGTGAAAAAATCAGAGCTTTTTAAGAGATTCGTATTTAAAGCACTTACTGCACCTCCTGTGGTCCCTATGGAAGCAAAGTGGTTTGGATTGGTTACGTTCATGCCGTCAATTTTCCATAAAACGCCAGTAGGTGAATTGCCTCTTATTACAATATCGTTTCTGCTATCATCCGGTGCACTAACGCCTGCAAAATTTGCTGCTAAACGAGCTGGATCACTTCTCCCCCCTGCATATCTATTTACTTCTTCCATAGAAAATGTGCGTGCACTTACAGTAGCCATTTTATTAATACTAGAGGACTTATTAGATGATTTAACAACCACGTCTTTTAAGTTTTTAAAATCCTCTTCTAAACTAATATCTAGTATGGTTTCTTTGCCAGAGGTTACCACTATATTTGGGATATAAGCATCTTTAAAACCATTATAGGATACTTTTACGTCATATCTGCCTGGATTTAGTTCACCTAAAGTATACAGTCCATTTGTGTCTGCAATTGCGCTTTTTTTGTCATTGTTTAGCAAAACTGTTGCGCCTTTCAAAGGTGCTTGTGTTAGTTTGTCTATAATAATGCCTCTGATATTTTGTTTATTATTCTGAGCGAAAGTTAAAGTTGCAATTAAAGTAAAGGCAATAGTGTAGTAGTACTTCATTTATTTGAAGAATTAGAGGGTTGATAAAATGAGGATGAATTTGTTTACTGTTTTTGTGGAGGTGGACCTTGTTGTTTTCCTTGTCCTGGTTTTGGGGGCCTCATTTTCAATACGATTTCTTTATAGTCATTAATTTGCTGCTCATTTAGTATTGAAATAATTTTTTGATCTCTTTCTTTTTCAAGTGCCTCTATTTGTTTCATTTGAGCAGGACTTGATGGAGGGTTTCCTTTGAATATATTGTCAGCCTGCTTAAAGAATTTAGTAAATACTTCCGTGGTTATATTAATTTGACTCGCGTTTAAGTTTAGTTCCTTTCCAAGCATCTCTTTGGCTCTCCTTAATTTTTCTTCAATGCTCGGAGGTGACCCTGGATGCTGCGCACTAACTGTACATACGATCAACAACATAAGGGCGCTAAATAATCTTTTCATATTTTTTGTTAATTAGATGAAGCTCGGGATTCGAATCCTTCATAAGAAATTGTTAATCTACTTTTATTTTAAAGATGGAGGAGGCCCTTTTTGAAATTGATTAACAGCGTTCACCATTTTTTGCATGAGTTCGTCAAATTTCGGCTTTTGCTCTTCAGTACAAATAGCTCTAACTTTCCTAAAGTGTTCGAATGTAAGAATGTCAAGAGCTTGAATAGACATACTAACTTTTAAAGCTTTATCATTTCTGACGCTATCGTTAATTGTATCTGATTTAAGTAGTTGAAATAGACTTTCTTTATCATTTTTGATCTGCTCTCTTATTATTTTAGCAGATTCGTTATGCTCTTTTGCCAATATAAAGTAGGCGTTTTTTTGACTTTTGCTAAAGTTCAAATTTTTAGATAAAAATTCTTTTGGTGAATTTTCTTTTTGTTTTTTAAAATGTCCTATCCAGAAAAAGGCCAGTGTTGTTATATTAGCTACTACCAATAAAGCTATAAGCCAGCTTACAATTTTGCTATTTAATAAATTTTTCATAATTCAATATTTAGTTTGAAATGATTTGGTCATATGATGCTGCAAAAGCCTCTATATCTTGATTCGAGCTTGATTGAATGACAGTTGATTCTTTT
>JBJOIU010000028.1:0-26427 GCA_046046935.1 Bacteroidota bacterium
TTCAATTACTTTTAAATCCTCCTTATAAACCAACCAGAAATCGAGTATAAATACCCAAAAAAGAATAAAAACGATGAATTATTTTAGCAAAACAATACAGAAAACTAAAAATACTAAAAAAAATACTAAAAATTAATTAATTGAAAATCAATAAATTATAAAATAATTAAGGTATGTAGCTAATCAATTTAGTAAAATTTTACTAAATATTTTAGTTTATTAACATTTTATCCCTATCTTCACATAAATTATACAAGAAACTAATAAAACGACAAGCTATGAGTAACGCAGAAAAATTAAAGGCACTTAAATTAACCATGGATAAAATCGATAAAGATTATGGTAAAGGAAGTGTAATGATGATGAATGAAAGAAGCCAAGAACCACAAGAAGTAATTTCAACTGGATCAATTGGATTAGATACTGCGTTAGGAATTGGCGGTTTACCAAAAGGTAGAATTATTGAAATATACGGACCAGAATCTTCTGGTAAAACAACAGTAGCAATTCATGCTATTGCAGAGGCTCAAAAGAAAGGAGGAATATGTGCAATTATAGATGCTGAACACGCTTTTGATAGTGCATATGCAAAAAGATTAGGTGTAGATGTGGATAGTTTATTAATCTCTCAACCAGATTATGGTGAGCAAGCTTTGGAGATTGCAGATAGATTAATCTTATCTGGTGCAGTAGATGTATTGGTTATAGATTCTGTTGCTGCATTGGTACCAAAGAGTGAATTAGAAGGAGAAATGGGTGATTCTAAAATGGGTTTACATGCAAGATTAATGTCTCAAGCATTAAGAAAATTAACCGCAACAATTAATAAAACAGGTACTATTTGTATTTTCATCAACCAATTAAGAGAAAAAATTGGTGTTATGTTTGGTAATCCAGAAACCACAACTGGTGGTAATGCACTTAAATTCTATGCTTCTGTAAGATTAGATATTAGAAGAATGACTCAAATTAAAGATGGTGATGAAGCTATTGGAAATAGAGTAAAAGTTAAGGTGGTTAAAAATAAAGTAGCTCCTCCATTTAGAGCGGCAGAATTTGAAATTATATTCGGAGAAGGTATTAGTAAAATTGGTGAAATTATTGATATGGGTGTTGAATTAGATATTATTCAAAAAAGCGGTTCTTGGTTTAGTTATGATACCAATAAACTTGGTCAAGGTAGAGAAACAGTGAAACAACTTTTACACGATAACCCAGAAATGGCGAATGAAATAGAGGCAAAAATTAGAGCTAAAATTGCTACAGCAGTAGAAGAAGCTAAAGGATAAAGAATTTGTTTGGGTTTTTTAGTTAGTTAGTAAGTACAAACCGCATCATTATTGGTGCGGTTTTTTTATATTTATACAAAAAAGGTTGATCTATTTATTAAAATTTATAATTCGCTTAGCGCTATCTATCTTTTGTAAAGAAGTGCATTTAAAAAATAAACACCTTTTAGATACTAAAGGGTCCTTGTTTATTATTGCCAACCACCCAAATTCTTTTTTAGACGCTATTATTATAGGTGCTTATTATAACAGAAGAGTATTCTTTTTAGCAAGAGGAGATGTATTTGAGAAAAAAATATATAGGTATTTATTGACCTCCCTAAATATGATTCCTGTTTATAGACTAAGAGAGGGAAAAGAATTTCTACACTTGAATGATTATGCAATTAGAAAATCTGTCGAATTAATTGCAAAAGGAGAGGCTGTATTAATATTTATAGAAGGGGTTTGTATAAACGATCATACATTACAACCCTTTAAAAAAGGAACCGCAAGAATTTTAGAAGGATTACATCAAAAAAATGTTTTTCCAACCATTCATATTGCAGGAATAGCTTATAATAATTTTAAGGGAATTGGTAAAAAAGTAAATTTAATAATTACAGAATTTTTATTTGATCAAAAAATAGAAAACGCACACCATCGTGTTGCATTTAATAATCACGTTTGTACTGTTTTAGCAGAAAACATAGAACCACCAAGGCAACCAACAAAAATTCATAAAAACTTTTGGTACTTTTTTCATAAACCTTATTTTTCTTTTATTCAAAATATAGTAGATCAGAAAACAAAAGGAACGGTATTTTTTGACTCTGTTTTATTTGCAGTTTTATTATTTACTTATCCCGTTTTTTTATTGTTGGTATTTTTTTTATTGTATCTCTTGAATCTAAGTATACTAACTATATTTATCATACTAATTGCAATACCTTTGCTAAGTAAAAATTCCATTTCATAAAAACTGTATCCATGAGCGCCCAAAATCCCAATATGCGTGTTTTAGAAAAAAGAAAAAAAATCGCTTTAATTGCACACGATAATAAAAAGAAGGATTTAATAGAATGGGCAGTTCATAATAAAATCGAATTAGCAAAACACAGCCTTGTTGCAACCGGAACTACCGGTAAATTAGTAGAAGAAGCCCTTGATCAACCAGTAACTAAACTTCTAAGCGGTCCTTTGGGTGGAGATCAACAAATTGGCGCAATGATCGCAACGGGCGATATTGACGTGGTGTTCTTTTTCTTTGACCCTATGGAGGCGCAACCCCATGATAGTGACGTAAAAGCCCTCTTAAGGCTTGCGGTTGCTTGGAATCTACCCATGGCCTGTGATAGAACTACTGCAGATTTTTTAATGACTTCAAGGTTTATGCAAGAAGAATATTCCTATGAACTACCTAATTACACCCACTATTTAAATAGAAAAGTGTAAAATGCCCTTTAAAATACACTCTCCATATACTCCAGCGGGAGATCAACCTACAGCAATAAAGCAACTTACAGAAGCTGTTTTGGCAGGTGATAAGTATCAAACCTTATTGGGCGTAACGGGTTCGGGTAAAACATTTACCATTGCCAACCTAATTCAAAATGTTCAAAGGCCAACTTTAGTACTTACTCATAATAAGACCTTGGTTGCGCAATTATATGGAGAGTTTAAACAATTCTTTCCTGAAAACGCAGTGGGTTATTTTGTTTCTTATTACGATTATTATCAACCAGAAGCATACTTACCTACTTCTGGAGTATATATTGAAAAGGATTTAAGTATTAATGAAGAATTAGATAAACTTCGTTTACAAGCCACCGCACAATTATTAAGCGGGAGAAGAGATATTATTATTGTTGCAAGCGTGAGCTGTATTTATGGTATGGGAAATCCAACAGAATATGAAAATGGAATTATTCGTATTCACGCTGGAATGACTTTTACTAGACAAGCTTTTTTACATGCACTGGTAAATAGTTTATATCATCGGACAGAAACAGAATTTGATAGAGCTTCTTTTAGAGTAAAAGGAGATACAGTGGATATTAACCTGCCTTATGTTGATTATGGATATAGAATTACATTTTTTGGTGACGAAATCGAAACAATAGAAAGTATTGAAATCGAGTCTGGCAAAAGGATTGAGCCGATGGAGAACGCAGCAATCTTTCCAGCTAATTTATATTTAGCCCCAAAAGAAATGTTGCAAGAAATAATTTATGAAGTGCAAGACGAAATGCGCGCACAAGTAGAGTACTTTAAAAAAATTGGAAGACCCATAGAAGCTCAAAGAATAAAAGAGCGTGTTGAATATGATATTGAAATGATTAGAGAGTTGGGTTATTGTACCGGTATTGAAAACTATTCAAGATTTTTTGATAGAAGAAAACCAGGCACAAGACCATTCTGTTTATTGGATTATTTCCCTAAAGACTTTATCTGTGTGATCGACGAGAGCCATGTAACCATTCCGCAAATTTCTGGTATGTATGGTGGTGATAGAAGTAGAAAAATGAATCTAGTTGAATTTGGTTTTAGATTACCAAGCGCAATGGATAATCGCCCATTAAATTTTAATGAGTTTGAAAATATTATTGGACAATCTGTTTTTGTAAGTGCCACCCCTGGAGAATATGAATTAGAAAAGACAGATGGTTTAATAGTAGAGCAGGTAGTAAGACCAACAGGATTATTAGATCCACCAATAGAAGTAAGGCCAACAAAAAATCAAATTGATGATTTATTGGACGAAATTGCTTCTCAAGTTGAAAAAGGCGGTAGAGTTTTAGTCACCACTTTGACTAAAAAGATGGCAGAAGAAATGGATCGTTATTTAAAAAATATCCAAATCAAATCTAAATATATTCATAGCGATATAGACGCATTGGAGCGTGTTGAAATTTTAAGAGAACTAAGATTAGGAGTGATAGATGTATTAGTGGGCGTAAACCTTTTAAGAGAGGGCTTGGATTTGCCAGAAGTAACTCTTGTGGCGGTTTTAGACGCAGATAAAGAAGGATTTTTAAGAAACGAAAAATCATTAACCCAAACTGCTGGACGTGCCGCAAGAAATTCAGAGGGGCGTGTAATATTTTATGCTGATCAAATTACTAAAAGCATGCAACGCACCATGGACGAAACAGAAAGGCGTAGGGCAAAACAAACCAAGTATAATACAGAACACCATATTACGCCAACTACTGTGGTAAAGAGTATAGAACAGGTAATGGCTCAAACTTCTGTTTTAGATATTAAGGGCTTTGATTTAAACAATATGAATATTCGAACCACCGATGGTTTAAATATGGCAGCAGAAGATCTAGCAGACTATGGCACCATTCCACAAATGGAAAAACAGATTATGCAAACCAAAAAACAAATGGAGAAATTTGCAAAAGCGCAGGATTTCATGGAAGCGGCAAAGCTTAGAGACGAGATGTTCCGATTGGAAGCACAGTTAGAAAAAATGAAAGCACAATGATCGAATTATTGAATTCCATATATAATGGTTTAATACAAACAACGCCTATCGAAGCAATTGCTGTAATAATGGGTATTGTGTCTGTTTGGTATAGTCGAAAAGAAAATGTTTTAGTATATCCTACAGGCTTAATTAACACCACATTGTATATTTACCTAAGTTATAAAGGACATTTATTAGGAGAGGCTAGTGTTAATTTATATTATACCATAATGAGTCTATATGGTTGGTATTTATGGACAAGAAAGACAGCAGACCAAAGCACTTTTATTTTACAAATAACCAATAGCAATAAAAAAGAATGGATACAACAATTAAGCTTTTTCGTAGCTATATATTTAACCATCTATTTTTTATTAACCTACGCCAAAAACGCATTTGCTCCAGAAGCTATACCATGGGCAGATGCATTTGCTAGTGCTACTGCTTATACTGGTATGTGGTTGATGGCTAAGAAAAAAGTAGAGAGTTGGATTTGGTGGATACTCACTAATATAGCATCGATACCATTGTATTTTATAAAAGGGTATGCATTCACAAGTGTACAATTTATCATATTATTAATATTGGCTATTGCGGGATTAATAAGCTGGCAACAAAAAGCGAAATCTGTAAAGAATATGTAATGACTACACTAAAAAAAATAGTTATACTAGGACCAGAGTCTACGGGCAAGTCTACCCTTTGCGAATCACTTTCTATGCATTACGAAACCATTTGGTGTGAAGAATATGCAAGAGAATACTTGTCAAAAAACGGTACAGCCTATACCTATGAAAATTTATTAACTATTGCAGAGGGGCAAATCGCCAACGAAGAACGAGCAACTGAAAAAGCCAGTCAAGCAAATAAATCACATTTAATTATTGATACAGATATGTATGTGATGAAGGTTTGGTGTGAATATGTTTTTAATAATTGTCATCCATTTATTTTAGAACAGATTAGCAAAAGATCTTACGATGCTTATTTACTTTGTGATATAGATCTTCCTTGGACAGCAGATGAAATGCGCGAATATCCAGACGAGCAACCTAGAAAAGAATTGTTTGCTATTTATAAAGAGCTTTTACAGAATCAATCAACACCCTGGGGAATAGTTTCAGGTAAAGGCGAAACGAGAACACAAAACGCTATTGATTTAATTAGTAAGCTTTGTAAATAATACTTGAAAGCAAGGTTTACTTTTTTAAAAGCGCTTGAATATCTTCATCGTCTTCTAAATTATTCATCTCTCTTAAAATCTGAGGGTATCTCCAGGCAACTCTTCTACTCATTGGAACTGCGGTAAACTTTTTAGGATTAGGAAAACCCGCAACAATCATAGCGGCTTCTGCCCTTGTTAATTTTTTTGCAGATTTATGAAAGAAATGTTGCGCAGCTGCTTCAACCCCAAAACAACCTGGTCCGGTTTCAATCACATTTAAATACACTTCTAAGATTCTTTTTTTACCCCAGATCATTTCTATTAAAAAAGTGAAATAGAATTCTGGAATTTTTCGAATATACTTATCGTATTTACCGCCCTGCCATAAGAACACGTTTTTGGCAGTTTGTTGTGTAATGGTACTAGCACCTCCTCCTAATGGAATCCTGGATTTCTTTTTCTTCTTCTTAGGACGTAAACTTTTTTCCATTGCGTCAAAATCAAACCCAATATGATCAGGGAAAACCTGATCCTCACTTGCAATAGCTGCTAGTTTAATATTATAAGACATATCCTCCCAAGCAACATAATCTCTCTTTAAACCCAAGCCAAAGGCATTGGTAATTTGGGTAATGGTAATGGGTGGATTAACAAATCTAATAATGACTACATAAGCCAGAGAGCTTAAAAATAAGTACAGTACAAGTTTCTTGATTTTCTTAATCACGGTATAATTAAATAATAGCTACGCTAAATCTTTTGCCAATGGGCCTATAATTTGGATTTTTCTTTGCTTGAATTTTTCCTAGAATCCAAGCGCCGATTCCAGCACCCATTTTAGGTAAATTGCTTGATTCGAAAACCGGTTCTTTTCTTATAAGAGAGTTTACTACATTGACAACAAAATACCCTGCACCGGCAGTTTGTAATAAAGCGCCATTACCAAAAACGCTAGTATATTGATTATTCTCTTTTGCAAATGCTTTTATTTCGTTGATACCCAACACCAGCGTACCCAATTTAATCGTATCAAAATCTTTGGTACCCCACATGGTTACAGAAGGTTGTAAACTAAATTGTTTTACATCAATGCTATCTTCTTTAATTCTGGAAACATATCCAGTAATCCATTGACTGTTACTAAATTCAAATTTAATATAGTTACCAACGGTAAAATTCTTAATCACAATATTTTTATCCTTGAGAACCAACACGCGGTCCGATTGTGCAAATAGTGTTGCTACAGAAAATAAGATGGCGGCTTGAAGTAGTAGTAGTTTTTTCACGATAGCAAATTACTTAATAATAACGAATAGCACTATAAAATAATGCTGCACTAAATGTTAAAATAATGATTGCGGAAATGCGGTTAATCCATAATAGGCTCTTCTCCGTGAGTCTTGGTCTAAGTGCACCAGCTAAAAACACTTTTAATAAATCAGAGACCAATACAAAAGCCAAGCAGGTTCCAAAAACAATCAATTTGTATTGAATGGGATTGTTGCTTTCTTCTGCAGTAGCGCCTATGGCAGCGGTCCAAGCAAACCAAAACAGAAATACACTAGGGTTTAAGGTGTTCATTAAATATCCTGCAAAAAAACTTTTAATTAAATCTTTTTTGCTTTGAGTTGCTCCACCAGATTCGTCGTTGTGATCAATAATAATTTTTTTAAAAAATAGGGTATAAAGGCCAGAGATTAATAAAAAGCCAGCTCCCGATAAAGCAATAAGAGACTTGTGTTCTAATACCAGTGTAAATAAACTAGTGAAAAGATTACAAACTAATAATAAACTAATATCACTTGCAGAAACTCCCGCTACAAAAGCATAACCCGCTTTTTTACCATTGGTAAGGCTTTGCTTAATTATCGCAAATATCACAGGTCCGATAGAAATACTTAATATAAGACCAAGCAATAAGCCTTTTACAATAGGGGCAAACATATTATTGATTTAAAATAAAAGCCTTCCAGTCTTTTAATAAGTCACCCTTAATTACTCTTGGAAATTTATGTTGACCACCAATTTTACCCTTACTTTCCATAAAGGATAAAAAACTATTTTCTTTTAGGATGGTTAGTTTTACTTCTTTCAATGCAGACTTTCTTTCCACCGCATAGTCATCATTCAATTCACATAATTTTTGATCAATAATCATTGCCATCATTTCCGCATCACAATTTTGATCACATGCTATATACCAATGATGCCCAAAGAAAGTACCCACCGGTTCTCCTGTAACACAATACTCTGGTATAGAGATATTCATTTCTTCACTCACTAATTGAATAGCCTTATTCATATTATCTACACTAAGATGCTCGCCCACTAAACTTAAAAAGTGTTTGGTTCTTCCTGTGATAATTATTTCAGCATTCTCTTTATCTATAAATCTTACCGTATCTCCAATTAAATAGCGCCAAGCACCAGCGGCAGTGCTAATGAGTAATGCATAATCTTTTCCTTCTTCTACCTCATGAATCATAAGGGTTTCAGGCTTTTCGATCATTTCCCCATTACTATCAAAATTGATATCATCAAAAGGAACAAATTCAAAAAAAATATGTTGGTTGTAAGATAAACGCATTCCCTTTGCACCTTGTTTGTCCTGCCAAGCTAAAAATCCCTCACTCGCTAAATAGGTTTCAATATAAGTAATGGGTTTACCCAATAGTTTTTCAAAACCCAATTTATATGGTTCAAAACTTACTCCACCATGCACAAAAAATGTAAGGTTGGGCCAGATCTCGTGAATGTTTTTTAATTGATATCTTTCAATCACCATCTCTAAGCACATTTGTATCCAAGCCGGAACACCAATGATAAAACTGATATCCCAATTAGGCGCTTTCTCTACGATCTCTTTTAGTTTTTTATTCCAATCTCTTTCTTTAGCAATTTTTTTGCCTGGCTTATAAAATGGCTGAAACCAGAAAGGTGCTTTTTTAGCCGTGATACCACTAAGGTCGCCAGCATAATAACCAGGTCCTTTTTGTAAATCGGTGCTACCACCCAGCGTAAGCCAGCCTCTTCCCAATGCAGACAAAGGAACTCCTTCGTAATTCAACAAGCTTAAAAGCTGTTTGATCATTATGATCTTATTACCCCTTAATAAGTCGTTGGTAACTGGAATGTATTTACTTGCTGCTTCACTAGTTCCACTGCTTAAGGCAAAAAATTTAATCTTACCTGGCCAACAAATATCTTCTTTGCCCTCTAGGGTCTTATGCCACCAATCGGCATAAATCTTATTGTAATTATATACAGGAACGCTTTCTTGAAAGCGTTTAGGTACTCCCCTTCTTTGTAAAATTTGTTCAAAACCAAAACGCTGTCCAAATTCGGTATATCGAGCGCGACGCATTAGTTTTTTTAAAACGCGTATCTGTGACCTTTTAGGACTTCTTGGAGGAATTCCCAAAGCTTGCGTAATCGATTTTGGTAAGTTAATCTCAAATAATGCCATCAATAGCAAAAATAGGAATGTTATTCCACCAAACGAAGTTACTTTTGCATTATGATTAAAAATACTTTATTAGAAGCGGTAGCAGCCGGGGCAGTAGAGCTACAGAGATTTTTCAACGGAACATTTACAGTAGAAAGCAAGGGAAGTCTAAACGACTTAGTAACCGAAGCAGACCATGCTTCTGAAAAAGCTATTTTTAAAGTAATCCAAGACGCATATCCTGATCACTTTATTTTAAGTGAAGAGACAGGAGAGATCAAACAAGACTCTAACTATAAATGGATAATTGATCCAATAGATGGCACTATTAATTTTGCGAATGGTATTCCTATTTGTTGTGTAAGTATTGGTATAGAAAAAGACGGAGAGATGATAATGGGTGCAGTGTATAATCCTTTTATGAACGAATTATTTTTCGCAGAAAAAGGAAAAGGCGCTACGTTGAACGATAAAAAAATTAGCGTGAGCGACGAAGACAATTTATTAAAAAGCTGCTTGGTTACAGGATTCCCTTATCAATATTTAGATTCTCCTAATGGACCTTTACAAATATTTGAAAAATTAATTAGAAAAGCAATACCTGTTAGAAGACTGGGTAGTGCAGCATTAGATTTATGCTGGACAGCTGCCGGTAGATTTGATGGATTTTATGAACACAAATTACAAGCATGGGATAGCGCAGCCGGTTTTTTAATTGTGGAAGAAGCGGGAGGAAAAGTAACAGACTTAAAAGGCGAGGCCTATAACCCATACCAGCCGGGCATTATAGCAACTAATGGAAAAATACACAATGCATTACAGGCTTTGGTGAATGGTGGAGATTTATAAAAAATTAAATAGAAAAAAATGTCGGAAGAAAGAACAGAAATAGAAAATCTAGGTGAATTTGGATTAATAGATCATTTGACTAAAAACTTTGAAATACAAAACGCATCAACCGTTTTATCCATTGGAGATGATGCTGCAGTAATTGATCATTTTGGCAAACAAACAGTCATCACTACAGATATGTTATTAGAAGGCGTGCATTTTGATTTGATGTACACACCACTAAAACATTTAGGATATAAATCGGTAGTAGTAAATCTAAGTGATATTTATGCAATGAATGCTACTCCTACACAAATCACTATTGGCATAGGTTTTAGCAATAGATTTAGTGTGGAAGCTTTGGAAGAATTTTATATGGGTGTACAAATTGCTTGTGAAAAATACGGAGTTGATTTAGTGGGAGGAGACACTTGTTCTTCACAAAAAGGGTTGGTTATTTCAGTAACAGCAATAGGAGAAGTAGCACCAGATAAATTTATTAAAAGAAGTACTGCAGAAAGCGGAGATTTAATTTGTGTATCTGGAGATCTGGGTGCAGCATTTTTGGGTTTGACATTAATGGAAAGAGAGAAAAAAATATTCTTAGAAAACCCGCAAGTACAACCTAATTTAGAAAACGAAGATTATATAGTTGGTAGATTATTAAAGCCAGATGCCAGAAAAGATATCATTGAATTATTAGAACAAATGGATGTGAAACCCACAGCCATGATGGATATTAGCGATGGATTAAGTAGTGAAGTATTGCATATATGTAAACAAAGCGAACTAGGCTGTAGAATTTATGAAGATAAAATTCCATTAAACGAAGCTACCAAAGCGGCCGCATTTAAATTTGGATTAGACGCAACTGTCTGCGCATTAAATGGGGGTGAAGATTACGAATTAATTTTTACTATGAAACAAGCCGACTATGACAAGATAACAATGCAAGAAGAAATCAGTGTGATTGGTTATATGTGTGATAAAGAAGAAGGCACCAAGCTAATTACTAAGGGCGGTAATACACATGATATTACAGCACAAGGTTGGAACGCTTTTGCTTAAGCTAAATACATTTTAATAAACTGTCGATCTGCTGATAAACAAAGTAGGTCGGCATTTTCATTAATAGCAATAGTGCCAGTAATATGTTTTTGCTGCATTATTTGTGCAGGATATAGAGCACACATTCTGATGGCTTCCCCCACATCGATGCCCGCTTGCTCAACTAAATTATTAATAGATTTTAATTGTGTTAATGCAGAGCCACTGAGGGTTCCAGCTGATTCATATTTATCACCCACTAATTTATGTTGATAAAAACCTGTGCTAGTCGTAGTCACAGCATCGGTGATACAAAATAATCGTTCACCCATTATTTTTTTAGCAATTTGAATGGCACTAAAATCTACATGGTAACCATCTGCAACCAAACTACACATGGCAGTTTTGTGATTAAATAAAGCTCCAACCACTCCTGGCGCTCTATGTTGCAAGGGACTCATGGCATTGTATAAATGTGTAGCCACTTTAATACCATCGTTAAAATAATTCATGGCAGTATGATAATCTGCATTGGTATGACCAGCAGAAACCACGATACCTCTTGATTGAATTAAATCAATTATTTCTTTAGAACAAATTTCTGGCGCAACAGTAATCATGCCAATATGATCTGCGCCATAATCTAATATTTTTTTTACTTCATCAAAAGAAGGGGCATGAATCACGGCTTCATTATGTGCACCTTTTTTAATAGGATTGATCCAGGGTCCTTCAATGTGCAAACCTATACAACCCTTGCCTCCGCTGGCTTTATAGGCTTTCACTGCGTCTATAGCTGCAATAATAATATCATTGCTTTGAGAAGCAATAGTGGGCTGAAAATATGCTGCACCACCTGCAACACAATAATCGTATGTTTTTTGAATGGTGTCTGCTTCTGGAAATTCAGAAAGTAGTTTTCCACCAGCACCATAGATTTGTAAATCTATCAAAGCGGGTACCACTAATGGATATGCGTTCTTATGATCGTATCCTTCTTTTTTGATTGAAGCAATTTTGCCATTCACTATTTCTATAACAGCTTCAGATATCCAGCCATTTCCAGTAAATAATTCTTGTGCAGAAATAAATTGAGACATAATGATAATTTATTGAAGCGTATTAATTTTATTGAATCACAAAAAAATCTGCGTCCTTCCAAAAAGGAAATTGTGTTCTAGTATTATTGATTTCTTCTTTTTGTAATTGGATATGAAAAATATCTTCTTCTTGTGCGCAGTGATACAAAATTTCTCCTAAGGGTCCTACTACCATTGAGTCTCCGCTGTGTGTAATATTATTACCATCTACGCCTACTCTATTTACTCCAATCGTAAAACATTGATTTTCTATAGCTCTGGCTGTTAATAAAGTTTTCCAAGCATGATTTCTTTTTTCTGGCCAATTGGCAACATACAATAACACATCATATTCTTTTTCTGTCTCCTCGTTTAATTGTTGTCTAGCCCAAACAGGGAATCGAAGATCATAGCAAATTTGTAAATTAATTTTCCATCCTTTCACACTCGCAATTAATCTTTTATTACCTGCAGTATAATGTTGGTCTTCTCCAGCAAAAGCAAACAAGTGCCTTTTGTTATAATATCCTAATTGTCCATTAGGCAATACCCAAACCAATCTATTGTAATATTTTCCACCATCTACAATAATTAAAGAACCAGTAATGATGGCTCTTTTTTCTTCAGAAAGTCTTTTCATCCAATCAATGGTAGGCCCTTCCATGGTTTCTGCAAACTTTTCAGGTTGCATGCTAAAGCCGGTATTGAACATTTCAGGAAGTACAATGATTTCCGTATACTCTTCGATATTCTTAATCTTTTGAGATAGCATATCCAAGTTAGCCGCCTTATCCTCCCAATGTAATTGGGTTTGTATAATAGTAAAACTTAAAGTAGACAATGTGTTGGGTTTTCCTTTCACTAAAGATACAAAAAACCTATCGCTAGCTTCTATCTTAGGCTTTCTTGTTCAATTTTTGAAGAATTGGTTGAATAAGCTGTGGTTCAAAGCCTCTTTGGTATAAAAAAGCCTGGGTTTTGGCCATTTTTGATAGACCCCGTTCTCCTTTCAAGCTATTCCACTTTTTAAGGGCCAGTGCATTTAGGGTTTTATCATAAGCATCCAAGTCGATGGATTGAAGTGCTTTTTTAATATTGTAGGGGCTCACTCTTTTTTGCTTTAAAGCATGGCTGATTTTTACCTTTCCCCAACCTTTGATTCTAAAATGTCCCCCAGCAAATTGAAACGCAAAACGTTCTTCATTTAAAAAATTTTCAGAGATCAAATCGGATAGTATTTCCTCTACTTCGTCCTTGGTCATTCCATACTCGTATAACTTATCACGAACCTCTTGTTGAGCCCTTTCTTGATAAGCGCAAAACCGCCTTATGCTTAGTATTGCCTGTTCTTTTCCGAGTCGCTTTTTTTCCATTAAAAATGTAGATAAGTCTTGCTAAAATAGCTTTTTAATCTTAACAAATTGCATTAGTTTCGTCTTCATATTATTAAAACTAGATCGCATGAAATTTATCGTTTCTTCTTCTTCTCTTTTAAAACACTTGCAACAAATTTCTGGTGTAATTAACTCGAATACCGTATTGCCCATTTTAGAAGATTTCTTATTCGAAATTGAAGATAAAAAATTAAATATTATCGCTACAGATCTAGAAACTGTGATGCGTGTTCAAATGGAAGTAGAGAGCAAGGCGAATGGTAGAGTTTGTATTCCTGCTAAAATCTTAATTGATTCTTTAAAAAATATTGCAGATCAACCACTGACTTTCAATATTGATAAAAATTATGCTGTAGAAATTACCAGTGATAATGGTAAGTATAAGGTTATGGGAGAGAATCCTGATAATTTCCCTAAAGAGCCTACAGCAGACGATACCACAGGCTTTAAGATGACAAGCACTGGTTTATTAACTGCTATTAACAAAACCTTGTTTGCAGTTAGTGGAGACGATTTAAGACCAGCAATGACGGGTGTGTTTTTTGAATTATCAAAAGATGGTGTACAGTTTGTAGCAACAGATGCACATCGTTTAGTAAGATATAAAAGATTAGATGCGAAAGCAACTCAAAACGCTTCTTTCATTGTTCCTAAAAAACCATTGAACTTATTAAAGAATGCTTTACCTGACAATGATGATACAATCACTGTTAGTTATAACAATAATCATATGTTTGTTGATCATGGATCTACACAATTAATCTGTCGTTTAATTGATGCAAGATTCCCAGATTATAAAGTGGTAATTCCTGCAGACAATCCATACAGATTAACTGTAAATAAACACGATTTTCAAAATGCATTACGCCGTGTAAATGTATTTAGTAATAAGAGCACTAATCAAGTGGCATTGAATATCACTGGTAACGAATTACAAATGGCTGCTCAAGATATTGACTTCAGCTTTGAAGGTAATGAGCGCATGAGTTGTGAATACCAAGGAGAAGATATCCAAATCGCTTTCAATGCAAAATTCTTAATTGAAATGTTAAGTGCTGCAGATACGGATGAAGTGTTTATTGAATTGTCAACACCTAGCAAGGCTGGATTGATTAAGCCTTCTGAACAAGCTCCAGGAGAAGACTTGTTAATGTTGGTAATGCCATTGATGTTGAATAGTTAATCAAGACTCAAATAAATTATAATCTACCCCGGTGTTCTATACAACATCGGGGTTTTTTATTTAGATTTACAATACAAAAACAACGATATGTTTGAATCTATCAAAACCTATTTTGAAACTATTCCAAGCTTGCATCGCGCATTATTATTGGCGGGCGGCATTACTTTTTTTTGGTTGATTGAAATTGCTGCACCTCTTTTTAATTTCAAGTATAATAAGTTCAAACATGCGGGTATTAATTTGTTTTTCACTTTCACTACCATTGTAATCAATTTTGGTTTTGCATTAATCATGGTAAAAGCAAGCGACTGGGCTGTGGCGAATCAATTTGGTTTATTGCAAATAGTTGTATTGTCTCCAATTCTAGAAGCCATTGCAGGATTATTGTTGTTAGATTTAATTGGCGCTTACCTTGTACATATGATAGAACATAAGGTAAAGTTTTTATGGAAGTTTCATATGGTGCACCATGCAGATACACATGTAGACACCACTACCGGTAATAGACATCACCCAGGAGAATCAGTAGTAAGAGCAATCTTTGCAATATTGGCTGTGTTGGTTTTGGGTACACCTATGTGGATGGTAATGGTATATCAAAGTTTAAGTGTGGTATTAACACAGTTTAATCATGCTAATATCAAAATACCAAAATGGTTTGATCAAAGTTTTGGATATATAATTGTATCACCGAACATGCATAGAATACATCATCATATTACACGTCCACAAACGGATAGTAATTATGGTAATATATTTTCTTTTTGGGATCGCCTATTTGGCACTTATAATTATACACCTATGAATGAAATCGTATATGGATTAGATGTATTAGATAATTCAAAAGATCAATCTTTAGCTTATCAATTAAAAGCACCTTTTGATCCAACTATAAAATCAGATTATTAATGAGTAGAATCGGGGCTTTTATTCCTGCGCGTTACGCTGCTACAAGGTTTCCTGCAAAATTGATGCAACAATTAGGAGACAAAACAGTTATTAGACATACATATGACAATGCAAAAGCTACAGGCTTATTTGATGAAGTATATGTAGTGACAGATAGCGAAATTATTTTTGACGAGATTACCCTTCATGGTGGCAAAGCTATTATGAGTATTAAAACACATGAGAGCGGATCTGATCGTATTGCAGAAGCTATCCAAAATATAGACATTGATATTGTCGTGAACATACAAGGTGATGAGCCTTTTGTAAAAAGAACGCCACTAGAAAAAGTATTGGCATGTTTTAATGATACAACTGTTCAAGTGGCATCACTCATGCAGGTTTTAGAGAATCCAACATCTATTGCAGATCCTAATTATGTGAAAGTTGCAGTAGATAAAAAAATGAACGCACTATTCTTTTCAAGAAGTGTGATACCTTATTTAAGAGATACAAGCATTGCACCCACCTATTATGAACATGTAGGTGTATATGCATTTAAAAAACAAGCCTTATTAGATTTTACTAATTGGCCAATGTCACCACTAGAAGCTGCAGAGAAAATTGAATGCTTAAGATATTTAGAAAATGGTGTTGGCATTAGAATGGCTATCACAGATTATATGGGGGTAGAAATAGACACGCCCGAAGATTTAATTAAAGCAGCACAATTATTAAACAAGTAATTAAGTTTTCTTTCCAATTATACTAATACTAAAAAACCAAAGAAGATGAATAAAGGAAAATTATTTCAATCCACAGTAGTTGCAGCATTGGCTGGATTTATTTTTGGATTTGATATGGTCGTAATTTCTGGTGCAGATAAACCTATTCAAGAATTATGGCAAACTACACCACTCTTTCATGGTTTCTTTATCATGTCAATGGCTTTATGGGGAACCGTAATTGGTTCTGTATTTGCAGGCGCACCAACTGAAAAATTTGGTCGCAAAAAAGTATTAATTTGGTTGGGTATTATGTTTGTTGCATCTGCTATTGGCTCTGCATTAGCACAAGACCCTTACACATTTTCTTTCTTTAGATTAATTGGTGGCATTGCCATTGGCGTATCTTCTGTAGCGGCACCAACGTATATTTCAGAAATTTCTAATAAAAACAATCGTGGCAAGTTGGTGGGTATGTACCAGTTTAATATTGTGTTTGGTATATTGGTGGCCTACTTGTCTAACTATTTCTTAGCGGGTGTGGGTGGAGAGAACGATTGGCGTTTTATGTTGGCTGTATTATTAATACCAGCAGCTATTTATACTATTATGACATTGGGATTACCCGAAAGTCCAAGATGGCTATTATCTGTAGCAAATGATGAGACGGGTGCTAGAAAAACATTGGAAACTATTGGTGTAGATAATATTGAAGAAACCGTTGCAGAAATTAAAAAAGCAAACGAAGAAGAAAAAATTGCAGGAACGGCGAATTTATTTTCTAAAAACCACATTAAAATAATTTCCTTAGCATTTCTAATTGCTTTTTTCAATCAAGCATCGGGCATTAATTTCTTATTATACTATGCTCCAAGAATTTTAGAAGAAGCGGGTTTTGCAAAAGACAATTCTTTATTAAGTTCTATTTCTTTGGGAATGATGAACCTGGTATTCACTTTTGTGGGCTTGTGGTTGATTGATCGTATTGGTAGAAAAACTTTATTAATTATTGGCTCTTTCGGTTATATCATTAGTCTTTCCATGGTGGCTTACGGATTTGTAGCACATAGTGCTCCATCATTTATGTTAAGCTTTTTATTATTATTTATAGCAGCACATGCTATTGGACAAGGGGCAGTTATTTGGGTATTTATTTCAGAAATTTTCCCCACGCCAATACGCGCTAAGGGACAGGCTTTTGGAGCAAGTATACATTGGATATTTGCAGCTTTGATTACCTTAATTACTCCTGTATTCTTAGACAGTGAATATGGCATCTTCAAAGAAAACCCATGGCCTATATTTGTTTTCTTTGCTGTGATGATGACTATTCAATTAATTTGGATTTTGGTAAAAGTGCCAGAAACAAAAGGCGTATCTTTGGAAGAATTACAAAAAAAATTAGCTCAATAAAATAAGTTGTATGCAGTTTAAGAATTTAAAGTTGGTAGATTATGTGGTGTATGGTCGTGGTGCGTTTAATCAATTGGATGAAATTTTAGCACCAAGAAGAAAAGGAGATTTTCCAATGATCTTTTTCTTGGATCATTATTTTGCAGGAAAGCCTTTAGAGTCAAGAATTCCAATGAGAGGAAAGGATAAAATAATTTATGTAGATGTAACACATGAGCCAAAGACCAAACAAGTAGACGCCTTGGCTGCTGAATTAAAAGCAGAATTTGGTGAAGTAAGTGGTATCATTGGTATTGGTGGTGGTTCTGCAATGGACCTTGCAAAAGCAGTTGGATTAATGATGACCAATCCGGGTTCTTCTGCAGACTATCAAGGATGGGACTTAGTAAAACAAGCTGGCGTATATAAGGCGGGTATTCCAACATTGAGTGGCACGGGCGCCGAAGTAAGTCGTACCACTGTATTAACAGGACCTGTTCGCAAGTTGGGTATGAATTCAGACTTTACACCATTTAATCAAATTATATTAGATCCAGAATTAACAAAAGACGCACCAGCGAATCAACGTTTTTATACGGGCATGGATTGTTATATTCATTGTATTGAAAGTTTAGAAGGTACTTATTTAAATGAGTTTAGTAGAAGCTATGGTGAAAAAGCTTTGGATCTCTGTAGAAAAGTATTTGTAGAAAAAGATGGATGGGATGAAGAAAGCGACGAGCAATTGATGATGGCATCCTATGCGGGTGGTATGAGTATTGCTTATAGTCAAGTAGGCGTTGCACATGCGGTGAGTTATGGTTTGAGTTATTTATTGGGCACCAAGCATGGTATTGGCAATTGTATTGTAATGAATCATTTAGAAGAGTATTATCCAGCAGGAGTGAAAGAGTTTAAATACATGGTGGAGAAGAACAATATTGAAATACCAACAGGGATATGTGCAGGTTTAACAGAAGAGCAGTTCGATGCAATGATCAATGTGTCATTGGGTATGAAGCCACTTTGGGAAAATGCATTGGGAAAAGATTGGGAAAAAATAATGACAAGAGAAAAACTAAGATCACTTTACGGAAAGTTATAACAGACCAAGCATATAAATTTTGACAATAAAAGTTAAAGAAAAGGCCTCGCAAACTGCGAGGCCTTTTTGTATCTCTAACCCAAACTTATGCACTTACTCTGCAACGGCAACTACTTCTTTCACCTCTGGAATCATACGCTTCATCATGCCTTCAATACCCGCTTTCAATGTAACCATACTAGAAGGGCAACCGCTACAAGATCCTTGTAACATTAAGTTGACTACTCCTTCATTATAACTTTTAAATTGTATTGCACCACCGTCCATTTCAACAGCAGGCTTTACATAGTTCTCTAATAATTCTTTCACACGCTTCACAATATCATCATCATCAGCGTTAACCGTATTGCTTGCTTCTTGTTTGAACTTTGCAACTTCCTCTTCGTTCACTACTACACCACCTGCTTCTAAATATTCTTTCAAGAAAGTTTTAATAGTAGGAATAACATCTTGCCAATCTTCTGTATCTGCGCTTTTAGTTAAAGTGATAAAATTGCTCGCAATAAAAACACTTTTAATAAAAGGGAAACTAAATAATTCTTTAGCTAAAGGAGAAGCAATGGCATGCGCTTCTTCTGCTATATCGATGCTTTTACCTGGATACAATAATTTGTTTGCAACAAATTTCATTGTCTCTGGGTTAGGCGTCATTTCTGTATAAATGCTTACAATTGTATTTCCTGTAGTAATCATAATAAAACGTTTAATCTGTGTTCGGGTACAAAAATAATCAAATTGAACGGGTGGGCCTCCTTTCCCTTGGGCTCAGAAGCTTAAATTTCCGATATCGAAAGGTCAAAAGCCAACTTTAGCTTGGAACAATGCTTAGTTTGGCATAGTTCAGCATGATCTTTTTCTCTCCATTATTGTCAAATAGAATCATGGCTATTGGGTTATGAGCCGATCCTTCAATTTCTTTAATAATACCGAATCCAAACTTTTGGTGTTCTACTTTCATACCAGCTTCAAGAACAGATGGGTCAGCAGCAACAAAATTTGCAGATGGAATATGATTCTTATTCACCGAAGTTGGTGGATTCACTGGTAGATAGGTAGGTTTGCTTGGCGTGGATGAACTTGTATAACCACTGTTATTACTGCCCCCATTATTTTTTCTTCCTGGGTGCATGCGATCATAAGCGCTTCCCCAACCAGCAGTAGAACTTTGGTTTCTTGCGCCACCACCGGCAGAAGACTTGTCTAGTTTTTCTTCTGGCATTTCTTCAATAAATCTACTAGGGTCATTCTGTACTAATTGTCCAAAACGATATCTAGAGTTGGCATAGCTTAACCATAAATGTTTTTTAGCACGGGTAACAGCTACATAAAACAATCTTCTTTCTTCTTCTAATTCTTCTCTTGTATTAATGCTCATGCCACTTGGGAATAATGTTTCTTCTAATCCCACTACAAAGACACAAGCAAATTCCAATCCTTTTGCAGCGTGCACTGTCATTAATTTAACGGCATCGCTATCTTCTTTATCATTATCCGCATCGGTGATCAATGTAATTTGTTGCAAATAAGCACCCAAGCTTTTATCACCTTGTTCTCCATCTTCATTGCTTGGACTTTCGGTCCACTCTTTAATTGAGTTTAATAATTCTTGAACATTCTCGTAACGCGCTAATCCTTCTGTAGATTTATCGTTGAATAATTCCTTGATAATATTAGTATGCTTACCCACTTGCACCGCAACATCGTAAGCATTGTGCTTAGTTAATTGATTTTGAAAATATTTGATCATGGTTACAAACTCTTCGATAGAGTTTAATGTACCCGCTTTAAATCCAAATGCTTTTGCTTTTTCTAATACTTCAAAAAAAGTAATATTATGTTCGTTTGCTAAAACCAAACATTTTTCTACAGTTGTTTTACCAATACCTCTTACGGGGTAATTGATAATTCTTTTCAAACCCTCTTCATCCTTGGTATTGGCAATCACACGTAAATAAGCAATAAAATCTTTCACCTCTTTTCTTTGATAGAAACTAAGCCCGCCGTATATCTTATAAGCAATACCTGTTCTTCTTAAGCTTTCCTCAAAAGATCTTGACTGTGCATTGGTTCTGTATAAAATGGCAAAATCATTATTGACAAAATGATTGCGTAGCTTGTTTTCTTGAATAGCGTCCGCCACAAATCTACCCTCATCATTATCTGTCATGGTGCGCACTAATTTAATTTGCTCACCTGCTTCATTCTCTGTCCAAAGTTCTTTTGGTATTTGCCCTTTGTTATTTTTTATAACATGATTTGCTACTTCTAAAATCGAAGCACTACTTCTATAATTTTGTTCCAGCTTTACCAACTTTACATCATCATAATCTTTCTGGAACTGTAAAATATTTTCAATAGTTGCACCACGGAAACTATAAATACTTTGTGCATCATCACCCACCACACAAATATTTTCATGAACTGCTGCTAATAATTTAGCAATTTGATATTGTACTGGATTGGTATCCTGGTACTCATCAATTAATAAAAACTTAAACTTGTGTTGATACTTATGTAATACCTCTGGAAAATCTTTTAATAATTCATGCATCTTAAAAAGCAAGTCATCAAAATCCATCGCCCCATTTTTAAAACAACGGGCTGCATAGCTTGCATAAATATCTCCAATCGCAGGACGATTAGATCTCGCGTCTTCTTGTTGAATAAATGTATCCATGGCATATTCTGCCGGACCAACCAATGCGTTTTTTGCACTGGAGATTCTATTGTGAACTACATTGGGTTTATAATGTTTATCATCCAAACCCATGTCGTTAATGACTGCCTTGATCACCGATCTAGAATCGTCTGTATCATATATAGTAAAGCTTTGAGGATAACCTAGCTTTTCTGCTTCTGCTCTTAAAATGCGTGCAAATACACTATGAAAAGTGCCAATGTATAAATTTCTAGCTTCTGTATTGCCTAAGATTTTCTCTACACGTTCTTTCATTTCTTTGGCAGCCTTATTGGTAAAAGTCAATGCCAAAATATTGAATGAATCTACTCCACTATGCATCAAATGCGCAATACGGCTGGTTAATACTTTTGTTTTTCCACTACCCGCACCGGCAATAATCATTAAAGGACCCTTGATATGAAGAACAGCCTCTTTTTGCCTTTCGTTTAAACCATCTAAATACGCTTGTTGCATTGGGCGAAGATACACTTAGTTAGTAGCATTTTTATAAGAGTGGAAAACTAATAATTGTATAAATGATCATAGAATGGTAGAAAAAAAATCAGGGCACCCGTTTATGGGGTGCCCTGAAAAAATCATAAGAGGGTATTTTTTTAGTGCCTTAACTTTTATGTAAAGGCGCTAAAAAAACTACTTCTTCTCAAGTAATTTGAAGAACTGATCTAATTGAGGTAAGATAACAATTCTAGTACGACGGTTTCTAGCTCTGTTTGCAGCGCTGTTGTTTTCAATAATTGGTGCATATTCACCTCTACCAGCTGCAGTCATGCGCTTAGGGTCGATACCATAAGTTTCTTGTAAAACACGCACTACAGTAGTCGCTCTTTTTACAGATAAATCCCAGTTATCTTCTAATGCAGAACCATTGTCTAATAATTGCTTAGTATCAGTATGACCTTCTACCATGAATTCGATATTTGGTTGAGCTGCTAATACTTTTGCAACTTTACCTAATACAGATTTTGCTTTATCAGAAATGCTAAAGCTTCCGCTCTTGAATAATAATTTATCAGAGATATCAACGTATACAACGCCTTTATCAACTTTCACATTAATATCTTCGTCGCTTAAGTCGCCGATTGCACCTTTTAAGTTCATCACCAAGTTCATGTTGATAGAATCTTTACGAGCCATTGAACTTTGTAAACCTTGGATATATAAATCTTTAGCACCAATGTTTTCTAAAGACTTTTTAATGCTTTCTGCTTGAGCGCCTGTTACAACAGACATATCTTTTAATTGACTTAAAACAACATTGTTATTTTGCTTTAAGAAATCGATTTGCTTATTTAAATCATCAATCTTGCTTTGATTCGCTTTATTTTCTGAAGCTAATCTATCACTATCGTTTTTTTGTTTTGAAGCTGCATCTTGAGCATCACGGTATTTACCTTGTAATTCAGCATAAGCACCATTCAATTGTGTGTACTTGTTTTCTGCTTCTTGTAATTTTTTAGGACTTACGCAAGAATAAGCACCTAAGCTAACTACTGCAAGCGCTAAAAAAATCTTTGTTTTCATATTTCAACGGTTTTTTAATTGAATAAATAATAACCCAAAGCCGAAACAAAAATAAGGATTCAAATCGTCCCTTTAAAATTTATTCCCAACTTGGACATAGTTTAACATTCTGTTTCGTCAGAGATACCAAATTCGGGTATTTTGCCCTTATACTGCTTGAAAAAATCAATAATCCTTCTCAAATCTGCCTTCATATCAGTACCCGTAAGGAAGGGTTCGGCAAAAACCACTCTTTTGTTTTCGAAATCCAATGCAATCATCACAATAGGTACTCCAGCGTTTTTGGCAATATGATAGAAACCTGTTTTAAGCCTGGTCACCCTCTTTCTGGTCCCCTCGGGTGATAAAGCAATATGAAATCGCTCGTTACTATTGAACATCTGTACCACCTGGTCTACAAGGTTGTTATTTTTGGAACGATCCACAGGACTTCCGCCCATACTTCTTAAAATCCAACTAAAAGGAGGGATAAAAAGCTCTTTTTTGCCCAAAAATCGAACAAATTCAAGGTGCAGCTTTTTTCTAAAGGCAAGTCCCAAGAAAAAATCTGCTTGGTGGGTATGAGGAGCAACAATTACTACCGATTTTTTTAAATGGTAAGGGAAAACGCCTTCAATTTTCCAGCCCTTCACTTTAAAAAACCACCACATTATGAGTTGATGCATAATTCTATCAGTTTTGCATTTTCAATAGGAGCTACTTTATTGGCTTCAATAGGAATCATCTTTCTATCTTTTTCATACCACTTATCGTAGTAAGATAATAAAATATGAAAAGCAGCTTTAATATCTTTTTCTAAAATATGATTGATGGCTAATTTAGTTTCTAAACCACCTAGTCTTTTTTGAATTCTATAAGTAGCAGCAATCAAATCTTCTGCTTTAAATGATCCATATCCTTGTACAATAAAATCTAATCTTGATTCAAATGGGATTTTAATAAAATAACAATCACTACTTCTTAGTAATTTAAAAAAAGGAGTTGGTAGCATCACTGTACCAATTCTTTGACTTTCGTCTTCTATTAAAATAGTTTTATCGGCCAATGCGAAAAGAGCTCTTGCCAATATATTTTCAAACATTTCTTGACTGGGTTGTTTTTCTTGACCCATTGCACCAAATGCAGATCCTTTATGATGTGCTAATCCTTCTAAATCAATTACAGAAAATCTTTGTTTGTCTAACTCTTTTAAAATTTCAGTTTTTCCAGAACCTGTATAACCACCAATAACTTTTAAAGTATAATTTTTTGTGAATTGTGCTAAGACCCAGTTTCTATAGGCTTTGTAGCCTCCTATTAATTGATGTACTTTAAAACCATATAAATCTAATAACCATGCAACTGCAGCGCTACGCATTCCGCCTCTCCAACAATGAACATAAATAGAGACATTTTCTGTTTTATTTTTTTTCTTAAAATCACCCACCCACTTTTCTACCAACTCAATCATTGGTAACATTTTATTTCCAAAAAGTGGTAATCCTATTTTAATTGCATCTTCTCTACTTTTTTGTTTGTAAGTGGTACCTACCAGGGCTCTTTCTTCATCATTAAAAAGTGGTAGTGAAAAAGCATGCTGAATATGTGCATGTTCAAATTCGGATGGACTTCTTACATCAATAACAATACCCGTATTGGCTACTGCAACAAAATCTTCTATCGTCATTTTCTGAATTGCCATGATTACAAAGTTAAGCCCTTCAACTTGTCTTTTAGTGTTTCAATCGAAAATGAAATAAAATCGGGCTGACTAATTTGTACACTTGTGGCTTTGGTCAGTGCATCATTTAAATTGAACTGATCTTGTTCGAAGCAAATTGCCCAATTATTTGCTTCCCACCATTTTGCCAAATATGCTTGTTCTGTTTGACCCGGAGTTGGTATAATAATTAGTTTTTTCTTAAAAGGAATTAATTCCATCAAACTAGTATAACCCCCTCTAAATAGGATATATTCCGAAGATGCAATTAATGCTGCTAGCTCTTTTCCGTTGGCGTGTGGATATAATTTACCTTTTTGAGAAAGGGAGGGTTCATTATTTCCAATCGGTCTTCCGGCAACAATAGCAAAAGCGTCTTTCCCAGCATTGCCCTGCATCCATAATGCATTTTCAAAAAGGGTTCTCTGTGGTTCGGGTCCACTTACTATACCTAAAAACCGAAACTTGTTTTCGGGATATAATAAATCATTCGAGTTTAGCCTAGAAAGCGCCCCCATAAACCAAATGGGTAAATTGGGTTTTTTAATTGGGTTGCTTAAAATACCGGCGTAGTTTTTGTCCCCCTCTATATCAGGAATCCACAGGGCTTTGAATTTATTGATAAATCGATATTGTAGCAACCTAACCAACTTGTTGGTCCAATTATATCCTGTTTGTACATTTAATTGATGTGTAATAAAAACAGAAGGAACTGAAGGATGATAAAATCCAAATCGATTATCAGAAATGACGATATCAAATTGAAATTGCTTTTGCATTTTACGCAGCCAATTTCTTTCGTAATACACAGAAAAAATAATCTTGGGTAATTGAGTGATCATTTTTAGTAAGAACCATTTTGGGTCTTTACTATAACGAATTCTATAACCTGCTAAGGGTAGAAAAGTGGCTGCAGGAAGCGCTTCTCTCAAGATAACTTCGTGATGGCCTTCGCTTGCAATAAAAATTTGATAGTCTAATTGCATCAAAGCCTTAGCCAGACTGATACATCTAGTAGCATGGCCTAGTCCCCAATCCAATGGTGCAATACAAATTTTTAGCTTCTTCATAAAGCACTAATTTAGTTAATAATTGCGTGTATAAAACACTAAATTTGATTAAAGAACAGAAGATGCCAATACTGAATAAAGAAAAGGGAATTGCACTCTATGCGGCATTGGTTGCATTTGGTACTTATGTATTTGTATTTGGTTTCAGAAAATCTTTTACTGTTTGCACATTTGATGGAATGATGTTTGGACCTATTGCTTATAAAACAGCCTTGGTAATAAGTCAAATGCTAGGTTATTTGTTAGCTAAGTTTTATGGAATAAAATTTATTTCAGGGCTAGAGAAAAGACAACGCTATAAGATTATCTTTTTACTTACTGGAATTGCTTGGGCTGCATGGTTATTATTTGCTGTAGTGCCTGCTCCTTATAATGTAGTGTTTTTATTTGTGAATGGATTTCCGCTAGGAATGTTATGGGGTGTGGTTTTTAGCTATGT
>JBJOIU010000029.1:0-25678 GCA_046046935.1 Bacteroidota bacterium
GTTAAGCTTTAAAATATATTTTGTAGGCAATTCCATCAGTAATTTCTTTCTTATAACTGCCTTTAATTTGTTTGACTAAATTTTCAATTAAGAACATACCTAAACTATTAGCATTCACTTTTGTGTTATCGTATCCAATACCGTCATCACTAATACTCATTTGAAAGCCAGTGTGAAATTTTTGAATTAGAATGGAAATATTCCCTTTAGATTTTCCTTTAAATGCATACTTTAAACTATTGGATAATATCTCGTTTGTTAATAGACCAATCGTAATAGCTTTTTCCATATATAAGTCAATAGATGGATCTATATCAAAATGAAAACATATTTCTTTTTCTTCTCTAGAATAGAGTGTTTTTAGATAGTCGCATATGGTTTTAATATAAGTCTCTAAGTTGACTTCTTTTAGTTTATCGTTTTCATGCAAATTCTGGTGAACCAAAGACATTGTTTTGATCCTGTTTTGCACCATGGATAAGGGTTGAAGTAATTCTTCATTTTTAACCCTTCTTTTCTGAAGATTGATTAAGCTATAAATTACTTGAAGATTGTTTTTTACTCTATGATGCAATTCTTTTAACAAAAGTTCATTCTCGTTATTTTTTTTCTCAATTTCTGCCTTGCTTTTAGATTTTTGAACATTAGCTATCATAAGTATTACCAAGCTAATACTTGCCATGATGGAAACAATTATACTAGCCCATAGAAAAACTTGTTGGGCTTTTTTATCAGCTCTCTCTTTATCCAAATTGGCCTTAGTAAGGATTAAATCTTTAAATCTTGCTTCATTCTCAATATTGTTTAGCAGCAAGATTGCTTGATTTTTTCTTATGGATTCGTTATGTATATCCTTGAGTGAACTAAACATATTGGCATAGTAAAACGCAGAGTCATATTTTTTTATAAGTTTATAATAGGCAGATTTCATCTCGCTAATTCTAATTGACATTCTTTTATCCTCTTTCTCATTAGTTAACTCGTCAATTTTTCGAATATAAAAACGGGCTTTGTCGGCTTGCTTATTAGCTGTGTATGCATTTGTAAGATGAATCATTTTAAAAATTAAATTAAGTTGATCATCTTCACTATTTTCAATATCTTTTAATAGATATTCAATTGCTTTAACATAATTAGATTCTGCCATGAAGCATCTGCCTATATATCCCAAAAAGCTGGCTCTTGCAGTAAGATGAATATTATTGGGAATTTTATTCTTTTTAATATTCAATTGTTGATTACTTAATGCAAATCCAAGTGTAAAGTATTTTCTCGCACTATCTATTTTTCGAACTTCTAGATATAAAATTCCAATTATTTTATAGTATTTATATTGATCTAATAGTTTCTTTTTATTTTCTAATTGTACACTTGATAAAAATTCCTTAAGTGCAAGTTCATGTAGTTCAAAATCAAGATATAGATCGTAAAAACTTTCTACAAAGCCAAGTGCAACTCGTTCTTTTCTTATAATTAGCGCATTTTTCAAATTATTGGTTTGAATAAATGCCCTCTCTAATTTGTTATAAGTTTTTTGAAGCTGTTCTTTGGATAAAAATTGTTTATTTTGAATGAGTTGAATTTGAATAGGGATGGACTTGGCGAAACGTTTTTGAGAATGATAAATATGCGATAGATAGTAATGTAATCTGGTTTGTATTTTTTTATTAGGTTTTAATTTCGAATATTGTATTTCCTGTAAAAATAATTGTTCCCAAATGCTATCAGAAAGCACATTGTTGACTTGTTGCTTTCTGCCAATATCATATATGCTATCCCAAATGGCCATTAGTTTTGGGGCCTGAGACTTGTTTAAATGTATACTTGTGTCTACATTTAATCCTAATTCTAAGAGTTTTGATAATTCTTTAGAATGATCATTTTGCCCAATACTCGAATAAGGGGCTGTCAAAATGATCAACCAGGCTAATATTACAATGCTTTTTTTCATTTGGAATTGTAAATATCGGTAGGCATATAATCTCAAGTTTGAGGTATATGCCTCATTCTTTTTTTAGCGTTTTTTCATTTTTTTACATTAATGAAAATACATTTTTATAGAAATGCAAGAAAATTAATTAAGACTTTTATTTTATTAGAAATTATTCTATTTTCTTTTTGCCCGTTAATTGGTTTCTCACAATTGCGAGATATTTTTATCCCTTTTCAGGGAGTTGCTAAAGATTATGCTGGTGGGTTGGTGAATCAGAGAAATATTTATATTGAATTAGCTTTAGTCACAAAAGAACAACCAGATGCTATTTTATTCAAAGAATTACATCGTATAAAAACAGATGAATGGGGCTTGTTTTCCATACAAATTGGGAAGGGTAAGTGGATTGAAGGGGCCCATAATGCTTTGGCTCAAATTGATTGGTCTAGTGGCATTCATCAATTATCAATTAATATGGCTATCGAACCGGAAGCTCCATTGGGTTCTTGGGATTATAAACAACATCTCATTGCTCTTGGTAACACATCTTTTGGTGTAGTGCCTTATGCGTTATATAGTTTTGGCAACAATAATGGTGGTAATAATAATGATGCATTATTAGGGTTAAAATTAAATCTTTCAGATACTGCTACAATGCTTTCTAATTATCAACTCAAATCATCCGCTGTTCAAAAAAAAACATTGGATGAAGCGCTAAATAAGAAAGTAGCTTTTTTAGATAGTACTAATATATTTATTACACCTTATCAATTAGCGATTGCCAATGCAGGTTTTGCTAAGAAATTAAATATTGCTGATAGTATCTTAGGATATGTGACACCCACTCGGCTCAATGCAAAAACATTTGATACAATTTATTTATCAAATAGAATAGATATAAAATTGAATAAGTCCGACACCATTTCTATTTCCAATAGAATTTCAACTAAATTAAACCTGTCAGATACTATCTATATGTCCGATAGGATTGTATTAAGAGAATTGGCTTCTAATAAATCAACTAATATGAATCTCTTGTCTGATTATTCAGATCAAATGTATCCATCCGTCAAAGCAGCGAAAGATTACATCGACAACCAAGTGTCCAATGGTGCTCCAGATGCAACTATTAATAATAGAGGAATTCTACAACTAACAGGTGATTTAACGGGAACTTCAATTGATCCAAGAATCAGCACTAATGCAATTATAACAAGTAAAGTAGCTGATGCTGCTATTACCGATGCAAAGATTGCCTCTGGTATTCAAGCTTCCAAAGTTGGTTTGGGGAATGTTACCAATAATGCACAACTCTACAGTCTTAACGGTTTAACTGCACAGGTGCAAAATCTTACTAGTCCTGGCACTTCTGGTTTGTCACCCAATTGGACTTCTGTTGGATCTACGCATACGCTGAATATTCCCTTAGCTAATGCAAGTGCAGTTACTGCTGGTTTAATTAGTAAAATAGATTATGATCATTTTAATGCAGGCTATTCCAATTCTATTAATTCATTTACTACTAATGGAAATGCAGGCGCTGCAAGTTTTAGTGGTCAGGTATTGAATATTCCTCAGTATACTTTACCAGGCTTGTCTGGTACTGTCAATCCTAATTATTTTTTAGCTGGGCCTAGTTCAGGTGCAGCAGGTTCTGTGCAGTATCGCGCATTGGATGCAGCAGATATTCCGAACAACGCCTCTAATACTTCAGGCAATGCAGCAACAGCCACCGCACTCGCAACACCTAGAACTATCAATTCTGTTGCATTTGATGGAACTGCTAATATTACTATTAAAGCTTCCACCACCAATAAATTATTTTTTAATACATCTGGAATGGGGGCATTAGCTACAGAAAATTTTGATGGGGCTGCAGCTAAAACAATTTCATATAATACAATAGGGGCAGCACCAAGTAGTGGATCTGTTAATATCAATACTTTAGGTACCATTTCAACAGGTGTTTGGAATGGCTCTGTTATTGGAGAGACAGTGGGCGGGGCAGGTGCTGTGAATGGTATTTTAAAAGCAGATGGTAATGGCCTAGTGAGTGCAGCCAATTCTTCAGATTATCAGGTCCCCTTAACTTTTAGTAATCCATTAACCAATGTTTCTAGTAATATTTCCATTAGTCAAGTTAGTTCAAGTACTTCAGGTTATTTAAGTAGTGCCGATTGGAATACTTTTAATAATAAAATTGGTCTATCAGACAAAGGAGTGGCGAATGGTGTGGCAAGTTTAAATGCAAATGGAAAAATTCCTACATCTCAAATTCCTGCTATTTCTTTTTCTAGTGGTTATGTGGTAAATAATCAAACTCAAATGTTGGCATTGTCTTCTGCAGTGGTTGGAAGTATTGCTATCAGAACAGACAATAGTAAGAACTATGTTTTAAGTGCATCAGATCCAACTGTCTTAAGTAATTGGCTGGAATTACTAATGCCAGCAGCAGTGTCTTCAGTAAATGGTTATACTACAGGTTCAATTGTTTTAACGAGTTCTGATATCAACGAAGGAACGAATTTATATTATAGCGATGCAAGAGTGAAGACAGCAGTGAATAGTTTTTTATTGGCAGACGCTCCATTGAATTATAATACAAGTAACACAAAGTTAAGTATCTCGCAATCTGGTAATAGTTCAAGCGGATTTCTAAGTTCCACTGATTGGAATACTTTTAATAATAAAATGAATGCAATTGGAGTTCAATCGGCCAATACAATGTATGCTGCTCCAAACGGTATCAATGGTTCCCCAAGTTTTCGAACATTGGTAGCAGCTGATATCCCTACACTCAATCAAAACACCACTGGTAATGCTGCATCTGCAACTATTTTAGAAACTACAAGATCCATTAACGGAGTAGGATTTAATGGATCTGCTGATATTACTATTGCTGCAAATACTACTAATGCTATTACATTTAATAATACTGGCACAGGTGCAAACTCTTCTGCAAGTTATAACGGGTCTAGTGCAAAAACAATATCTTATAACACCATTGGTGCTTCGCCGATTGCAGGTACTACATCATTAACCACATTGGGCACCATCACTACAGGTACTTGGAATGCATCAGTGATTGGATCGAGTTATGGTGGTGCTGGAACCATTAATGGAATTTTAAAAGCCAATGGCTCTGGTACGGTTTCAGAAGCAATAGCTGGTAGCGATTTTGAAGCTTCATTAAGTTTTACAGCACCATTGAGCAGAACATCTAATACTATTAATATTCAAACTGCTACCAGTAGTAATACAGGTGCCCTTTCTGCTACAGATTGGCAATTATTTAATAATAAACAAGCAACAATAGTGGCAGGCACTGGGGTGAGTTTATCTGGAGGCAATACCTTAAGCATTGGTCAATCAGTAGCTACTTCAAGTTCCCCAAGTTTTGCAGGGATGAATATAACAGGATTGAATGTAAGTGGCATTGTTGCTAACTCTGCCGCAGGTGCATTAAGTACAATTGGTACAACAGGAACTGGATTAGTAGTTAAAGAAAATACACCCACTTTAATTACACCTAATATTGGGGCAGCTACAGCAAGTTCAGTTAATTCAACTGGTGATATTACTGCCAAGAGATATAAACTAACCATGCCCACTGCAACTACTGCTGCAGCAACCACCAATATAGATTTAAGTACTGGGAATGTATTTACGATTAATTTGGGGGCAAACATTTCAACGCTTACTACAAGTAATGCTGCAGTAGGCACTTATTTAGTCAAGTTTGTTCAAGATGCAACAGGGTCAAGAACAGTAAGTTTTCCTGCTACTTGGAAATGGGCTGGAGGAGTTGCCCCAACACTAACCACTACAGCAACAAAATTAGATATAGTGACACTTGTTTATGACGGCTCGATATTCTATGCGACGATTGTAAAAAATTTTTAGATGAGAAAAAAGCAATTATACTTTATATGTTTTTTATTGTATTCAAATTGCTTGATAGCGCAAGTCATGCCTCAAGGTTATTTGGTCAATCAAGAAATAGCTACTGTAACTATTGGCACACAGGTTTGGATGAAATACAATTTAGATGTTGAGACATATCAAGACGGAACAGCTATAGAAAGAGCCAATCTAGCATTTTCAAGATCCGTGGTACTACCTTCTTGGTGTTATTATAATTATGATATAGCGAATGATAATACTTATGGTAAATTATACAATGGCTATGCAGTAAACGATGCAAGAAATATTTGTCCAGTAGGATTTAGAATACCTACCAGAGCAGAATTTACCACTTTGAATACTTATTTAGGTACAAATGCAGGCGGTAAATTAAAAGAAGCGGGCACTATACATTGGGCAACACCTAATACAAGTGCCACCAATAGTTCTGGCTTTACAGGATTACCAGGTGGTTATATGGGTGATGCAGGCTCTTCTGCAAATATCGGATTACAAGGATATTTTTGGACTTCCAGTTCTGCAGGGTCTACTAATTATATCAGATACCTGAGATCAGCAGATGCCAACTTTACCGAGTCCTCTGCATTTGTATTAGCAGGAGGTGCTTCGGTAAGATGCATCAAGAATTAAGCTTTTATTTTCTTAAAATGGGAGCTAAAACTTTAAATCTTCCGTCAATCTTTTTTTCGTCTAATTGTAATCCTAAGATATTTGCTATTAAAGGATAAACGTTCACATTTTCAAAACCATCGATTACAAAGCCCTTTTTAAATGCTGGTCCCCATGCAATAAATGTGGCTCTCATGTCTGGGTGATGGTTGTCAAATCCGTGTTTTCCAGGAGTAGTTTTTCTAGTACCTAAATTAAACACTTTTGGTAAATTAGGTGTGATAATAATATCGCCTAATCTGTCAAATAGATCGTCTTTTTTTGCATAGTGCCAATAAGGGGGTGTTTCATTTAATGTATATGTATTAAATGAAGTATCTTTTTTTAATGCTTCTACAGTTGAATTAATTTTTGAACTATCCTTTGCATATAAATGCAATAATGCGTCTCCCCATGGTACTCTAAAAGAGGCAGTGTCTATTTGTTTAGGTAATCCCATGGTGTTTACATTGTCCACATCGGTCATGCCATGATCGGATACAACGATATAATTAATTGGAAGGTTTAACTCTTTCAAACTTTCTTGAATCGCGTTGATTGCACTGTCTACAAACTGAACAGCTTTAGTAACTTTAGCATCTTTTGTGCCATAAGTATGTGCATCATGATCCACTTCTGGGAAGTAAAAGGTGATTAAGTGCGGTCTTTTTTCTTCTGGTAGGCTTAACCAATCTTTCACTGCCTGAATTCTTGTGGCAATATTGGTTTTTTCATTATAGTTATAATAGTAAGAAGGGAAAGTACCTTCCACTGGTGCTTCAGATCCCACCCAAAAATAACTTGCACTCACCATTTGTTGTTTTTCTGCCAATACCCAAATTGGGGTGCCGCCATAATATTTTGGATTGGTTACTAATTTAACATTAGACATTGAATACTGCACCCCAGTGGCTTTATCAAAATAAGTATTATCTACTAATCCATTATGGGCAGGATATAGACCAGTTGCAATCGCATAATGATTAGGAAAGGTTAAACTAGGAAAAGAAGGAATCATATATTTAGCGCGAACTCCTTCTTTAGAAACTTTTTGCAAAAAAGAGGCATGATGTAGTTCTGTAAAATCAGTTCTCATACCATCAATGGATATCATGATCACATAGGGCTTTTTCATTTGAGCAGCACTATTTTTTCTGCCAGCAATAATTTGTTGTGTTGTGTCCTGTGCAAAGCTTGCAGCAATCATCATCATTGCTACCATGCATAAATTAAATCTCTTTAACATCTTGTTTATTTTTTCTAATTCTTTTTGAAATTTCGACAGTTAATATAGCTACAATAATTCCACCACCAAGGTCTAAAGGAAAATGTTGTCCTAAATACACTCTTGAGTATGCGCAAAGCATTGCATAGAGTAATCCAATCAATATCATTTTTTTATTGTCAAATAAATAAATCGTTAATAAAAAAATGGAAAAGGCAGTTGCTGTATGACCTGAGGGAAAACTATTCAATTGATGCATTGACACACCCTTAACCGTATGTATTAATTGAGGATCTATTCCACTCGCGATGGGTCTTGTAATAGTTGGAAAGAAAACTTGTTTAGGTACTTGAGTCAATAAGGTTGAAATTGTAAAGCTATATAAGATGATTGCTTTATCTTTTTTAAAGTACCAGCCAACAATAACTATATACGGAATCCATATCCATCCCTCTGCTAAATAAGTGCAACCTAATAATATAGTATCCGCAATACTGCCAAAATCATGGTTTAATATCAAAAACAAAGGAATTCTTCCCAAAATAGCACTAGTGCTTATTAGAACAATTGCAATGAATAATGCACTTGTTCTGGCTATAGGGTAAGAAGTTGCGGTTTTTGGGTTCATGTATGCCAAGAATTATCTTGTAAAATTACGAATGTTCGGTGGCTAAGTCAACTAAAAATTAAAATGGTTGTTATAACTTTACCCTTCTTCATGAAAATGCCAAAAGAACAAATAAAAGTAATAGGTGCTAGAGAGCATAATTTAAAGAATTTTGATATATCTATACCTAAGAATGAGCTAGTGGTATTTACTGGGGTGAGTGGAAGTGGCAAATCCTCCTTGGCTTTTGATACTATTTACAATGAAGGTCAAAGGCGATACATGGAAAGCTTTAGTGCTTATGCTCGTCAATTTATGGGGCAAATGGAACGCCCAGATGTGGATCAAATTACTGGTCTATCTCCTGTAATTGCTATTGAACAAAAAACAACCAATAAAAATCCAAGATCTACAGTTGGAACAGTGACAGAGTTATACGATTTTCTGAGATTATTATACGCAAGAATCGGAAGAGCCTATAGTTATAATACGGGTAAGCCAATGATCAAATTTTCCGAGGCAGAGATCATACAAAATATCTACACACAGTTCAAGGATAAGAAAATAAATTTATTGGCACCAGTAGTTAGAGGAAGAAAGGGACATTATAGAGAGTTGTTTGAAGAGATAAGAAAAAAGGGTTTTGTAAAAGCAAGAATTGATGGCGAGATGGTGGAGCTAAAACCAAAGCTTCAAGTGGATAGATATAAAATTCATGATATCGAAGTGGTAGTGGATAGATTACCAGTGAATGACAGCATGAAAACAAGGTTGGGAGAAAGTGTTGCCCAATGTTTGAAGATGGGTAATGGTTTATTATTTATAGTGGAAGAAGGTAAAACCAAGACAGTTCAGTATTCAAAACAATTGATGTGCTTAGAGACTGGATTAAGTTATGAAGAACCATCTCCTAATAGTTTTTCATTCAATTCGCCTTATGGTGCCTGTCCAACTTGTAAAGGATTGGGAAATGTCTATGCTATAGATTTAGGTTTAATTATGCCAGATACTGCCTTAAGTATAAATGAAGGGGCTATTCATCCATTAGGAGAGGCAAGAGAAGCAAGTGTATTCACGCAAATAAAACAGTTTGCTAGAAAGCATAAGATAAGTATGGATAAAGCCATTAAGGACTTATCTAAAGAACAAGTAGATTTAATATTATTTGGAGATAAAAATATCAGCTCTAGTGTTGATTTGGATTTGAATGACGAAAACATTCCCGATACTTTTACGGGAAGTTACGAGGGTATAGTTCCTATGTTAAAAAGATGGTTTACATCTTCACAAAGTACAGACCACTTAAAAGTATGGGTGGAGACTTATATGGAATTAAATACTTGTTCAACCTGTAATGGGGCTAAGTTGAAGAAAGAAAGTTTATGGTTTAAAGTAAACGAAGAAAATATTGCAGCTTTAAATGATATGCATTTAGATGATTTGCAAAAATGGTTCGTGCAATTGCCCAAAAAATTAGACAAAAAAGAATTATTAATTGCCACAGGTATTTTAAAAGAGATTGATGATCGAATTTCATTTTTAATGAATGTGGGTTTGTCTTATTTAAGTTTAAGTAGACCTTCTAAATCTTTAAGTGGTGGAGAGTCGCAAAGAATTAGATTAGCAACGCAGATAGGTTCTCAACTACAAGGCATTACATATATTTTAGATGAACCTAGTATTGGTTTGCATCAAAGAGATAACCAAAGACTAATTATTGCACTAAAGCAATTAAGAGATATTGGTAATACCGTATTAGTGGTGGAGCACGATAAGGATATTATGATGGCATCTGATTACCTCGTGGATATTGGTCCTAGAGCAGGTATACATGGAGGTCATGTTGTGGCTCAAGGAACTCCTGCTGAAATTATTAAATCAAAATCCGATACCGCTCTGTATTTAGCGGGGAAGAAAAAAATAGCCATTCCAGAAGAGAGAAGAAAAGGGAATGGAAAAAAAATTACCATTGAGGGAGCCACTGGGAACACTTTAAAGAAAGTGAACTGTGATTTCCCATTAGGAACTTTTATTGTGGTGTCTGGAGTGAGTGGTTCTGGCAAGTCTACCTTAATCAACGAAACTCTTTATCCAATTTTATCACAATATTGTTATGATAGTAAGACCAAGCCAATGCCTTATAAAAAAGTAACAGGTTTGGAACATATTGATAAAGTTATTGAGATAGATCAATCACCGATTGGAAGAACTCCTAGAAGTAATCCTGCTACTTATTGTGGCTTCTTTACAGACATAAGAACATTGTTTGCTGCAGTTCCTGAAGCAAAGATCAGAGGCTATCAGGCAGGAAGATTTTCCTTTAATGTAAAAGGTGGTAGATGTGAGGTTTGCGAAGGAGGTGGTATGCGTGTGATTGAAATGAATTTCTTACCTGATGTTTATGTGCATTGTGAAAAATGCGGAGGTAAAAGATACAACAGAGAAACTTTAGAGATCAGGTATAAAGGGAAGTCCATTAGTGATGTGTTAAACATGACAGTAGACGAGGCATGTGAATTTTTCCAAGCAGTGCCATTTATTTTCAGAAAAGTGAAAGTACTTCAAGATGTAGGCCTAGGCTATATAACCTTAGGTCAATCTGCTGTTACTTTAAGTGGAGGAGAAGCACAGCGTGTTAAATTAGCAACAGAGCTAGGTAAAAAAGATACGGGTAAAACTTTTTATATTTTAGATGAACCTACCACAGGATTGCATTTTCAAGATATTCAACTGTTAGTGGGAGTATTAAACAGACTAGTGGAAAGAGGCAATACTGTTTTAGTAATTGAACATAATATGGATGTGATTAAAGTGGCAGATCATCTAATTGATCTAGGGCCAGAAGGCGGATCGGGTGGAGGTGTGATTCAATTCACTGGAACACCAGAAGAAATGATTAAAAAATCAACAACGCATACAGCAAAGTATTTGAAGATAGAAATGGAGTCTTAATTAAGCCCTGATCATTGGGATATGTTCAATTTCGTCTTCGTAATACATATCACCTGATTTTACAAATCCTTGCTCTTCGTAGAATTTCTTTAAATATAATTGCGCTCCAATCTTAATAGCATGTCTGCCAAATAATCTTTCACATTCTGCAATTGAGTATTGCATTAAATGTTTTCCAATGCCTAAACCTCTATGTCTTGGAGAACCAACTACTCTTCCAATACTTTGGTAAGCTTTATAACTTTGATCTACATCAAATAGTCTTGTACAAGCTACTAATTCATTATGCAACCAACCCATGGTGTGGTAGGCAATTTGATCATTATTATCTATGTCTAAGAAAACACAGTTTTGCTCTACTACAAAGACCTCGCTTCTAAGTCTTAAAATGGCATATAATTCATCAACACTGAGTGCTGAGAAGTGCTTGGTAACCCATTTTACGGAAGATGTATTGCTCATAAGAACAAAAATAAGGCTTAAAATAAACTCTTTGCCAATATTGATGGCAATCCGGGTTTTATTTTGCAATTTTGAGCAAATTTTCCATTCATGGCTAAGAAAGTAGCAATCATTGGCGCGGGTCCTGCAGGTTTAACTGCAGCTTATTTATTAGGTAAGGCTGCACAAGATGTAACGGTATTTGAAAAAGATCCTCAATATGTTGGGGGTATTTCAAGAACCGAATCTTATAAAGGGTATCATTTTGATATTGGCGGACACCGTTTCTTTTCAAAGTCTAAAGAAGTGGAAGATTTTTGGACAGAAATATTAAATGATGAATTATTGGAGCGTCCAAGAAGCTCTCGTATTTTTTACAATAAGAAATTCTTCTCTTATCCATTAGCCGCTTTTGAGGCTTTGATGAAATTGGGCATATTTGAAAGCTTCTTATGTGTGATGAGTTATTTAAAAGCGAAATTATTTCCAATCAAAGACCCACAAAATTTTGAAGACTGGGTAACCAATCAATTTGGAAAACGTTTATTCAATATTTTCTTTAAGACATACACAGAAAAAGTTTGGGGTATTCCATGTAAAGAAATTTCTGCTGACTGGGCTGCACAACGTATTAAAGGCTTGTCTTTAAGTAGTGCTGTTTGGAATGCCTTATTCAAGCCAAGTGGAAAGAAAAGTAAAGGTGATGTAATTAAAACCTTGATAGATTCTTTCCGTTATCCAAAGCGTGGTCCTGGAATGATGTGGGAAGAGTGTGTGGTGAAGAGTAGAGCATTGGGTGTGAAAATTGAAATGAACAAAGGGGTTAACAAAATTGAAAAGACAGGAGATACTTGGAAAGTATATACAAGTACTGGTGAGACATTAGAAGGCTTTGATTATGTATTGTCTTCTGCACCAATGAGAGAGTTGATTCCTGCAGTAGCACCTGCTTTTGCGCCAAATGTAATACATGCGGCAAGTCAATTAAAGTATAGAGATTTCTTAACGGTGGTATTAATCTGTAAAGATCAAGATGCATTCAATGACAACTGGATTTATATACATGAGCCAAATGTGAAAGTGGGTAGAATTCAAAACTTTAAGTCTTGGAGTCCGTTTATGGTGCCAGATCCAAATATGGCATGTTATGGATTAGAATATTTCTGTTTTGAAGGAGATGGTTTATGGACAAGCAGCAATGAAGATTTAATTAAATTAGGTACCAAAGAGATCAATCAAATTGGTTTAACGAAGCCAGAAGCGGTAGTAGATGGTTATGTGGTAAGACAACCTAAGGCTTATCCAGTATATGATCATGAATACAAAGACCATTTAGCGGTAATTAGAGAAGCCATTAAAGAATACAAAGGCTTATACTTAGTAGGTCGTAATGGTATGCATAAATACAATAACCAAGACCATAGCATGATGACAGCTATGTTGGCTGCTAAAAACATTATAGCAGGAACAGAAATGTATGATCTTTGGGATGTAAACGAAGATGCTGAATACCATGAAGGTGGTGATAGAGGCGCTGCTAGTGGTATTGTTGGTCGCGCGGTTCCAGAGAAGTTGAGCTAGTAAACTACTTAAATAGGTAGTCAAATTCTTTAACCAATCTTAATGTGGTTCTAATATGCATTAATCCAACCAATCCTGTGATGAGCAAAAATATAGAAGCCGCTTTAATGACTTTTAGCATTAATGCGACACTTAAACCTTCTGGTAGTCCAGCTTGTTGTTGCATAAATTCTTCGGTAATCTTCATTAACACCATGTCACTTGAAAGTAAAACACTAGTGCCGTTTAGAAAAAACAAGCTACATAAGAATAAACTTACATAAGCATTTACCTTAATCCAATCTTTCAATTTTGCAGGCTGATGTTGTTCTCTTTCAATACCTCTTTTTAAGAAACTAAAACTCACAAAAGTGTATATCACTAAACAGGCAATGGCAAATACAAATATTAATACACTTGGATTAGCCATAGCAGTTATTAAAAAAGCAATATCTATGAATGCAAATAATAGTGCAAGCGGAATTAAAATAAAACTAAGTACTCTGTATAATTTAAGAGAAGCTGGCATTGTCTATTTTAGATTTAATTTAATCTGTAATTCTTCAAATTGTTTTTGATCTATTGCACTTGGAGCATCTAACATTACATCACGACCACTATTGTTTTTAGGGAAGGCAATAAAGTCTCTAATACTTTCACTGCCACCTAATAAAGCACATAAACGGTCAAAGCCAAATGCAATACCGCCGTGTGGAGGTGCGCCATATTCAAAGGCGCCTAATAGGAAACCAAATTTATGTTGTGCTTCTTCTGGGCTCATGCCAAGTGCTGCAAACATCTTCTCTTGTAGGTTTCTTTGGAATATTCTAATTGATCCGCCACCAATTTCATTACCATTTAATACCATATCATAAGCGTTTGCCTTGATATTAGCATAAGGATGTTCTAAATATTTAGCAGCATCTTTAATCTCTGGAGCATTATTGATCATGATATCGATATGATCAGGCTTAGGAGAAGTAAATGGATGATGTCTTGCTACCCATCTGTTGCCTTCTTCATCGTATTCAAATAATGGGAAATCTAATACCCACAATAATTTAAATTCGTCTTCTTTTCTAAATCCTAGTTGCTTTCCTAATTCCAAACGCAATTCGCTAATGGCTTTTCTAGTTCTTTCTTCTGCACCTGCAAGTAGTAAAACCAAGTCACCTGCTTTTGCATTGGCTGCAGAAGCAATGGCTTTTAATTTATCTTCTGAATAGAATTTATCTACGCTACTTTTAAAAGTACCATCTGCGTTACATTTAATAAAAACCAATCCCTTCATGCCAATTTGCGGGCGTTTTACCCACTCAGTTAATTCATCTGTTTGCTTGCGAGAGTATTCGCTGCATCCAGGTGCTGCAATAGCGATAACTGTTTCTGCTTCATCAAATACTTTGAAGTCAACACCATTGATTAGTGCTGCTTGGTCTTGTTTGTCAGAGAATACATGGCCTGGCTTTTTTAAATTACATAATTCCATACCAAAGCGAATATCTGGTTTATCATTACCATAATTCCACATAGCATCTTCCCATGTCATTCTTTGAACAGTCTCTGTGTAATCTATATTCTTCACTTCTTTGAAGATGCTCTTTATTAAACCTTCAAACATGTTTAAAATATCTTCTTGCTCCACAAAGCTCATTTCGCAGTCGATCTGAGTAAACTCTGGTTGTCTATCTGCTCTTAAATCCTCGTCTCTAAAACATTTTACAATTTGGTAGTAGCGATCGTAACCACTTACCATTAATAATTGCTTGAATGTTTGGGGTGATTGTGGTAAAGCATAAAATTCTCCTGGGTTCATTCTACTTGGTACCACAAAATCTCTAGCTCCCTCTGGAGTAGATTTAATTAAGAAAGGTGTTTCAATATCCATGAATCCCTTTTCGTGTAAATAGTTTCTTGTTGCTCTATTTACACTATATCTTAATTCAATATTTTTCTTAACAGCGTTTCTTCTTAAATCTAAGAAACGGTATTTCATTCTAATATCATCACCACCATCTGTGTCATCTTGAATGGTGAATGGAGGTACAATAGAGGCATTTAATATTTTGAAAGAACTTACTTTAAGTTCAATTTCTCCAGTAGGGATATTTAAATTTTTATTAGAACGCTCAATCACGGTTCCTTTCACTTGCAATACAAATTCACGACCCAATGGCTGTGCATCTAGTTGCTGTTGCAATTCTTCGCCCAATAATAACTGAGTTATACCATAGCGATCTCTAAGGTCCACAAAAGTGATAGCCCCAAATTTACGAATGGTTTGAACCCAACCAGCTAGGGTTACTTCTTGGCCAACAAACTGGATATTTAAGGCGCCGCAATGGTGTGTACGATACATATAAAACTATTGAAATATGATAGGACTGCAAATATAACCCAATTCCCAGAAAAACCCCATCTTTGCGATATGACTGCAAGCACTATTTCTCCGAATTTAAGACGTATTGTTCTCTCCGGTTTTTTCTTTCTCACTGGTATTTGTTTTGCAAGCTGGGCTAGCCGTATTCCAGACATCAAAATGCAGTTAGGTTTGAGTGATGGCGCTTTCGGGGGTTTATTGTTTTTCTTGCCCATTGGCTCATTTTTAGGCATTCCTGTTTCAGGCACTTTAACTGCTAGATATGGCAGTAAAAAAATTGTTTCGATTGCAGCGATTATTTATCCGGCTTTTTTAATAGCATTAGGCTTTGCCCATTCCATAACAATTCTTGCCATTACTTTATTTTTCTTTGGCATGGCTGGTAATATGTTCAATGTTTCTGTAAATACGCAAGCCGCAGCATTATCTAAATTATTTGATAAAAGTATCACTTCAAGATTTCACGGTTTTTGGAGTTTAGCTGGTTTTTCCGGCGGTGTGCTTGGAGGTTTCTTTGTAGCACAAGCCATTTCTCCTTTACAACAATTTATTGCAGTGGCTATTGCAGGATGGGTATTTTTATTTTTCACACATCGTTATTTGATGCCAGGCGAACCCAATAAAAATCATGTAGCAAAATTCTGGACCAAGCCAAGCCCTTTAATGTGGCAATTTGGATTGATTGCATTTAGTAATATGATATGTGAGGGTATGATGTTTGATTGGAGTGGCGTGTATTTTCAAGATATCGTAAAAGCAAATGCAGAGTGGAGAACCACAGGCTATATTTGTTTTATGGGAAGTATGACCACTGGAAGAATGTTCTCTGATAATTTAATTAATTATTGGGGTGCTAGAAAACAATTAGTACTAAGTGGTCTAGTAGTTACAGCTGGTTTAATCATAGCAACTATCTATCCAAATTTATTGGTGAGTTCTTTAGGATTTATGTTGGTAGGATTTGGAGTATCTTCTGTTATACCAACCATTTATGGAACCATTGGTAAAACTACTGAACCAAGCCAGGTAAGTATTGCATTGGCTTCTGTTTCTTCTGTAGGATTTTTTGGTTTCTTGATAGGTCCGCCCATCATTGGATTCTTATCCCAAGCCATTGGCTTAAGATGGGCATTTTTAACTGTAGGATTTTTGGGAATTATCACTGCACTTAGAGCCAATCAATTAAAAAAGTATTTATAAAGTAAGCGCTTCTTTTTGGTGTCTAGGTTTATACCATAAATAGTAATAAGCAAGAATTAGCACACCACTTACAAATGGTATCATAGCTAATTCTTTCACAGTAACAGAACCAAATACTACATAATTATCCACCCCAAAAAATTCGCTACACATCCAAAAAGAGTTGGCACTTATCCATACGGTAATTGCTATATTATGACATAGTTCTGAAACAATTTCTCTAGTCCTCCAGGCAATGATTATGGATATTGCTAGTGTTGGTATAATCATTACTAAGCCTAATGGTTTCCAAAACATACACCAAGCTATATCTTTAAATAACCAAAATACAATATGCAGGTTTTCCATCTTACGATAAGAGATCGGAATATTATAAAATTCGTTTTTGTTAGTAGACATAATTAATTTATTAAAATGTTTTCAAATCTTTTTATATCGGCTTCTGCATCTATTGCTTTTCCGTTTTCAATATACTCAATTAATTGTTTCGAAAAAAAAGGAGCTAGAGAACAACCTTTTGTGCCCATGCCATTGCAAATAGCCAGGCTAGGATACAATGGGTGCAACCCTATAAATGGCCTTCTTTCTGTATTGGCTGGTCTTATGCCGGTAATATGATCTACAATAGAGTAGGGGATTTTTAAAAAACTATCTAAGGCTTGTATCATTTTTTCTTTAAAACTTTCCGTAGGAGCCTGGTCTTTGAAAGTCCATTCATAATTAGAGCCTACCCAAAATAAATCTTTTTTCCAAGGCACAATCGAAATATTGTTCTTATAAATATTAGTAGGCGGAAGGGATTCAATTTTTACAATTAATGCCTCTCCTTTATTAGGTGCAAATGGTAATGCATTAAAATAAGGATTAGTCATACTATTATTTCCGTCACAAAAAATAATATGCTTAGCAGTAAATCCTTTCCATTGTACCTGCTCTTTTTCTACCATTAAATCTTGTATATCAAATCTGTCTTCAATAAAGTTGCTGGAGTTTTCCAAATGATTTCTCCAAGAACTAAGCATGGTGTTTAAATCAATCCAATAAGAGGAATCAATTTGTCCTGTTCCAAAAGGAGTTATAAAAAACTTTTGCCAATCGGCTTCTCTATTGGGAGATAAATACACATTGTCATGATTCAATCTGTATTCAAAGCTTTCTTTCATCTGTAAAGAAGGATGTAATAATATAACAGGGGCTTCTTTAATCAATTTTTCATTTAATTGTTTTCCTAATTCTTGATAAGCATTCAATGCATTAGGCAATAAAGTATCAATCATCCAAGTTTGTACAATTCTTCTTCCAGTTACAGGGTTGATTACCCCACTAGCTACTGCAGTTGCAGAAGGAGTGGAGGGGTCGTTGATAACAATAAATGTTTTATCAAATTGCTGGGCATAATAACTCATCCATGTTCCAACCAAGCCTTGGCCAACAATAATATAATCAAGCTTGGTTGACATAGTGCAATAATTATTTTTTCGATGAAGTGACTACAGTAAATCTTACACTATCTGTAAAGGAGGGCACTTTGGCAACTAGCTCAATGTCAAAACTGCCTTTGAATTCGTGCGGTACTGTGAAAGGAAATTCCACTTCAAAATTTTCTTTATCGATGGTGGTAAAATATTGAAAAGGAAAAATATTGATGAACCAGCCATCTACCGATTTACCAGTTGCGTGATTAATTAATGATAAACTAAGTGTGCCCGTTTTTTCTTCTTTTAATTGATGCGCCACTTTTACTTGTAACTTGATAGATTGACCAGCAATAGCTTTAATGGGTGGCTTGCAAATAATTTGCAACGCTTTTTGCTGTGCCCATATAGGAGCCATCATCAATAAAAATAAAATACTTAATAAGGCCTTCTTCATGGCTCAAATGTACAATAAAAAAATCCCTTATCTTTTGGATAAGGGATTTAGCTATTTCAATGCAAAAATTATTTCTTTAATGCAGCTGCCATTGTTTTACCAATATCAGCAGGACTAGCACAAACGTGAATACCACATGCAGCCATAATTTTCATTTTAGCAGCAGCTGTATCATCAGCGCCACCAACAATTGCACCAGCGTGACCCATACGACGTCCTGGAGGGGCTGTTTGACCTGCGATAAATCCTACCACTGGTTTTTTCATATTGTCTTTAATCCAATTTGCAGCATCTGCTTCCATACTACCACCAATTTCACCAATCATGATGATTCCTTCAGTAGCAGGATCGTTCATTAATAATTCAACTGCTTCTTTAGTAGTAGTTCCAATGATTGGATCACCACCAATTCCAATAGCAGTAGTAATTCCTAAACCGGCTTTCACTACTTGGTCAGCAGCTTCGTATGTTAAAGTACCGCTCTTAGAAACGATACCAATAGTTCCTTTCTTGAAAATAAAGCCTGGCATAATACCCACTTTTGCTTCTTCAGCTGTGATAACACCTGGACAGTTTGGTCCTATTAATCTTGTTGTTTTTCCTAATAAGAAATTTTTCACTTTCACCATATCCTGCACTGGGATACCTTCTGTAATACAAACCACTAATGCAATACCAGCATCAGCTGCTTCCATAATTGCATCAGCTGCAAAAGCAGGAGGTACAAATATGATACTAACATCAGCTCCAGTTGATTTCACTGCATCTGCCACAGTATTAAATACAGGACGATCTAAATGTGTTGTACCACCTTTACCTGGAGTTACACCACCCACCAATTGCGTTCCATATTCGATCATTTGAGACGCATGGAAACTACCTTCTGTACCGGTAAAACCTTGTACAATGATCTTCGAATTTTTGTTAACTAATACTGACATGAGGACTGAATTTGTTATTTGTGGCGCAAAAATACGCTAAACAGCCATTTTTTACCCTTATTTGGCAACAAAAATTATAGGTTTTTTTATAAATGGCCGGCAAGTACTACTTTTGTGCCTCGCATAGACAAATTATAAAAACAACATTATGGCAACAACATCAGACATCAGTCGTGGAATGATCCTTAAACTAGACAATAACTTATACACTGTAGTTGAGTTTGGAGAGAACAAAACTGCTAGAGCAGCTGCAAAAATCTGGGCTAAATTAAAAGGTGTAGATAATAAAAGATCTATCGAAAAGACTTGGAATAGTGGTGAAACCATTTTCCCAGTAAGAGTGGAGAAGAAGACTTTTCAATTCTTATATAAGGATGATAGTGGCTACAACTTAATGAACAATGAGACTTTTGAGCAAATCGTCATGGCGGAAGAAATGATTGATGCTCCTCAGTACTTAATTGAAGGTGCTGAAGTTTTTGTTTTCATGAATACAGAAACCGAATTACCAATTGGTGCTGAATTACCAGAGAAATTGGATGTATTGATTACTTATTGCGAGAATGGCGTAAAAGGAGATACTGCAACACGTGCTTTAAAAGCAGCGACTATCGAGTCTGGTGCTACAGTAATGGTACCTTTGTTTGTGAACGAAGGGGAGAAAATCAAGATTAATACGAAGAGTGGCGAATACGTAGAACGCGTTAAGTAGTTTTTTTGAAACTCTTTGCTTTGCAATATAAGAGTATCAAAAAAACACTCTAATGAAAATAAAGAAGGGGCCCCATAAAGGAGCCCCTTCTTTATTTATAGAATATAACCACTCTTTTTGTTTTCTACCCATTCGAAATAGTACAAAAAATGACCATTTTTTGATAAAAAAGGGCATTTTATTGTGATTTTTGATAAAAATACCCCAATTTTACCCAAAATTGCTAAAAATGGACTTAAAACAAATTCATGATTTAATTAAGGTGGTTAACAAGAGTAATATCGGTGAAATTAGCATCGAAGACAAGGACGGAAAAGTGACCATCAAACAAAAAGAAGAAAGAGTTACAGTTAGTTCTGCACCAGTTTATGCCGCTGCTCCAGCCGCTCCCGCACCAGTTCCAGTAGCTGCTGCCCCAGCTGCGCCAGCTTCAGCTCCAGCTGCTGCAACAGATAATTTAATAACTATAAAGAGTCCAATGATTGGTACTTTCTATAGAAGAGCAGCTCCTGATAAGCCATTAATGGCAGAAGAAGGAACAGAAGTAAGCCCAGGTAAAGTGGTTTGTATTATTGAAGCAATGAAATTGTTCAATGAGATCGAATCAGAAGTAAAAGGTATCATTGTTAAAGTATTGGTTGAAGATGCAAGCCCAGTAGAGTTTGATCAACCATTATTTTTAGTACAACCTGCTTAGGCATTTACATTCATTCATTTTAATCCCAAAAAATGTTTAAAAAGATATTGATAGCCAATCGTGGCGAAATTGCTTTGCGTATAATAAGAACCTGTCGTGAGATGGGCATCAAAACCGTAGCAGTTTATTCAACCGCTGATAAAGATAGTTTGCATGTAAAATTTGCAGACGAAGCGGTATGTATTGGTGGACCAAAGAGTGCAGAGTCTTATTTGAATATCCCTCATATAATGGCTGCTTGTGAAATCACTAATGCGGATGCGGTGCATCCTGGTTATGGTTTCTTAGCAGAGAATTCAAAGTTTGCACAAATTTGTGCAGACCATGGAATTAAATTTATTGGACCCACTCCAGAGATGATCAATAAAATGGGAGATAAGATCACTGCAAAAGAAACGATGATCAAAGCGGGTGTTCCTGTAGTTCCAGGTGGAGAAGGTTTATTAGAAAGCGTAGAAGAAGCGAAGAAATTAGCAAAAGAAATAGTGTATCCAGTAATCATCAAAGCAACAGCTGGTGGTGGTGGAAAGGGTATGCGTGTAGTTTGGAGTGAAGCAGAAATTGAAAAAGCATTTAATGATGCGAAGATGGAAGCTGCTGCAAGTTTCAAAAATGATGGTTTATACATGGAGAAATTTGTGGAAGAGCCAAGACATATTGAAATTCAAGTAGCAGGGGATCAGTTTGGGAATGTTTGTCATTTGAGTGAGCGTGATTGTTCTATTCAAAGAAGACACCAAAAATTGGTAGAAGAATCTCCTTCTCCATTTATGACTTCTGAATTACGTCAAAGAATGGGTGAAGCTGCAATCAAAGCTGCAGCTGCAATTAATTATGAAAGTGTAGGAACTATTGAGTTCTTAGTGGATAAGCATCGTAATTTCTACTTCATGGAAATGAATACGCGTATTCAAGTAGAACATTGCGTTACAGAAGAAGTAGTGAGTTATGATTTAATTAAAGAGCAAATTAAAATTGCTGCAGGAGAAAAAATTTCTGGTAAGAATTACGAACCTCAATTGCATGCGATTGAATGTCGTATCAATGCAGAAGATCCATACAACGACTTTAGACCTTCTCCAGGAAAGATTACTGTATTGCATACTCCAGGTGGACATGGTGTTCGTGTAGATAGCCATGTATATGCAGGATATGTAATCCCTCCATATTACGATTCTATGATTGGTAAATTAATCACTGTTGCACAAACACGTGAAGAAGCAATTAATACAATGTATCGCGCCTTAAGCGAATATGTAATTGAAGGAGTGAAAACAACCATTCCATTCCATTTGCAATTAATGCAAAACGAAGATTTCAGAAAAGGAAATTTCACTACTAAGTTTTTGGAAACATTTAAAATGAAGTAGTCGATAAAGAGTTCTTTATTAGATACGCTTAATTTGAATAAATTTAAAAGGCTCCGAAGAAATTCGGAGCCTTTTTGTTGGGGGGATTACCCTTGGAGGAATGTCTATAATTATTCCAACTAGCGTAAGAATAACAATTCTCTGTACTTAGGCAATGTCCATAACTCGTCGTCTACCAATTGTTCTAATTTGTCAACGTGGTAACGAATCTTGTCAAAGTATTGCGCTTTTACTTTTGCTTCATAAGCAATTGCTTTTTCGCGAGAGTGCTCGATATTATTTGCTACTTTTCTTTCTTCTACCATGGCATGTGTATTCTCATACACTTGTTGAATATGTGTACTTACATCTTTTAATAAAGTCAACTGACCTTTGTATAATTTTTCAGGCAAAGCTGCTTCTCTAAGTAAGCTAACATTCTTCAATAACTCATTTTGATACTTAATTGCTGCAGGGATAATATGGTTGGTTGCTAAATCTCCCATTACACGTGCTTCGATCTGTACTTTCTTAATATACTTCTCTAATTCAATTTCGTGTCTTGCTTCTAATTCTGCATGCGTGTAAATATGATTGTCTTTGAATAATTTCTTAGACTTTTCAGTTACCATTGCATCTAAAGCTACAGGAGTTGTTTTTAAATTAGGCAAGCCTCTTTTTTCTGCTTCCTTATGCCATGCTTCGCTATATCCATCTCCTTCAAATAAAATTTTCTTACTTGAAACTATATACTTTTGAATGACTTGCATAATAGCAATCTCTTTCTTATCGCCCTTTTCAATCAAAGCGTCTACTTCTTGTGAGAATTTCACCAATGTATCTGCCACAATGGTATTCAACACAGTCATTGGCAAAGCGCAGTTTGCTGTAGAACCCACTGCGCGGAATTCAAATTTATTTCCTGTAAATGCAAAAGGAGAAGTTCTGTTTCTATCTGTATTATCAATTAATAATTCAGGGATACTTCTATGTAAATCTATTTTTAAGATAGCTTCATCTTGCTCATCAAATTTACTGTTCACTCTGCTCTCCACATCGTTCAATACTTTTGTTAGGTAATCACCAATGAATACAGAGATTATTGCTGGAGGAGCTTCGTTAGCACCTAAGCGGAAATCGTTTGATGCTGATGCAATAGATGCTCTTAAGATATCTGCATAATCGTGTACAGCCTTAATGGTGTTTACAAAGAATGTTAAGAACATTAAATTCGTCTTTGGTGTTTTACCTGGTGCTAATAAGTTCACGCCAGTATCTGTTGCCAAACTCCAGTTATTATGCTTGCCACTACCGTTAATTCCAGCAAATGGTTTTTCGTGTAATAAAACAACTAAGTGGTGACGTTTTGCTACTCTTGTCATTACATCCATTAATAAGATATTATGATCTACAGCAATATTCACTTCTTCAAAAATAGGTGCACACTCAAATTGTGCAGGCGCTACTTCATTATGTCTTGTTCTTAATGGAATACCTAATTTATAAGATTCATTTTCGAAGTCGCGCATAAACGCGTACACTCTTTCTGGAATAGATCCAAAATAATGATCTTCTAATTGTTGCCCTTTTGCAGGTGTAAAACCAAATACAGTTCTTCCGCATTGAACTAAGTCTGGTCTTGCATTTACCAAGGCTTCATCAATTACAAAATATTCTTGTTCCCAACCTAAAGTAGGTGCTACTTTGGTAACATTTTTATCAAAATAGTTACAAACATTCACTGCTGCTTTGTTTACTGCTTCAACAGCTTTCATCAAAGGCGCTTTATAGTCCAATGATTCTCCTGTGTAAGAAATAAATATTGTAGGGATACATAATGTTTTACCATTACCAATTTCTATAATGAATGGGGGAGAAGAAGGGTCCCAAGCAGAATAACCTCTTGCTTCAAATGTGGCTCTTAATCCACCATTAGGAAAAGAAGAAGCATCTGGTTCTTGTTGAATTAATGCTGCTCCTTCAAATTCTTCAATAGCAGTTCCGTCTCCTTTTAATGTAAAGAAAGAGTCATGCTTTTCAGCAGTGCTTCCAGTTAATGGTTGAAACCAGTGTGTATAGTGAGTAACACCTTTGCTCTCTGCCCATGCACGCATACCAGATGCAATTTGACCTGCTACTTGACGATCAATTTTCTTGCCACCTCTTACGCTAGCTAGTAAACTTTTATAAGCTTCGTCGCTTAAATATTCTCTAGCAGTTTTTAAGGTAAATACATTCTCTCCAAAAACACCGGTGATCTTTGCACCTTTGATATCTGGAGAATTGACTTTGCCATGACTCACATGATTGACAGCATCGGTTCTTAATGACATATAATATAATTTTTGATTTGTTAAGTAATGCAAATTTAACCCCATTTTATTAGGCCAAAGAGTTTATAAAATGCAGTAATGCACAAAAAATCCCCCATTTTCATGGGGGATTTCAATTCAAAACACTATTTATGAACCATTTTCATTAAAAATCAAGGGCTTACACTTTTGCAGTTTTAACCGTCTTAATAATTCTTGCTGCTACTTTGTAAGGATCAGCTGCAGAGTTTGGACGACGATCTTCTAACCATCCTTTCCAACCTTTCTCCACTGCGCCAATTGGGATACGGATAGATGCACCTCTATCTGAAACTCCGAAAGAGAAATCATGAATAGATGCAGTCTCATGCTTTCCAGTTAAGCGTAAATGGTTATCTGCACCATATACATCTATATGTTCTTTTACTACTGGTCGGAAAGCTTCACAAATGGTTTCATACACTTCTCTTTTACCACAAGTTCTTAAAGTGGTGTTAGAGAAATTGGCGTGCATTCCAGAACCATTCCAATCCAATGTACCTAATGGTTTACAATGCCAGTTGATTGATACACCATATGTTTCGCCAATTCTTTCTAATAAATATCTTGCAACCCAAATTTGGTCACCTGCTTCTTTTGCGCCTTTTGCAAATATTTGGAATTCCCATTGTCCAGCAGCAACTTCGGCATTAATACCTTCTACATTCAATCCTGCTTCTAAACAAATATCTAAATGCTCTTCAACAATATTTCTACCATATGCATTGTTTGCTCCAACAGAACAATAGTAAGGACCTTGAGGACCAGGGTATCCACCTTCTGGGAAACCTAATGGTTTGTTAGTTGCAGGATTCCACAAGAAATATTCTTGCTCAAAGCCAAACCAGAAATCATTATCGTCATCTTGAATAGTAGCACGACCGTT